>NZ_JBIWPO010000016.1:0-178203 GCF_044768275.1 Streptomyces sp. NPDC101152 | reverse complement strand
CGGGGCCTCCTCTCGGCGTGCCGGACGGAAGACGCCGTTGATGGACCGGACGTGCTTGGGGTTTCGGCCGGTGCGGCGAGAGGGCGTGCCGGGCGTCGCGACGGGGCGAACGTCGCCTGCCGCGGCACTAGCAGCAGGCAGCGGCGCGATGTCCGACGGACCCGGGGTGAAGCCGCGTGGTGCGCTCCCCACGGCCGCACACCCCGCCCCCGCCCTGGCCCTCTCCTCCGTCACCTTCGCCTACGGCCCCACCGCCGCCCCCGTGGTCCAGGACCTCGACCTCACCCTCCCGCACGGCGCCCACCTGGCGGTCGTCGGCCCGAGCGGGATCGGTAAGTCCACGCTCACGGCGCTGGTCGCGGGGCTGCTGGAGCCCCGGCACGGCACCATCCGGATCTGCGGGGAGCCGGTGCCCTCGGCACAGGCCTCGGCGCGACGGGTCCTCATCCCGCAGGAGGCGTACGTCTTCACCGGAACCGTCGCGGAGAACCTGACCCACTTCCGGACGGACCGTGTGCCCGAGGCGGAACTGCTCGCGGCCGCCGAGGCGTTGGGGCTCGCCCCGCTGCTGGACCGACTCGGCGGGCCGGCGGCGGCGATCGACCCGGCGACCCTGTCCGCGGGGGAACGCCAGCTGATCGCGCTCACCCGGGCCTATCTGTCCCCTGCCCCGCTCGCCCTGCTCGACGAAGCCACCTGCCACCTCGACCCGTCGGCGGAGGAACGCGCGGAACGCGCCTTCGCGGCCCGGCCCGGCGGCACGCTGGTCGTCGTCGCCCACCGCATCAGTTCGGCGCGGCGGGCGGAGCGGGTCCTGGTGATGGACGGGCGCGGGACGGCGTACGGCTCCCACGACGACCTGCTGCGGGCCTCGCCCCTGTACCGGGACCTGGTCGGCGCGTGGGCGCCGGTGGCGGCGGGTTCAGAGCCAGCCCTCGCCCTGCGAGATGCGGATCGCGTCGATCCGGTTGCGGGCGCCGGTCTTGCGGGTGATGGCCGCCATGTAGTTGCGCACGGTCCCGTTGGACAGGTGCAGGCTCCCGGCGATCTCCGCGACGGAAGCGCCCTCGGCGGCGAGGGATAACACGCTGAGCTCGCGCCGGGTCAGCGGCATCTGGGCGGCCTTGAGGAACCCGAAGCCCAGGGAGTCGTCGACGAAACGTTTACCCTCGGCGACCCTGCGGATCGCGCGCACGAGACGCTCCGGCGAGCTCTCCTTGTCGACGTACCCCAGCGCTCCCGCCTCGACCGCCCGCTTCAACAGGCCCGGCCGGCTCGCGCTGGTCAGCACCAGGAGCCCCGGCGGGGCCGGTTCCGCCCCGCCCCGGCCCAGTTCGCCGAGGGGCGGGATGCCGTACGTGTCCGAGCACTCCAGGTCCGCCGCGCAGACGTCGGGCCGCGCGGCCCGTAATCTGCCCGGCGCACCGCGCCAGGTCGTCTCCTCCACTCCCAGGTCGGGTTCCCGGCGCAGCCACTCCGCCAGGACCGAACGCATCAGACACTCGTCGTGCACCAGCAGTACCCGGATCACTGCCCACCCTCAGCTTTCCGTCCGACTCGTCCATGGTGTTGAGCGCGTGCCCATTGTTGGCGTCCGCGACCATCCGTGGGCGCGAAGAACCGGCCATCAGGGTGCGCGGGGGCGCACTTGAGGCGCCCGCACGCTGTCGCGCGCATCGACTGGGGTGGCATGGGAGCGGGTTGGCGGGGTACCTGGGCGCTCTTCACCGTTCCGCGGGCCGACGTGCGCCTTTTCAGGTGCGCGCGGTCTGTGCCGCACCGGTGAGCGCGCTCCGGTGCGCGCTCGTGGACGACGGACCGGATCTTCGTGACGGGGCGTCCGGCCGTGGCACGGGGGGCGTGCGGGGCGCCGAAAGCCGCTGCCCGACCCTCCGGCTCGTGCGGACACGACGCGGCCCGGCCCTCCCGCCGGAGGGCCGGGCCGTCCGCTGCCGACCGGAACCGCGAGTGAGGCCGATCAGCGGGTCTGGGTGAGCGACGAACCGTTGTTCGCGCCGGCCCCGGACTGCGCGCCGGTGCCGGTACCCGACTGGTCGCCCGCGCCCGTACCCGCGCCGGACTGGTCGCCCGCGCCCGTGCCCGCGCCGGACTGGTCGCCCGCGCCCGTGCCCGCGCCCTGGTTGCCCGCGCCCGTGCCGTCGGTCGCGGCGGCGGAGGGGTCGGCCGTGCCGCCCACCGCGGCGCCGCCGCCCGCCTGGCCGCCGGCGCCGGTGCCGTCGGTCGCCGAGGCGGAGGGGTCGGCCGAGGCCGAGCCGCCCTGGTTGCCCGCACCCGCGCCCGCGCCCGCGCCACTGTCGCCCAGGGTGGCGCCCGTGGCCTGGAGGGCCGCGGTCACGGGCTGGAAGAAGGTCTCGCCGCCCGCGGTGCAGTCGCCGCTGCCGCCCGAGGTCATGCCGACCGCGCTGCCGTCCTGGGTGAACAGCGAGCCGCCGCTGTCGCCGGCCTCGGCGCAGACGTTGGTCTGTATGAGGCCGGTGACGGTGTCGGTGCCGCCGGGGACGGTCTCGCTCGCGAAGTTGACGGTGGCGTCCAGGCCGGTGACCTGTCCGTTGTGCAGGCCGGTGGTGCTGCCCATGCGGAAGACCTGCTCGCCGACGGTGGCGTCCGCTGCCTTGGTGATCTGGACGGTCTGGCCGCCGCCGACGTTGACGTCGCTGGTGGTCTTGGTGTTGGGGTCGTCGTACTTGACCAGGGAGAAGTCGCCGTTGCCGGGGAAGGTGGCCTGGTCGACGGTGGCGATGGGCTTGCCCGTCTGGGAGTCGGACCACTGCTTGGCGGCCACACCGCAGTGACCGGCCGTCAGGAAGGCCGGACTGCCGTCCTTGGCCGTGACGTTGAAGCCGAGCGAGCAGCGGACGGTGCCGCCCTGGGCCTGGGCGAAGATGGCGTCGCCGCCCGAGACCAGGGTCTTGAACTTGCCGGACGTCTTCTTCACCGTCGCCATGCCGCCGCCGAGGCTCTTGACCGTCGAGGTCAGTCTGGCCCACTTGGCGCCGGTCACCGAGCGGTCCGCCGTGACGGCGAGCTTGTTGGTCTTCGGGTCGATCGCCCAAGCCGTACCCGGAATGGTCGCCTTGGCCTTCAGGGTCTGTGCCCCGGACTTCAACGAGGCGAGGCTGTTCTTGACCTCACGCACCTGGGCGCCGGCCTTCTTCGCCTCGACGACCACCTGGTTGTTGCTGCCGGACACCACGTTGACGACCAGTTGCTTGCTCGCCGCGTCGTAGTAGGAGCCGGCGAAGGACTGACCGAGCAGGGTCTGCAGCTGCGCGGCGAGATCCGAGGCGTCCGTCGCCTTCAGGGTCTTGGGGACGGCGGCGCCGTTCGACGAGCCGTCCTGCGAGGCGTTGGCGTTCGGCAGCAGCATCACGGCCGCGCCGAGCGCCACGACGCTGCCCGCCGCGATCGCGGCCTTGCGCTTCGGAATTCGCTTGTGACTCAAACTTCTCATCCTCCTGGGGGGACCGGAGTCTGTGCCGCCGTTCGGCAGCTGTTCTGTTCTGGCGCCTGGATGGCTGTTGGTACGCACGGGCCTCGTGGTGCGTTCAATGCGGTTCGCCAACTCTCTTTGCCGGATGCCGAATCGGCCATGACCCTCGGCTGACGCGGCGACGCCGGGAACAATCGCCCATATGACGATGACGACCGGCGAAGCCGACAAGATCCTCTCCGCCGACTTCGCCCCTTGAATCCTCGAGCTGGGCCTGCGCCTGCAGGCGCTGGGCGACGACCGCGCGGTGCTGCGTCTGCCCTGGTCGGACCGGCTGGCGCGGGAGGGCGGCGGGCTTTCGGGGCAGGCGCTGATGGCGGCCGCGGACACGGCCACTGTGATCGCGGTGTCCGCGGCGCGCGGTGCGTACGGGCCCATGACGACCGTTCAGCAGTCGACGTCGTTCCAGCGGGCGGTGACCGGTTCTGATGTCCTGATCGAGGCGGTGCTCACCAAGCCGGGCCGGCGGATGGCGTTCGCGGACGTCACCCTGACCGACGCGGACTCCGGTCGGATCGCGGCACGCGCGAGCACCGTCTACGCCCTTCTGGGCTGACACGGTGCGCGGTCGGCCGGCGACGCTCCGTCCTGAACACCGGACCGAATCCCGACTCCAGAGAATCTGCACACCG
Organism: Streptomyces sp. NPDC101152; assembly: GCF_044768275.1. NCBI lineage: Bacteria > Bacillati > Actinomycetota > Actinomycetes > Kitasatosporales > Streptomycetaceae > Streptomyces > Streptomyces sp. NPDC101152. Next base: position 174,060 of record NZ_JBIWPO010000016.1, on the reverse strand, counting down.
AATGCGCAACGAGGTCACCGTGCGCGGGGATTCTGCACAAGCCCGTCCACCGGGCCACGCCATTGCGGCGGGAGTGTCGGATTCGCCTGACGATCAGCAAGCCCTGTGACGCACCGATGCCGTGAGGCATGTGAAGAACCTGCCACCGACCGGTGCGCACTCCTGCACGGATCGGTACCGCAGGGACGCAAGTTGCCTGGTGAGGCGGTTGGTTGATTGGAAGCGCGGACCCGCCGCGTGCTTTGATCCATCGCACCGCGGGGGCCGCGGAGGGTTCCCGGAAACGGGTGCCCGGCGCTCGCGGTCGCGGCCGTCGCTCTGTCCCCAGAGGGGGCCGCTCCCCCCTTGTGAGATATCCATATGAAGGGAAGTTCCATCATGAACTCCACCCCCCAGGTTGAGACCGTCGAGATCTCCGACGCGGAGCTCGACAACGTCTCCGGCGGTCTGTCCGTGAACGCCCTCGGCACCGTCACCGGCCTGGTGGACGGCATCGCCCCGGTTTCCGGTGTGCTCAACACGGCCGTCGGCACCGTCGAGGGTGTCACCGGCCTGAACACGGCTCCGGTCACCAACCTGGTCGCCGGTCTCTGATCGCACCTTTTGTGATCGTCGAGTCCCGGAGCCGAACCAGGCTCCGGGGCCTTCGGTTGCCGTGAACCAGCCGGCTCGCGCGAGCCGGTCCTTCCTCGTTTCCAGGTGAGGGAAAGTCCCGTGCAGTTCCGCCAACAGGCCCTCGCCAAGCTCCAGTCACCGGAGGAGCTCGACCTTCCGGTGCGCTTCGCCCGCCCGCAGGGGTGGCTCGTGCTGTCCGTGACGGTCGTCGCGGTGGCGGCCGCCTCGGTGTGGGCGGTGACCGGCTCGGTGGCCTCCACGATCAGCGCGCCCGCCGTCCTCACCCACGGTCAGGGCAGTTACGTCCTGCAGAGCCCGGTCGCCGGCCAGGTCACCGCGGTTCTCGCCCAGCAGGGCGAGCGCCTGCCCGCCAACTCTCCCGTCCTGAAGGTCCGTACGAGCCGGGGCGACACCGTCGTGCGCACGGTCGCCGCGGGCCGGATCACCGCGCTCGCCGCCACCATCGGCCAGATCATCCAGACCGGCGCGAACGTCGCCGCCGTCGAGAAGGTCGCCCACGCCTCCGATCCGCTGTACGCGACGGTGTACGTGCCGGCCGAGAACGCGGCTTCCATTCCCGCCGACGCCAAGGTCGACCTCACCGTCTCCTCCGTGCCGACGCAGACGTACGGCGTGCTGCGCGGTCAGGTGAAGTCGGTGGACCGCTCGGCGGAGTCGGCGCAGCAGATCGCGGCGTTCCTCGGGGACAGCCAACTGGGCGAGCAGTTCACCAAGAAGGGCCGCCCGGTGGCCGTCCTGGTGGAGCTCGACAAGTCGTCGGGCACCAGGAGCGGCTACCGGTGGTCGTCCAAGGACGGGCCGCCGTTCCCTCTCACCTCCATGACCCTGGCCTCGGGTTCGATCCGGCTGGCCGATCAGCGTCCCGTCGATTGGCTGCTGCCGTGAGCACCGCACAGGAGACCCGGAGCAGACGCCGCGCCGCTGCGCCCAAGCGTCCCGTCCCCACGGGGAAGGTGAGGACCGTCCGTACGCCGACGGTCCTGCAGATGGAGGCCGTGGAGTGCGGCGCCGCCTCCCTCGCCATGGTGCTCGGCCACTACGGCAAGCACGTCCCGCTGGAGGAGCTGCGCATCGCCTGCGGTGTCTCCCGCGACGGCTCGCGCGCGAGCAACCTCCTGAAGGCGGCCCGCAGTTACGGACTGACGGCCAAGGGCATGCAGATGGACACGGCCGCCCTCGCCGAGGTGAGGACGCCGGCCGTACTGTTCTGGGAGTTCAACCACTACGTCGTCTACGACGGCATGGGGCGCCGCTTCGGCCGGCGCGGGGTGTACATCAACGACCCCGGCAAGGGCCGGCGTTTCGTGCCCATGGAGGACTTCGACGGCAGCTTCACCGGTGTGGTGCTGGTGATGGAGCCCGGCGAGGGCTTCACCAAGGGCGGCCGCAAGCCCGGCATCCTGGGCGCGATGCCCGCCCGGCTGCGCGGCACGGCGGGCACCATGCCGGCCGCGGTGCTGGCGAGCCTGCTCCTCGTCCTGGTCGGAGCGGCGGTGCCGGCGCTCAGCCGTACCTATATCGACATGTTCCTGATCGGCGGCCAGACCTCGCTGCTGGGCGTGCTGTTCGCGTCGATGGGCGCGTGTGTGCTGCTCACCGTGCTGCTGACCTGGCTGCAGCAGGCGAACCTGCTGCACGGCCGGATCATCTCCTCCACCCTCTCCAGCGCCCGCTTCCTGCGCCATCTGCTGCGGCTGCCGGTGACGTTCTTCGCCCAGCGCAGCCCGGCCGATCTGGTACAGCGGCTGCAGTCCAACGACCAGGTGGCCGAGACACTGGCCCGCGACCTCGCGGCGGCGGGCGTGGACTGCGTGGTCGTCGTGCTCTACGCGATCCTGCTCTACACCTACGACCCCCAGCTGACGTTCGTCGGCATCGGCGTGGCGCTGCTGAACATCGTCGCCATGCGGGTCGTCATCCGGCTGCGCGCCACCCGCACGGCCAAGCTGCGCGCGGACAGCGCCCGGCTCACCAACACCGCCTACACCGGCCTGCAGCTGATCGAGACGATGAAGGCGACGGGCGGTGAGGACGGCTACTTCCGCAAATGGGCCGGGCAGCACGCCACCACCCTGGAGGAGCAGCAGCGGCTCGGGGTGCCGAGCGCCTGGCTGGGCGTGGTCGCGCCGACGCTGGCCTCGCTCAACAGCGCGGTGATCCTGTGGGTCGGCGGTATGCGCGCGGTCGAGGGCGGCATCTCGGTGGGCCTCCTGGTCGCCTTCCAGTCGCTGGTCACCCGTTTCACCGCCCCGATCACCCGGCTCAACGGTGTCGCGGGCCGCATCCAGGACTTCGCCGCCGACGTGGCCCGCCTCAAGGACGTCGAGAACTTCCAGGCCGACCCGCTCTACGGCCGTCCCGGCGCCGGCGACTCCACGCGCCGCCTGCACGGCCATGTGGAGCTGCAGAACATCACCTTCGGCTACAACCCGCTCGACAAGCCGCTGCTCACCGGCTTCGACCTCACGGTCGGCCCGGGCCAGCAGGTGGCGCTGGTCGGCGGCTCGGGCAGCGGCAAGTCCACGGTGTCCCGGCTGATCTCAGGTCTGTACGCCCCCTGGGACGGCGTGATCCGCATCGACGGACAGCGACTGGACGACATCCCGCGCGGCGCGCTGGCCGCCTCCGTCTCCTTCGTCGACCAGGAGGTCTTCCTCTTCGAGGGCTCCGTCCGGGACAACGTGGCGCTGTGGGATCCGTCCATCCCGGACGACGCGGTGGTGGAGGCGCTGCGGGACGCGGCACTCCACGACGTCGTGATGCGCCGCCCCGGCGGCATCCACAGCAGGGTCGAGCAGGACGGCCGCAACTTCTCCGGTGGTCAGCGCCAACGCCTGGAGATCGCGCGGGCCTTGGTGCGCCGGCCCAGCATCCTGGTGCTCGACGAGGTGACCAGCGCGCTGGACGCGGAGACCGAGCAGGTCGTGATGGACAACCTGCGCCGGCGGGGCTGCGCCTGCGTGGTGATCGCGCACCGGCTGAGCACCGTGCGCGACAGCGACGAGATCGTGGTCCTGCAGCACGGCACGATCGTGGAACGCGGGCGGCACGAGGACCTGGTGACGCGCGGGGGCGCGTACGCGGCGCTGGTCAGGGAGCGATGAGATGACGACCGCACACGAAGGCGACCTCGTTCTCGGCGCCCTCGGCTCCCTGGGCACCCGGGTCGACTGCACGGGCCTGAACCGGCTCGACCTGGAGGGCCCGCAGGTGCTGTGGCTGGTCGCGGCCGGCGCCCTGGACCTGTTCGCGGTGGACGCCGTGCAGCAGGGCCACTGGCACCACCTCGGCCGGCTGGAGGCCGGATCGCTGGTCCTCGGCCCGGTCGCGGGCCCCCAGCACACCCTGGTCGCCCGCCCTTTGCGGGACTGCGTGGTGCACCGCATCGGCCTGCGCGAGCTGTACCAGACGGCCGACACGCAGACCTGGTCCTACGACGAGTACGGCAACCCCCAGTACGTTCCGCCGACGACCAGCCCGCTGGAGTACGCGCTCGCCCTCGGCGTCGGCCGCAGTCTGTCCGTCCTCTTCCAGGCGCCGATGGCCACCGAGCGTGCCACCGAGATCACCGACGACGACGTCTTCTGGATGCAGGTGCCGCCGGGCAGTGTCCAGTACGGCTCGCTTTACGGCGCCGACGCGGCGGCCGACCTGCTGATGGACCCGGCGGTCTGGCAGAGCATGGTCGACCAGCAGTACCGGCTGCTGACCACGCTGGACCGCTGGATCGAGCAGCTGGAGCGGACCCACGAGACGCGAACGGCCGCCGGGATCAAGGCCGGTGAGGCCGTCCGCGCCCAGGCCGACCAGACGCTGCTCGCCTCGATCGGCAAGTCCTCCTCCTCGGCCAGGCGCACGACGTCCGCCGACGCGGACGCCACCTACGCGGCGTGCAGGCTGGTCGCCGACGCGGCCGGGATCACGCTGGTGGAGCGTGCGCAGAGCGGGACGGAGAGCGACCGTCTCGACCCGGTGGAGCGCCTGGCCATCGCCTCCCGCGTGCGCACCAGGGCCGTACGCCTGGACGGGCACTGGTGGCGGGACAACGTCGGTCCGCTGGTGGGGCACCGGGCCCTGTCGGGTGCGCCGGTGGCGTTGCTGTGGCGGCGCGGCGGCTATGTGGCCGTGCATCCCTCCTCCGGGCGGGAGACGCCGATCGAGAAGGCCAACGCGGAGGAGTTCGAGCCGCGCGCGGTGATGTTCTACCGGCCGCTGCCCGACCGGGCGCTCAGTCCGCTGCGACTGCTGCGCTTCAGCATGCGCGGCACCGGCGGCGATCTGTCGAACCTGCTGGTCAGCGGTCTGGTGACGGTGGCGATCGGGGCGCTGGTGCCGATCGCCACGGGCAAGGTGCTGGGCGAGTTCGTGCCGCGGGCGCAGACGAACCTGATCGCGCAGGTCTGTCTCGCGGTGATGGTCACCAGTGTGGTGGCGGCGGCCTTCATGCTGCTGGAGAACCTCACCATCCTGCGTCTCGAGGGCCGTATCGAGGCGACCCTGCAACCCGCCGTGTGGGACCGGCTGCTGCGGCTGCCGACGAAGTTCTTCACCGAGCGCTCTACGGGTGAGCTGGCGAGCGCGGCCATGGGGATCAGCGCGATCCGCCGCATGATGGCGGGGATCGGGCCCGTGATCGCCCAGTCGGTGACCGTCGGCGCGATGAACCTGGGCCTGCTGTTCTGGTACAGCACCTCGATGGCGATGGCGGCGATCGGCATGCTGGTCGTGATCGCCGGCGCGTTCCTGGGTCTCGGACTCTGGCAGGTGCGCTGGCAGCGGCGCCTGGTCGTGCTCTCCAACAAGCTGAACAACCAGGCCTTCCAGACCCTGCGGGGCCTGCCGAAGCTACGGGTGGCGGCGGCCGAGAACTACGCGTACGCGGCCTGGGCCGCGGAGTTCGCCCGCAGCCGCGAACTGCAGCAGAAGGTCGGCCGCATCAAGAACCTCACCACGGTGATGGGCGCGGTGTACCTCCCGCTGTGCACCCTGCTGATGTTCATGCTGCTCGCGGGCCCGGCGCGCGGGGCGATGTCGGCGGCCTCCTTCCTCACCTTCAACACCTCGGTGACGATGCTGCTGACCTCGGTCACCCAGCTGACCGGCGCGTTCGTGTCGGCGGTGGCGGCGCTGCCGTTGTTCGAGGAGATCAGGCCGGTCCTCGAGGCGACACCCGAGGTACGCACGGCGAGCACCCGGCCGGGACCGCTGACGGGGTCGATCGAGGCACGCCGGCTCTCCTTCCGCTACACGGACGACGGGCCACTGGTCCTCGACGACGTGTCGTTCGAGATCCGCCCGGGCGAGTTCGTGGCGATCGTCGGCCCCAGCGGCTGCGGCAAGTCGACGCTGCTGAGGCTGCTGATCGGCTTCGACAAGCCCGTCTCGGGCAGTGTCCTGTACGACGGCCAGGACCTCGCCGCCCTCGACCAGTCGGCGGTACGGCGCCAGTGCGGTGTCGTGCTCCAGCACGCGCAGCCGTTCACCGGGTCCATCCTGGACGTCATCTGCGGCACCGAGCCCTACACACCCGAGGAGGCGATGGCGGCGGCCGAGATGGCGGGGCTCGCCGAGGACATCAAGCGGATGCCGATGGGGCTGCACACGATCGTCTCGGGCAGCGGCGCCGTCTCCGGCGGCCAGCGTCAGCGCCTCATGATCGCCCAGGCGCTGATCCGCAGGCCGCGCATCCTGTTCTTCGACGAGGCGACCAGCGCCCTCGACAACGAGACCCAGCGCACGGTGATCGAGTCCACCAAGGCCCTCAACGCCACCCGGGTCGTCATCGCGCACCGCCTGTCGACGGTCCTGGACGCCGACCGCGTCATCGTCATGGAGGACGGCAAGGTCGCCCAGCAGGGCCCGCCCGCGCAGCTGCTCGCGGACACGGGCGGGCGGCTGCACGAGCTGGTCCGGCGCCAGATGGCATGACGCCGGACCGCTGCGAGGGAGACGGCGGCCCCTTTGCGCTGGCATGGTGTCCCTTGTGCGCAGAGCTGCGGCGGCCTTCGGAAGTCTCGTGTTCCTGTTCCTCGCGCCCGGCACCGTGGTGGTGCTGCTGCCCTGGTGGCTGACCGGCTGGCGGACCGGCGGCTGGTGGCTGCCGGTGCGGGTGCTCGGTCTGCTCCCGCTCGCCGCGGGCGCGGTCGTGCTGCTCGGAGCCTTCGTCCGGTTCGTCATCGAGGGCCTGGGCACTCCGGCACCGCTCGCGCCGCCCGGGCAGCTGGTGGTGGGCGGCCTCTACCGGTACGTGCGCAATCCGATGTACGTGGCCGTGCTCGCGGCGATCGGCGGCCAGGGTCTGCTGCTCGCCCGGCCCCTCCTGTTCGGCTACGGGGTCTGCGCGGGCGTTGGCATGTGGGCGTTCGTGCGATGGTACGAGGAGCCCGAGCTGACGCGCCGGTTCGGCGCCGACTACGAGCGTTACCGGCGTGCGGTACCTGGCTGGTTGCCTCGGTTCACACCGTGGCGCGGCGACGGATGAGCGTTGGTTCGCCCAGAAGTGGGTACCCACCGGGCCATGCGAATCAGCGTGGTGGACGTGGGGTCGAACACGGTCCGGCTGGTGGTGGCGGATGCGGAGGGCGGTGTGCCGCTGCCGGTGCACACCGCGAAGTGGCGGCTGAGGCTGTCGGAGCACGTGCGGCCGGGGAGCGACATCCCCGAGGAGGACGTGGAGCGGCTGGTCGCGGCGGTCGGCGAGGCGAGCCGGACCGCGGGCCGGTGGGGCGCGGCCGGCCCGGTGGCCTTCGCGACCGCCGTGGTGCGCGCGGCCCCCAACCGCCACGAGGTGCTGCGCGCCGTCCGCTCGCGCACCGGGGTCGAGCTGTGCACCCTGCCCGGTGAGGTGGAGGCGGAGCTCACCTTCCTCGGGGCCCGGCGCTGGATGGGGTGGCGGTCGGGACCGCTCGCCCTGCTGGACATCGGCGGCGGTTCCCTCGAAGTGGCCTTCGGGCGGGGCCGGTTGCCGGACTTCGTGGCCTCGCTGCCGCTCGGCGCGGGCCGGCTGACCCACGAGTTCCTCCAGGAGGCCGATCCGCCGACGCCGGAACAGTTGCGGGGGCTGCGCCGCAAGGTCCGCCATCAGCTGCGGGACGTGGCGGCGCGGATCCGCTGGGAGGGGCCGCGCACCGCCGTGGCCACCTCCCGTACGTTCCAGCAGCTGGGGCGGCTGTGCGGGGCGGCGCCGGGGCGGCACGGGCCGTTCATGGAGCGCCAGTTGCACCGCGCGGACCTGCGCGCGGCGATCGAGCGGCTGGCGGCGCTGCCCGCCGCGGAACGCGCCCGCTTGCCCGGGATCTCCGCACCGCGCGCCGCGCAGAGCCTCGCCGGCGCCGTGGTGGGGCACACGGCGATGAAGCTGACCGGTCTCAAGACGGTCAGCGTGTGTCCGTGGGCCATCCGGGAGGGCGTGCTGCTGCGCCACATCGAGGACGGACCCTCGTGGTGGGCGGAGATCAACCGCCTCAACGAGGCCCCGCCCCCGAATCCCGTACCCCTGCGCATCGCCAGTGCCACGAGCTGAACGCCCATTCAGCGCGTTGTGCACGTCCCCGACCGGGTACTCGGCTCCCATGAGGCACGACGACGAAGAGCCGGTTCTGCCCACTCCCCGGGGACCGGTCTCGGCCGCGGTGAAGGAGTATCTGATGGGTGCCGGTCCGCTGCCGCGGCCGGAGGTGGTCGCGGCGGCCGGGGCCTACGGGAGCGACCTGCAGCTTGCGTTGTACCTCTGCTACGAGCTGCACTACCGCGGGTTCGCGGGCGTGCCGTCGGAGCACGAGTGGGACCCCGAGCTGCTGCGGGTCCGGGCGGCTCTGGAGCATCGGTTCCTCAGCGCGCTGCGCGCGGACACCCCTGTCCACGACAGCGTCGAGGACGCGCTCGCCGAGCTGCTCGTCGAGCCCGTGCAGGGTGAGGGGGTCAGCCATTTCCTGTCCGCCGAGGGCGAGTTGTGGCAGCTGCGGGAGTACGCGGCGCAGCGGTCGCTGTACCACCTCAAGGAGGCCGACCCGCACGCGTGGGCGCTGCCCAGGCTGGTGGGGCGCGCCAAGGCGGGCATGGCCGCGGTGGAGTTCGACGAGTTCGGCGGGGGACGCGCCGACAGGGTGCACGCCCGGCTGTTCGCCGACCTGATGACGGACCTCGGACTGGACACGACGTACGGCAGGTATCTCGACGCGGCGAGCGCCGAGATGCTGGTCACGGTCAACCTGATGTCCCTGTTCGGTCTGCACCGGGCCCTGCGGGGAGCGCTGGTGGGCCACTTCGCCGCCGTCGAGATCACCTCCTCGCCCGGCTCCCGGCGACTGGCCGAGGCGATGCGGCGCACCGGCGCCGGTGCCGCCGCCGAGCACTTCTACGACGAGCACGTGGAGGCCGACGCCGTCCACGAACAGGTCGTCCGGCACGACGTCATCGGCGGACTGCTGGCCGAGGAGCCCCATCTGGCGCCGTACGTCGCGTTCGGCATCGACGCCACCGGATACGTCGAGGACCGGTTCGCCGCCCGGCTGCTCGGCGACTGGCGGGCGGGCAGGTCCTCGCTGCGGACGCCCGATCTTGGGGAAATCTCCCTTATTTCGTGAAGGCCGGGGTACCTGAGTCAGGTGAATCCACTGGTACCGCCGGGTGTGTACGCCCCGCAGGAAGACACCGATCTCCTCGTCGGCGCCCTGTCCGAGGAACCGCTGCAGCCCGGTGCGGCCGTGCTCGACGTGGGCACCGGGACGGGTGCGCTGGCGCTGGCGGCCGCGCGCCGCGGCACCCGGGTGACCGCGGTGGACGTGTCGTGGCGGGCGGTGTGCACCGCACGCGTGAACGCCCTGCTGGCAGGCTTGCCGCTGCGGATCCGGCGCGGGAACCTGTTCACGCCGGTGCGCGGTCAGTCCTTCGACCTGATCCTGTCCAACCCGCCCTATGTGCCGGCACCGACCGACGGTGCTCGGCCGCGCGGTGCGGCCCGGGCGTGGGACGCGGGCGGGGACGGCCGGCTGGTGCTCGACCGGATCTGCCGCGAGGCGCCGGGCCTGCTGCGTCCCGGCGGGGTGCTGCTGATGGTCCACTCCGCGCTCAGCGGCCCCGACCGGACCCTCGACCACCTGCGTGCCGCGGGACTCAAGGCGTCCGTGACCGGGCGGCGTCGGATCGCCCTCGGCCCGGTGCTGCGGGGCCGGGAGGGGTGGCTGCGGGAGCGCGGTCTGCTGGCCGCCGACGACGAGAAGGAAGAGCTGGTGATCGTCCGTGCCGAACTCCCCCGCTGACAGCCCGCGCCGCATCAAGGTCCAGCGCCGGGGCCCGCTGCTCGTGGAGGGTCCCGTCGAGGTGGAACTGGAGGACGGCCGCACGGTCTCGTCCGACCGTTTCCAGGTCGCGCTGTGCACCTGCCGCCGCAGCCGCCGCTTCCCGTGGTGCGACACCAGCCACCGTGAACGCACTTGATGGTTCAGGCTGACCAATTGTCAAGCGAAAGCGACTGCATTCACCAGGTCGAGTGAAACAGATCTTGCGCGTCGCGCCACAGGGATGCTCGGCGGTCCGCCGGGGTAACTACCGAGACCGAATGCGCCCCTTGCCACGGTGGAGCGGCCATGACCCCGGATGCGGACGACCACGCCTGCGAGACGCCGGCGGCGAACCCGTATGCCCGCACGCGGAGGGTGGGCCGGTTCACCGTGGTCGAGGTCACCGGCGAGATCGACCTGGCCACCGCCGGGTTCGTCGCGGAACACCTCCACGCGGCGACCGCCGACCCCCTGCCAGACGTGCTGGTCGACCTGCGGTACGTCGACTTCTTCGACTGCTCCGGCCTGCGCGTGCTGTGCCGGGCCGAGACCCGGGCCGGCGAGCGGGGCGGCCGGCTGCGCCTGGTCTGCGACGCACCGCGCATCCGCCGGCTGCTGACCGGCACGGGCCTGCTGAAACGCTTTCCGCCCCTCCCCGGGATGCCCGGGGAGGGGCGGCGGTGATCCCGGAGGTCGGCGGGCGGCCCCACTCCGCCCTGCCGACCTCCGGTACGAGATCGCTGGGTACCCCGCGACGGGAGGCTCGCACTCCCCATCCGCAGGCCTCGTCACGCGTGCCCGGGGTCCGCGCGATCCCGGTCCCTCAGAACGCGAAGACGCCGGTGCCGTAGGCGTCCTTCACGCACTGGTTGGCGAAGGTGTGCTCGTAGGAGACCCGCTCGCCCTGCCAGACGCCGTCGGCCGTGACGACGACCGGGTCGTACTGCTTGGTGCACAGCACGTCGTCCCCGGGCGCCAGGGCGTCGAGGCCGCCCGCGGCGCGCAGTTCGGCGCACGCCAGGGCGGGGGCCGGATGGGTGCCGGAGGGCGTGGGGGCGCAGTTCAGGGTGACCGCGCGTTGCGGTGTCGCGGTGGCGGCGCTCTCGCCGTGGGCGATGGTCAGCACCAGGGCCGAGGGGGCGTAGAGCGAGGCGGGGGCGGTGGCCGGGGCGGCGAGGGCGGCTCCGGTCAGGGGGCCGCAGACGGCGGTGGCCGTCAGGGCGAGGGTCGCCGCCCAGCGCGCGGTGTTCCGCATTGTGTGCATCCTTCCGCTGGATTCGAGGGTGGGCCGGGCCGCCACTGGTCGGTGCCGGACCGGCGAGCGCGAGTCTGCCGACTCCGTCGCGGAAACTCACCTCGACCCCACGCGTTTCAGTAACCTTGCGTGTTGAATCAGTGGCGTGAAGTCACGTCATCCGACCAGCCGAACCCCGGAACTGCGCGGTTCTTGATCGCCCGAAGCAGTCCAGTGGCCGGTTTCGACCACCTTGTTAATCGGCCTGAAACATTCCGATTGAGCTCTCGGCTGACTCCTGGATCTCCCCTTGTATTCAGGAAGCGAGCGAGTAATGGTGATTACATGATTACGACAGAGCAGCAGGAGAAACTGCGCGGCTGGCTCACCGGCCGCCTTCCCGACGACGTCTTCGAGGAGCTGGCCGAGGTCACGGTCGACCGCGAGGAGATCACCGTCATCGGTCGCATCCCGGAGCCCCGGCTGGCCGAGGACGCCTCGGCCACCGAGCGGGAGGCGGCGACCCAGGGCCGGATCCAGGAGTTCCGCGAGCGGACCCGGGAGGCCCGGATCGAGGTGGCCCGCGAGGCCGAGCACCGGTTCCGCCGCAAGGTCAGCTGGGGTGTGGTGTGCGGGGACGAGCGCGCACTGTTCACCCACGTCGCCGCGCCGGTGATGACCAGGCTGCGGCAGCCCGAGCGCCAGGTCCTCGACACCCTCATCGCGGGCGGGGTCGCCCGCAGCCGCAGCGACGCCCTCGCCTGGTGCGTACGGCTCGTCCAGCGGCACACCGACGACTGGCTCACCGAACTGCGGGAGTCCCTGGAGCACGTCCAGCGGGTACGGGCGCAGGGTCCCGACGCAGAAGACGCAGAAGACGCGGAACCGGCGGACGCGCCGACCGGTGAGGTGTGACGGGGCGCTGCGCGGGTCCCACGCACGGACCTGCGTCTACTCGCCAGTATCGTCGGGGTGCACCGCGTTCTCAGCGACGGGAGACGGGACCTTCCCATGGCGAAGCACTGGGCGGACTTCCAGTACGAGATCTACCTCAGCGGGTTGTCGGGCACGGTACCGCGGCTGCCCACCGACCTGACCCGCCTCGAGGAGCTGACCGAGCGGCGGCTCGGCCCGGGACCCGTCGGCTATGTGGCGGGCAGCGCCGGCGACGGCAGTACGGCACGCGCGAACCGGGCGGCACTGGAGCGCCGCCGGATCGTGCCGCGGATGCTGCGGGACGTGAGCGAGCGTGACCTGTCGGTTCAGGTTTTGGGCCGTGCCCTGCCCGCGCCGCTGGCCCTGGCGCCGGTCGGCGTGCTGTCGATCATGCACCCGGACGCCGAGCCGGCGGCCGCCCGCGCCGCCGCCGCGCAGGGCGTGCCGTACATCCTGTCCTCGGCGTCCAGCACGCCGATGGAGCAGGTGGCCGAGGCCATGGGGGACGCCGAGCGCTGGTTCCAGCTGTACTGGCCGAAGGACGTCGAGGTCGCCCGCAGTTTCCTGAACCGGGCGAAGGCGGCCGGGTTCACGGCGCTGGTCGTCACGCTCGACACGCCGATGCTGGCCTGGCGTCCGCGCGACCTCGACCAGGCCTATCTGCCGTTCCTGCACGGCGTGGGCACCGCCAACTACTTCTCCGACCCGGCCTTCCAGGCGGGCCTGGCCAAGCCGGTGGCCGAGGATCCCAACGCGGCCGTACTGCACTTCGTCGGCTTGTTCGCGGACCCCGCGAAGAGCTGGCCGGATCTGGCGTTCCTGCGGGAGAACTGGGACGGCCCGATCGTCCTCAAGGGCATCCTGCACCCGGACGACGCCCGGCTGGCCGCCGACGCCGGCCTGGACGGTGTGGTGGTCTCCAACCACGGCGGCCGCCAGGTGGCCGGCTCCGTGGCCGCCGCCGACGCGCTGCCCCGGGTGGCCGAGGCGGTCGGCGACCGGCTCACCGTGCTGTTCGACAGCGGCGTCCGCACCGGCGACGACGTCTTCAAGGCGCTCGCGCTCGGTGCACAGGCCGTCCTGCTCGGACGGCCGTACGTCTACGGGCTGGGCCTGGACGGTCAGGCGGGCGTGGAGCACGTCATCCGCTGCCTGCTCGCCGAGTTCGACCTGACCCTCGCCCTGTCCGGACACGCCACGCCCGCCGGCCTCTCCGCCGCCGACCTCGTCGAGGCGCCCGTGTGACCACTGCTGAGCAACGGGGTGCTACGCCCGCTCCTGCGACAGCTCGGCCGGCCGTACCGCCGGCAGCTGCGGTCCGGTGACCGAGAGCGAGCCCGGGCTCGCCGTGGTCGTCGGATCGGTCAGCCACCGCTGGGCGTCTGAGCCGTCGCGGACCTTGACGACGATGTCGGCCCCCGGCGCCTGCGTGGTCGTGGCCAGCGCGAGCTGTTCGTCCCACCGGGGCAGCAACTCCCCCTGCACCGTGAGGTCGTAGCGCACGTCACCACCGCTCCTGCACGCGCCGAGAACCACGACACCGGCGTCCACATGCGAGTCGAGGCACAACGCGGGCGCCGCAGCGCTGCGCAGCAACCCGTCACTGCCGTACGACCACCGCTGGGTCGGCGCACTCGAGCACGCCGCGAGGTCCGTCCCGGCGCCGGCCTTCGCCGCGCCCTTGATGTCGAGGCACAGGCCGGCGGCGGCGTTGCGCAGCCTCGACACCCCGGGGAAGCTCGGCAGTTGGGCGGTGCCGGGCGAGGACCGGGAACCCGTGCCGGGTGCCGAGCCGGCGCTCGCGCTGGTGGAGGCGGCCGGGTCGACGCCGTCGTCATGGGACCACAGGCCGGCGACCACGACGGTGGCGATCAGCCCGGCGGAGGCCACGCCCACCCCGGTCAGCAGCGCACGCGAGTTCCGCAGCACGCCCGGGGCACCGCGGCCGGGCAGCGGGATGCGGGGCAGGATGCGCGGGCGGCCGCCGCCGTGCCGGGCGGAGCCACGCGGGCCGCGGGGCCGCTCGCTTTGGCCCGCCCGTCCCGGACGGGACTCGAGATAGCGGCGGGCGCCCCAGCCGAGCACCGACTCGGCCAGCAGAACGCCCAACCCGCCCTCGAAATGACTCAGTTGTTCGGCGGCGAAACGACAATAGCGGCACTCGGTCAGATGCTGCTGCACATCGGGCAGCAGGGCCCCGCCCCGGCGAATCGGAACATCGAGGAGGCGGTTGTAGAAGCGGCAATCCTTGCTCGGCGCGAGTTCCCGATGGGCATGTACACAACCCTCACGGAATTTTTCACGCGCCTGTTCGAGCGCGGCCGACGCGGTGTCGCTGTCCATGCCCAGCAGACCGGCGGGAACGGATATCGACTCCGCCTCCACCTCGGTGTGCCAGAGCAGACACCGGGCGAGTCCCGGAAGCGCCAGGAATGAGCGTTCGGCGAGTTTGCGATTCTCGGGGGTCATGGACTTCGCGTTGCGCATGCCGCGCGCCCCCGCGGGTTTCAGTAACTCCGGCAGCACCGCGGATATCCGGTCCCCCGACGACCACACCCGGACGGTGTCGCGGACGGCCACCAGGAGCCGGGGACGCAGGGCGACGGCCGACTCGCCCAGGGCCAGCCGGTCCAGTACCTGGTGGAAGGCGGCCGAGGTCACCATGGAGACGGGCTCGGCCTGGGAGGCGAGACAGATGGCCGCGTAGTCGCGGGCCGCCTGCCAGTGCCGTGTCATGAGCAGCGCGACGGACTGGGCGACCTCACCGTCTGGGCGGCCGCGGAGCCGGGCGGCGACGTTCCCGTCGGATTCACCGGGAACCCCGCCGGCGGGCGGATAGGGCGGACGAGGGGGGTGGGGGGTGGGCACTGAGCGGATTCCTTCCCACGCGCACGGGTCACACACACGAGTTGTGGCCGCCGAAAGGCCCCCTGTTGCTGCACACCTCTTGACGGCTGGCGCGAGGAGCGTGAATTCCGGTACGGCCGTCCACCCGGCTCCCCATTTCACAGGCGAACGCGTCCCGGCCCTCCCCCCGCACGGATGGTCAACCCTTGCACACCACACTGATGACCAACAAGGCACTTGAGCAACATGAGCATCTTTGAAACCTGGCCAGAGGCGGCTGCAACTCCCCTTCCCCCGCCAGAGCTTTCCTCATTCCCTGCGCCCCGTGTGAAACAGGCGCACGCGCCGGAGCGCCGCGCACGCTCCCCGCGCGCACCACCCCGTAGTGCACTGGTGGCGGCCCTTCTCGAAAGGCCCCGCGCAGGACGGCGGCACTCCTGCGCCGAACGGGCCGCCGACCCTGTTCCTCCCGCCCTGGGTCGGCGGCCCCGAAAGCTGCCCGGCGGCCGGCGCCGCAGGGAGGTCAGATCTGCCAGGAGCGCAGCCGGTCCGCCGCTCCGTAGACGTCGGTCTTGCCGTCGATCAGGTCGCGGGCGAGGTCGACGAGGGCGCCGTAGGGCGGGTCGATGCCGACGCCGCTGACGAACATGTACGCCACGGCGGTCGAACAGGCGAAGCGGGCGTTGGCCGAGGGCAGCGGCCTGAGCAGCGCGAGGGTGTGCAGGAGGGCGGCGGCCCGCCAGGCCGGGTCGGAGTCCACGCCGAGGCGGGGCGGGTCGACGCGGTGCCGGGCGACGGCGGCGACCAGCGCGGAGAAGTCGTTGACGGTGGGCTGGTCCGGCAGGACCTCTTCGTGGCGCTGGAGCAGCCAGGGCACGTCGATATGGATGACGGCCATCGGTCAGGCGACCCGCCCCTCGTGCGCGCCGGCTGGTTCGTCGTCGGGGAAGGCGGCCGCGAATTCGTCGGCGTGGGACGCGAAGAAGCGGCGGAACGCCTCCGCCCCTTCCTGCAGTGCCCGGTGCCGGGCTATGTCGGCCGCGGCGGCCTCGCGCACGAGTGCCTTCATGGACGTACCGCGTTCCTTGGCGATCTGCCGCAGGTCCTCGAGTTCACGATCGCTGAACTCCACATTCAGGGCTGGCATGCCTTCACGGTACCTCCGGGGTACTTACGCGTAAATACTCGCTGCTCACAGCATCTCTGGGACGGTACCTCCGGGACGGTCGCGGACCCCGAGGACCGCGTCCGATTCCCGCCGGTCGCGGCAGGTGCTGCGCGGCAGACTGGATGCATGACGTTCACCGAGGCCGAGGCACGCAAGCGGGTCGCCGAGACCGACTGGGCGGGGCTCGCCGCCGAGCTGGACGTGCACGGCAGCGCGCCGACCGGGCGGCTGCTGACGCCGGCGGAGTGCCGGGAGCTGACCGCGTTGCACGAGAAGCCGGAGCTGTTCCGGACCACGGTCGACCTGGCGAGGCACCGGTTCGGCTCCGGCGAGTACCGCTACTTCACCCACGACCTGCCGGCCCCGGTGGCCGCCCTGCGCGCCGCGCTGTACCCGCGGCTGCTGCCCGTCGCCCGGGACTGGGCGGCCCGGCTCGGCCGCCCGGCGCCCTGGCCCGACTCGCTGGAGGAGTGGCTGCGGAGGTGTCACACGGCCGGGCAGGACCGGTCGGCGCAGATCCTGCTGCACTACGGAGAGGGCGACTGGAACGCGCTGCACCGGGACGTCTTCGGCGAGCTGGTCTTCCCGCTCCAGGTGGTCTTCGGACTCGACGCGTACGGCACCGACTACACGGGCGGGGAGTTCCTGATGATCGAGCAGCGGCCCAGGGCCCAGTCCCGGGGCACCGCGACCGCCCTGCGGCAGGGCCACGGGCTGGTCTTCACCACCCGGGACCGCCCGGTGCGCACCCGGCGGGGCTGGTCGGCCGGCGCGATGCGGCACGGGGTGAGCACCGTGCGCTCCGGCCACCGGCACACCCTGGGCCTCGTCTTCCACGACGCGTCCTAAACGCCGACCTGTGGGACTCACACCCAACGACACTCGCTGTGACCTGCGTCACAGATGCCCGGCCCGCTGTCACATTCGGGCCCTCGTCCGGGTCGGAGTGGTGAGTGCACCGACGGGGAGGCCCACCTATGTCCGACCGTTCTGGAGACGAGGCGACCGATGTCTTCATCGGCCATCGCGAGCTGCTGTTCGGCCTGGTCTACAACATGCTCGGCAGCGTCGCCGACACCGAGGACGTGCTGCAGGAGACGTGGCTGTCGTGGGCCGGCCGGGGCGCCGAGGGCATCGCCCACCCACGCGCCTACCTGGTCCGCATCGCCGTCAACCACGCCCTGCAACGCCGGGCCGCCGTCAGCCGCCGCCGGGAGACCTACGTCGGCCCCTGGCTGCCCGAGCCCCTGGTCGCGGACGGCGACGGCGCCGACGGTCCGGCGCTGCGCACGGAGTCCGTGTCGCTGGCGATGCTGGTCGTCCTGGAGTCGCTGACACCTCTGGAACGCGCGGTGTTCGTGCTGGCCGAGGTGTTCGGGTACCCCCACACCGAGATCGCGGAGATCCTCGACCGCACCCCGGCCGCCGTACGACAGCTCGCACACCGTGCGCGAGGCCATGTGCACGCCCGCCGGCCGCTGTACCGGGCGCACCCGCGGGTACGGCGGGAGGCGACCGAGCGGTTCGTTCGGGCCGCGCTCGGCGGGGACATCGCCGAGCTGCTGGAGATCCTCGCGCCGGACGTCACGGTGTGGACGGACGGGGGCGGCCGGCGCAGGCCCGCGGTTCTCAAGCCGGTGCGGGGGCGGGACAAGGCGGTCCGTCTCATCGCCTCCTTCGCGAGCGGGGAGCGCGGCCCCCGGGATCTCGACCTGCGCTACCGCCGGGTCAACGGGGACGAGGCCGCGGTGCTGTTCCAGGGGGAGTCTCCGTACGCCGTCATGGTCATGGACCTCACGCCCGAGGGCGACCGGGTCAGCGACGTGTACATCGTCACAAACCCCGACAAGCTCACCCATGTACGCAGGGACGAGGAGGCGGAGTGAGTCGTGCCCTGACACCCCGCCCCGTCAACGGACCGTCGGGGCCCACTCAGCCGGCCGGCACCTCCAGCTTGCTGATCCGCACCGCCCCCACGGCCTGGCCGGGGTGGGCGCTGGTCAGCGTCAGCCGCAGCCGGGAGCCGCTGATCGCGTCGAAGGTGACGACGGTCGGCGCGTCCGAGGAGGTCGCCCAGTCGACCGCGAGGCCCGTGACCGGTACGTACGCGCGGCCGTTCCAGGCGGCCACCTGGACGGACGCGGGCAGGCTGTGGGTGGCGTCGACGGTGAAGGAGACCTCGAGGCGGTCGAAGGACCGGCGGCGTCCGAAGTCCACGGAGACCCAGTCCTGCGGACGGGCGCCGCTGAAGGCGGGCAGCAGGGCGGTGGCCGACTTGACGAAGGCGTTGGACCACCCGGTGGCGGGGTCGCCGTCGAGCATCGCGGCGGGCAGGGTGTCCGAGCGGCCGGAGTAACTGGCGTCGGCGAGGGGATATCCGGTGGCTGCCGGGTGCTCGGGCCGGAATGCCGTGGGCGCTGTGGCCGCCACCGAGCGGGCCGGTGTGGTCCGCACGGTCGCCGTACCCGTCCTGAGCCCCTCCGCGCGGGCCGTCACCTTCAGGCCGCCGGGCCTGGTCCCGGAGCGCACGATCGCGAGAGCCTTGCCGTGGAAGGCCGTGCGCGTGGTGGCCTGGTAACGCTCGGCACTCTCCTCACGGCCGTTGTCCACCCCGGCCAGCGAGCCGCCCTTCACGTCGAAGGTGATCAGGTGACCTGCGTCCGGCACCACCACTCCGTGCGCGTCGACGACGTCCGCGGTCACGAACACGAGTGAACGCCCGTCCGCCGCGAGCGCCTCGCGGTCGGCGGTGAGCCGTACGGCATGCGGCTCGCCCGCCGTACGCAGCACGTCAGTGGCCACCGTCCTGCCGTTCTGCCGTGCCACCGCCTTCAACTCGCCGGGAACGTAGGGCACTTTCCACGTCAGGTGGAGCTTGCCCGCGCTGCCGTTGGGGCTGGTGTAACTGCCCGGGTAGGGGCCGCTGGTGAAGGTCTTGTCGTCGCCGGTCGCCTCGGTGGTCTCCAGGTAGGTGCGGCCGTCGGTGGTCGTCTTGGTGTCGAAGCTGCGGGTGCCCAGGGACTTGCCGTTGAGGAAGAGTTCGACGGACTGCACGTTGGAGTAGGCCCACACCTCGATGATGTCGCCCTGCTCGTGGTTCCAGCTCATCGGCAGCAGGTGGACCATGGGTTCGCCGGTCCACTGGCTCCGGAACAGGTGGTACATGTCCTTGGGGAAGCCGGCCGTGTCGACCGCGCCGAAGAAGGAGGCCTTCACCGGGAAGACGTCGTACGGCGTCGGCTCGCCGATGTAGTCGATGCCGGACCACAGGAACTGCCCGGCGAACCACTTGCGGTCCCGGTCCTTCTTGTGGCCGTACTCGCCGCTCATGGTCCAGGAGGCGAGGTTGTTGTCGTAGGACGAGACCTCCCGCTTCCCGGGCGTGTGGTTCTCCCCGGTGTTCAGGTGCTCGGGCTCCTGGTAGGTGCCGCGGGTGGAGGTCTCCGAGGAGGACTCCGACTCGAACAGGAACAGCTTCGGGTACTTGGCGTGCAGGGCGTCCACCGACTTGGCGGTGTTGTAGTTGAGGCCCAGGCCGTCCAGCTTGGCGAGCATCAGGTCGGCCGGGGAGCCGGTGGCCGGCACACCGTGGTACTTGTTCGAGCCGATGACGAGCGGCCGCGTGTCGTCGGCCGCCTTGATGGCGCCGATGATCCGGTCCGCCATGGCGAGGCCCGCCGTGGAGGTGGAGTCGGGGATCTCGTTGCCGATGGACCACAGCACCACGGCCGGTGAGTTGCGGTGCGCGAGGACCATCTCGGTGGCGTCCTTCTCGCACCACTCGTCGAAGAAGCGGCCGTAGTCGTACTTCGTCTTGCCGGTCCTCCAGCAGTCGAAGGCCTCGACCATCATCACGATGCCCAGTTCCTCGCAGACCTGGACGATCTGCGGCGAGGGCGGGTTGTGGGACGTGCGGAAGGCGTTGACGCCCATCGACTTCATGATGGTCAGCTGCCGGCGCACCGCGTCGAGGCTGATCGCGGAACCGAGGGCGCCCTGGTCGTGGTGGAGGTCGACGCCCTTGATCTTGGTGTGGGTGCCGTTGAGGGAGAAGCCCTCGTCGGGGTCGAAGCGGTAGCTGCGGATGCCGAAGGTGGTGCGGTACGTGTCGACCGTCCGGCCGTCGACCCGCAGTTCGGTCTCCAGGGTGTGGCGGTGCTCCGGGGTCGCGATGTCCCACAGCCCGGGCTTCGCGACGGTGAGTTCGTGGGTCTCGTCCGCCGTGCCGGTGACGGCGACGGTGGTGGCCGCGCGGGCCACCGTACGGCCCCCCGGGTCCTTCACGACGGACCGGACCTCGACCTGGCTCGCGGCACCGGACTCGTTCACCACCGAGGTCCGCACTCTGACGACGGCCCGCTCGGCGGTGACGTCCGGTGTGGTGACGTAGGTGCCCCAGCGCGCCACGTGCACCGGTTCGGTGACGACCAGGCGGGCGTCGCGGTAGATGCCGCTCCCCGAGTACCAGCGGCTGCTGGGCAGCTGGTTCTGCACCTTGACCGCGAGCACGTTCTCCGTTCTGCCGTCGGTGTGCGCGACGTCGGTCAGGTCGAACGCGAAGCCGGTGTACCCGTAGGGGTGGTGGCCGATCTGGGTTCCGTTGCAGTAGACGTAGGAGTCCATGTAGACACCGTCGAACTCAACCGAGATCCGCCGGCCGGTGAAGGCGGGCGGCAGGGTGAAGGCGAGGCGGTACCAGCCGAGGCCGCCGGGGAAGAAGCCGGTACCGCTGGTGGTGCCGTTCTCGGTGGTGGGGGTCTGCTCGATGCTCCAGTCGTGCGGGACGGCCACCTCGCGCCAGGCCGAGTCGTCGTAGCCGGGGTCGGCGGCGTTCGCAAAGGCGCCCGTCGGGTCGGTGATGCCGCCGGGGTTGACCAGCGCGAAGCGCCAGCCGTCGCGCAGGGCGACCGTGTGACGGCCGACCGCGCCCCCGGCGGCCTCCGCGGCCCGGGCGGCCGGGGTGGCCAGGAGCGCTCCGGCCGCGGGCGCGGCGGCCGAGGCGATCAGAACGGATCTGCGAGTGACCGTCATGGCGGCTCTCCCTCATCAGGGCCCAGAAGTACTCACAACTGATCGTGAACAAACAGATTCTGACGGTGTGCCACTTACGGCCGTCAAGGGTGCGGGAACATCGTTCTGCCTCAGGGGCCACAACGGCCGGATTTCCCCCTTGACCGCCGTGCCGCGCGCCCTCTGGGGGTTCCCGTCCGCGGCACACCCCGACGGACTAGGCTGGAACTCAAGTGACCCGGCGGTTCACTGTGAGTGTTCGCGATGGAGTGGCGACGATGAACCCGGAGTATCCGTTCGACGAGGCCGCGACGGCGCGGGTCGTCGTCGACGACTCCGGCACGCTGGTCTCCTGGAACGCGGGCGCCGAACGACTGCTGGGCTGGCCGGCCGGCGACGTCGTGGGCCGGCCGGCGCGCCGCCTGCTGGCCGACGGGGACACGGACGCCCCGTTGCCGCCCGACGGACTTCGCTGGCACGGCACCCTCACCCTGCGCCACCGGGACGGACGCGAGGTGTCCCGCTGGGTGGTCGCACACCACCGCTCGCCGGAGGACGGCCGCCCCGGCCGCTGGCACGTCTTCAGCCCGCTGGAGGGCGGCGGCCCGCCCTCCGCGGACGACCCGCTCGCCACCGCCGCGCTCGTCCAGTCACCCTGTGCCGTGGCCGTCTACGACGAGCGGCTGCGGCTGCGCCGGATCAACGACGCCATGGCCGAGGTCATCGGCCTGCCCGAGGAGCGCATCCAGGGGCTGCGGCTGTCCGAGATCGGCGGCAGACCGGAGAGCGAACAGCTCGAGGCCGACATGGTGCGGGTGCTCGCCTCCGGCCAATCGGCCGACATCCAGACGTACATGCGCACCGGCGGCGAACGGACGGCGCACGCCTGGCTCGCCCGGATGGCTCCGGTCCGGGACGCCGACGGGCAGGTGCGGGGCGTGTGCCTGGCGGCGCACGACTTCACCGGCAACTACCTCGCCCGGGAGCGGCTGCAACTGGTCAACGAGGCAAGCGTGCGCATCGGCACCACGCTCGACGTCACCCGGACGGCACAGGAGTTGGCGGACGTCTTCGTGCCCGCGCTGGCCGACCTGGTCAGCGTCGACCTGCTGGACCTCCAGGAGCACGGCGGTGAGCCCCCGCCCCGGCTCAGCGCCCCGATCGCCCTGCGTCGGGCCGCGCACGGCTCGGTCAACCCCGGTACGCCCGAGGCGGTCCTCAAACCCGGCCAGCTGGAGCACTATCCGGCCGGCTCGCCCCAGGCGGACTCGCTGGTGGCGGGCCGCACGATCGTCGCCTCGGTGTCCGCCGGGGACCTCGACCAGTGGCTCAGCTGGCACAAGGCACGGGCCGACCAGGTCAGGGAGTACGGCATCCACTCCACGATGTCCGTGCCGGTCCAGGCCCGCGGACTGACCCTGGGCGTCGCGGTCCTCACCCGCTTCCGGCGGCCGGACCCGTTCACCGCCGACGACGTGCTGCTGGCGGAGGAGATCACCACGCGGGCCGCCGTCTGCATCGACAACGCCCGCCGCTTCTCCCGCGAGCGCGAGACCGCCCTCGCCCTGCAGCGCAGCCTGCTGCCCCGCTCGCTGCCGCGCACCGCCGCCGTGGACGCCGCCTCGCGCTACCTGCCGGCCGCGCGCGCCGGGGTGGGCGGCGACTGGTTCGACGTGATCCCGCTGTCGGGGATGCGGGTGGCCATGGTCGTCGGGGACGTCGTGGGCCACGGCATCCAGGCCTCCGCCACCATGGGCCGGCTGCGCACCGCCGTCCGCACGCTCGCGGACATAGACCTGGCGCCCGACGAACTGCTCACGCACCTCGACGACCTGGTGGTGCGGCTGTCCGTGGAGGCCGGCGGCGACGGCAGCACCGGCGAGGTCGGGGCCACCTGTCTGTACGCCGTCTACGACCCCGTGTCACGGCGCTGCACGCTGGCCCGCGCCGGGCATCCGCCGCCGGTCGTGGTCCCGCCCGGTGGCGAGCCGGAAGCGGTGGAGCTGCCGGCCGGGCCGCCCCTGGGTCTCGGCGGGCTGCCGTTCGAGTGCGCGGAGCTGGAGCTGCGCGAGGGCAGCGTGCTGTCGTTCTTCACCGACGGTCTGATCGAGACCCGCGAACGGGACGTGGACGCCAGCCACGAACTGCTGTGCGAGGCACTGGGGACGTACTCGGACTCGCTGGACGAGACCTGCGACCGGGTCCTGCACGCCCTGCTGCCGCCGGGCGGCGCACCGGACGACGTGGCCCTGCTGCTGGCCCGTACGAGGGGTCTGCCCGCCTCCCAGGTGGCGACCTGGCACATCCCCGCCGACCCGGCGCTGGTCGCCCCGATCCGCAAGCAGGTCGTGGAGCAGCTGGACACCTGGGAGCTGCAGGAGGCGGCGTTCACCGCCGAGCTGGTGGTGAGCGAGCTGGTCACCAACGCGATCCGCTACGGCGCCCACCCGATCCGGCTGCGGCTGATCCACGACGCGACCACGCTGATCTGCGAGGTGTCCGACACCAGCCACACCGCCCCGCACCTGCGCCGCGCGAAGACGTGGGACGAGGGCGGCCGGGGTCTGCTGCTGGTCGCCCAGCTCACCCAGCGCTGGGGCAGCCGGCACACCACCGAGGGCAAGACCATCTGGGCGGAGATCGGCCTGCTCGACGAGGAGTGAGCACTCAGGATCCGGCCCGCTCGGCGGCCTCGGCGTACCGCAGCCGGCACAGGTCGCGGTACACCAACGGCTCGACCGGCTGGGGGGGTTCGCGCTCCAGCCGGTCCAGGGCCTCCAGCTCCGCGGCCAGACGGGCGAGTTCCGCGGTGGGGGCGAGAAGGTGCGGCTCAGGATCGGTCCACGACCAGGCATGATAGTCGTATGCACTCCGTGGAGCGGATCGGCACGGTCTGGCGACCCGAACGCACGCGAACTTTTTCGTACCCGCGTGCATCGGACATACATGACGGGGCACAGAGCGCCGTACGCACCCGCCATGGCGGGTGCGGCTGAACTCCGGGAGTGTTGAGGAACATGGCGAACAAGTCCCCCTCCATCCGCCGAGCGGCCCTGCTCGCGAGCGCGGTCGCGCTGCTGGGCGCGGTGAGCGCCTGCGGAAACGGCGGCGGCACGGCGAGTTCCCCCCAGACGCTGAGCGGCACGACCGACGCGCCGAACGGGTCCGCCGCGGGCTCCGCGTCCGCGTCGGGCGGCACGCCGGGCGAGACCACCGTCACCGTCTCGGCGACGACGACGCAGGGCGTGTCCGCGGCCACGGGGAGCCGCTGCCACACCTCCGAGCTGCGGGCGAGCGTCGGTCGGAACAATCCCGGCGCGGGCCAGGAGAACTTCCCGATCGTGCTGACCAACACGTCCTCGCGCACCTGCACGGTCCGCGGCTATCCGGGTGCCGCGTTCGTCGACGCGTCGGGCCGGCAGCAGGGCCCCGACCCGCAGCGTGAGTCGGGGACGCCCACGACGGTGACCCTGGCGCCGGGCAGGAGCGCCTGGGCCGGCATGACGTTCTCCAATCCCGAGGTGAGCGGCGCGCATGCGGTCACCCCGGCGGCGCTGCTGGTGACCCCGCCGAACGAGCGGAACTCCCTGAAGGTGGCGTGGACCGGCGGCCCGGTGCCGGTCTCCGGTAACGCGTCCTCGGTGCACCTGATGGTGTTCGCGCCCGGCACCGGCGCGTGAGAGTTCGGGGTCGGGAGGGGCTTCTTACCGCGGCCTGATTTCATGGATCTTCCCCGCGTCGCGCCGTCCCGAAGGATCCCGCCCTGAACACCCCGCTCGCCGAGACCCTGTCCGTCGTCCTGCTCGCCGCCGTCCTCGGCTTCGCCGTGGTGCGCCCGAAGGGACTGCCCGAGGCCGTCCTGGCCGTTCCGGCCGCGGGGATCGTGATCGCCACCGGGGCCATCTCGCTGGACCACGCCCGCGAGGAGGCCGCCCGGCTGGGACCGGTCGTCGGCTTTCTCGCGGCGGTGCTGGTGCTGGCCCACTTCTGTGACGTCGAGGGCCTGTTCCAGGCGTGCGGGGCGTGGATGGCGCGCTCGGCGGCGGGGTCGCCGGGGCGGCTGCTGACCGCGGTGTTCGTGCTGGCCTCGGTGATCACCGCCGTCCTCAGTCTGGACGCCACGGTGGTGCTGCTGACGCCGGTGGTGTTCGCCACCGCCGCCCGGGCGGGCATGCGCGCCCGGCCTCATCTGTACGCCTGCGCCCATCTGTCCAACACGGCCTCGCTGCTGCTGCCGGTCTCCAACCTGACCAACCTGCTGGCGTTCGAGACGAGCGGGCTGAGCTTCACCCGGTTCGCGGCACTGATGGCCCTGCCGTGGCTGCTGGCGATCGGCGCCGAGTACCTGGTGTTCCGGCGTTTCTTCCGCGACGACCTGACCACCTCGGCCCACTCCCCCGAGCCCGGCGAAACGCCTGAGCTGCCGCTGTTCGCGCTGATCACGGTGGGCTGCACGCTGGCCGGGTTCGTGGTCGCCTCGGCGGTCGGCGTGGAGCCGGCGTGGGTGGCGACCGCGGGCGCGCTGGTCCTGGCAGGCCGCGCACTGATACGGCGGCGCGCCACGCCGCTGTCGGTGCTGCAGGCGTCGTCGCCCGCGTTCCTGGCGTTCGTCCTCGCGCTCGGGATCGTGGTGCGGGCGGTGGTGGACAACGGGCTCGCCGGCGCGCTCGGCCATGTGCTGCCTGCCGGGTCGGGGCTGCTCGCGCTGCTCGGGATCGCCGCGCTGGCGGCCGTCCTGGCGAACCTGATCAACAACCTGCCGGCCGTGCTGGTCCTGCTGCCGCTGTCCGCCGCGGCGGGGCCCGGTGCGGTGCTGGCGGTGCTGCTCGGGGTGAACATCGGGCCGAACCTGACGTACGCCGGGTCGCTGGCGACGCTGCTGTGGCGGCGTATCGTGCACCGGCACGAGCAGGACGTGCGCCTCGGGGAGTTCACCCTGCTCGGCCTGCTCGCCACCCCGGCCGCGCTGGTGTCGGCCGTGGCGGCGCTGTGGGTGTCGCTCCAGGTCGTGGGCGGCTGAGCGCGCTGGGCGTGGGGGTCAGTGGCCGCCGCCGTAGCCGCCTGGGCCGTAGCCGTAGCCCGGGCCGTAGCCGCCCCCTCCGCAGTAGTACGGGTTGTAGTGGCAGTACGGGTTCGCGGGCGGGGAGGCCTTCGGAGCCGGGTGGGTGGTGTTCGGCTTCGGTGTGGGCGTCGGTGTGGCGCTGGGCGTCCTCGACGCCTTCGGGGCGGCCTTCTTGACGGTCGGCGACGGTACGGGTCTGCTGGCCGCGTCCCAGTTGACGACCTGCATCTGGAGGTCGGCCTTGGACGTGTCGAACGCCCAGCGCTGCGCCTTGCCGTTGTCCCGGGTCTTGACCACGAGCCCGCCCGAGCCGTCGGTGGCGGCGGGACTGAGGGCCAGGTCCTGGTTCCACCGGGGCACCAGGGTGCCCTGCAGGGTGAAGTCGTACCGGATGTTCCTGGCGGCGGCCGCCGAGGTGCCGGTGCACGGGGCGAGCTGCACCGAGTAGGCGAGGTGGGAGTCGAGGCAGAGCTCGGGGTCGGCGACGCTCTGCAGCCTGCCGTCGGTCTCGTACGCCCACTGCTGGTCGTTCGTGGAGGAGCAGGTGGCGAGCTCGGTCTCGGCGCCCTTGACCACCTTCTTGCCGACGACCCCGATGCACAGGCCGGAGTCGAGGTTGTGCAGCCGCCCCTGCACATTGCCCTGGGATGCCTCGCCGGCGGTGATC
This sequence comes from Streptomyces sp. NPDC101152, assembly GCF_044768275.1. NCBI lineage: Bacteria > Bacillati > Actinomycetota > Actinomycetes > Kitasatosporales > Streptomycetaceae > Streptomyces > Streptomyces sp. NPDC101152. The sequence continues at coordinate 147,219 of NZ_JBIWPO010000016.1, read as the reverse complement.
CAGGAAGGGTTTCCGGCCGCGGTGCTCCTGCTGGGGGCGGGGGTCTCGGAGGTCTTGCCGCCGGCGGCCGGAGCGGGGGCGTCGCCGGAGCCGAGGACGGACCACAGGACCAGCGGCAGGACGACCAGTCCGCTGACCGTGAGGACGGCGGCGGTGAGGTTGCGGCGGCGGGCCGCGGCGCGCCGTGCGGCCTTGTGCGCCGAGCGGGGTGAGGCGGCCGGGCCGCCTGGCTGGGGCTCGGTGCCGGTCGCGGGAGCGGTGGGGGCGGCAGGGGCGCCGACGGCCGCGTAGGACCCGGGCGCCGGCATGAAGGCTTCGCCGGCCGGCAGGAACGGCTCGCCCGGCAGGGTGAAGGGCTCGCCCGCCGTCCGTGGGACCCGCAGCGGCGCCGGGGGCGGGGTGCTGTCCTTGAGGGGGCCCGCGATCCGGGACTCGACGTAGGCCTGGGCGCCCCAGCCGAGCACCGCCTCGGCGAGCGCGAGGCCGAGTCCGTGGTTGAACTGGGCCAGTTGGTCGGCGGTGTCGCTGCAGTGCCCGCAGCCGGCGAGGTGGGCGGCGAGGTCGGGGTCGACGTCGACGCCGCCGCGCCGGTAGGTCACGTCGAGCATCCGCAGGTAGCGCCGGCACTCCTGGTCGGGGGCGAGCTCGCGGTGGACCTGGAGGCACTCCTCGCGCAGCCGGTCGCGGGCCCGTCCCAGTTCGACGCGCGCGTCCTCCGCGTCCAGGCCGAGCAGTCCACCGGGTATCTCCAGCGGTTCGGCCTCCACCTCCACGTGCCACAGCACGCAGCGCGCCGACTGGGGCAGGCGCTGGAACGCGCCGGACAGCAGGCGCCGCCCGGGCGGGGGCAGCAGGCGGGCGGCGACGCGGTCCCCGCCGTCGGCCGTGGAGCGCAGTTCGGGGTGCAGGTGCTCGCGCCGGGGGTCGTTGTCCCACTCCGCCGCGATACGGCGCACGGTGACGAGGAGTCGGGGCCGCCAGGCGGAGGTGGGGCCGTTCTGCCGGAGGGTCTCGCCGAACAGCCGGGTGAACGCCGCGGTCGTGAGCATGCCCGCGGACGGGGCGTCCTCGGTGCACAGCCGGGCGTAGGCGAACCCCGCCTCCCAGTGCCGGTCCAGGAGTTCACCGACCGGCTGCAGTGCCGGCGTCGTTCCCGTCCACTTCTTGAGCTCGGCGCTCAGCTGTTCGTCCGTCACCTCGAAGCGGCGGGAAGACGTGGGGGAATTCGACAGGCCGGCGTCTTTCACGGCTGCGTTCCTCTCGGGGCATGCACATAAGTCCATACCAATTGGTATGGGGACCCGCCGACAAGGTGACGAGGTCCACTCGTACTGGTTCGGCATCTCGAACGCCTGCCGGAAACAGCTCTTTTGAAGCTCGGGGCGAACGGTGAGGCCTCGCGCGCACACTGAAAACGTGTATTTTCTGTGCGCCGACGACGCACACCTTTGCACAGGTCAGCGAACCGGAACAAGGGATCTCACGTTTTTCTGCATGCCGTGACGGGTACGCGATTTTGACGAATCGTCAATCCTGGGCGGCAGAATTCGCGCCGCCGGGCCCGGACGCCGCAGGAAAACCATTGAGCGACCTCCACCACCATGCGCGCCGCCTGCCGCGCCGGCGCACGCCGGCTCACGCGCCAACCATTGGTCCGCGCGCCCGGTACGCGCCGGGCGGCACGCCGTAGCGGGCGTGGAAGACGCGGTTGAAGTGGAAGGGGCTGGCGAACCCGGAGGCGGCGGAGACCCGTTCGACGGACAGGTCGCTGCCCTCCAGGAGCCGGGCCGCGTGCCGCAGCCGCGCCTCGCGCAGCGCCCGCATCGGGGACTGGCCGAGCTGCCGGGTGAACAGATGGGCGAAGCGGGACGGCGAGAGGGCGACACTCGCGGCGAGCGAGCGGACCGTGTGCGGGGAGCCCGGGTCGGCGTCGATCAGCGCCTGGGCCCGGCGCACCCGGGCGTCGACACCGGCGGCGGGTCTGGCCGGCCGGGCGGTGGCGGCCGTGAGCAGGACGATCTCCTCCAGTGCGCTCAGGGCGAGTTCACGGGCCGCGGTGTCGTACGCCACGGCGACCTGTTCGTCGGACGGTGCGCCGGCGGGCGGCGGTTCGGTGCCGGTCCAGCGGGCGTCGGCGAGCATCCGGCGGAAGGCCGCCTCGACGCGGCCGTGCAGGCCGGGCGGGGCCGGGGGGACGGCGTACAGTCCGTCCCCGGTGTCGTACGGGCGCAGCCACGGGATCCAGGAAGGCCGGGCCTGGCAGTGCACCCACCAGAACCGCCAGTCGGTGCAGCCCGGTTCGACGCCGTACTGGTGCGCCACACCCGGGCCGAGCACCACCAGGTCCCCCGTGCCGGCGCGCACCTCGGCGCCGCCCTGGCGCAGCCGGCCCCGGCCGCCCGTGGTCCAGGTGAACAGCCAACTCCGGGCACCGCCCGGCCGGTTCTCGGCGTACCCCTGTGGCTGGTGGTAGTTGCCGATCACCACGAGGCCCGGGGGCGGCGCAGCAGTCCCGGGCAATCGGTCAGCGGTCATGGGCATCCTTCCGGCAGGTGCGGCGGCCTAGCGTGATGGAGCAGGGGCACCTGACCGAGGAGGGTACAGATGACAGTCACGGACAACGGCACCGAGCAAGCCGCCGTCCTGACGCGGGACGGGCTGCGGCGGTTCGAGGAGGACGGGTTCACCGTCGTGCGCGGGTTGTTCGGGCGCGAGGAGATCGACCTGCTGTGCGCGCGGTTCGCGGCGCTGCACGCGGGTGGCCCGGTGCCGGGGCACTTCGAGCCCCGGGAGTCGGACGATCCGCTGGCGGCGTACCCGAGGGTGATGCACCCGCACGAGATCGACGAAATGGCCCGGCAGGTCCTGCTCGACGCCCGGCTGCGCACCGTGCTGGAGGCCCTGCTGGGCGAGGAGGTGCTGGCCGCGCAGAGCATGTTCTACTTCAAGCCGCCGGGGGCGCGGGGGCAGGCGCTGCACCAGGACAACTTCTACCTGCGGGTGGAGCCGGGCACCTGCGTGGCGGCGTGGGTGGCCTGCGACGTGATCGACCGGGACAACGGCGGTCTCGAGGTCGTCCCCGGCACGCACCGCATGGACCTGTTCTGCCCGGAGGAGGCGGACGCGGCGACGTCGTTCGCCCGGGAGTACGTTCCCCCGCCGCCGGGCCTCGCGGCAGTGCCGGTCGACATGGCACCGGGGGACGTCCTGTTCTTCAACGGCAGCGTGGTGCACGGCTCCGGGCCCAACCGCACCCCGGACCGGTTCCGCCGCTCCTTCATCGGCCACTACGTGGGGCGTTCGGCCGAGCGCATCGGTGTCTACTACCGGACGATGACGATGAACGGCGAGCGGGTGCGGCTGGCCGAGAGCGAGGGAGCGGGCCCCTGCGGCACGGAGTTCGCACCGCGGGGACCTCACTAGCGCCGCGGCAGGCACTGGCTGAGCACTCGGTCAGCTGTGCCCGACGATCGGGTGCGGGGTGTACGGCTGCTGGAGTTCCTCGATCTCCTTGCCGCTGAGCTCGAGTTCGACGGCGGCCACCGCGTCCTCGATGTGGTGCGGCTTGGCGGCGCCGACGATGGGCGCGGCCACCGTGTCCTGGTGCAGCAGCCAGGCGAGGGCGACCTGGGCGCGGGGGGCGCCCCGGTCGTTCGCGATGCGGGTGACGGCCTCGACGATGGTGCGGTCGCCCTCCTGGTACAGGCGGCTGCCGAAGTCGTCGTTCTCGCTGCGCTCGGTGACCGTGCCCCAGTCCCGGGTGAGCCGCCCGCGGGCCAGCGGGCTCCAGGGCAGCACACCGACGCCCTGGTCGGCGCAGAGCGGCAGCATCTCGCGCTCCTCCTCGCGGTAGAGGAGGTTGTAGTGGTTCTGCATGGACACGAACTTGGTCCAGCCGTGCCGCTCGGCGACGTACTGCATCTTGGAGAACTGCCAGGCGAACATCGAACTGGCCCCGATGTACCGGACCTTGCCCGCCTTGACCACGTCGTGCAGCGCTTCCATGGTCTCCTCGACCGGGGTGTGCGGGTCGAAGCGGTGGATCTGGTAGAGGTCGACGTAGTCGGTGCCGAGCCGGCTGAGGCTGTGGTCGATCTCGGTCAGGATCGCCTTGCGGGACAGGCCCGCGCCGTTGGCACCGGGTCGCATCCGGCCGTGCACCTTGGTCGCGAGGACGATCTCGTCGCGGTTGGCGAAGTCGCGCAGCGCCTTGCCGACGATCTCCTCGCTGGTGCCGTCGGAGTAGACGTTCGCCGTGTCGAAGAAGTTGATCCCGGCCTCCAGCGCCTGCCGGATCAGCGGGCGGGACGCCTCCTCGTCGAGCGTCCACTCGTGTGTGCCTCGGTCGGGCAGGCCGTAGGTCATGCAGCCCAGACAGATCCTCGAGACGTCCAGGCCCGTCGAACCGAGCTTCACGTACTGCATCGTTGCCGCTCCTGCCTTCGGGTTGGGTACGAAAAGGAGCGTACGACGTCGTGTGCTCTCCAAGTCAGCGAGGCGTTGGCGAGAGGAGCACGACGGGACGTGCCCGGGCGTCAGCCGCGCTCCAGCAGGTCCAGTGCCCGCTCCCAACCGAAACCGGGGCGTGTACCGTCCTCCCCCGCCTCGCCCGAGTACGGCGCGCCGAAGCGGACGCCCATCCCGCGCAGCCGTACCAGGCTGTCCTGGTAGGCGGGGTGGGCGGCCAGCGCGTCGCCGACGCACGGGAGCACGGCGACGGGGACGCCGAGACCGTGGGCCTCGCAGAGGGTGGCCACGGCGAGGGTGTCGGCCAGGCCCGCCGCCCACTTGTTGACGGTGTTGAAGGTGGCGGGCGCGACCACGATCGCGTCCGGCGGCGGGAAGGGACGCGGATCGCCGGGCGTGCGCCAGGCGGAGCGTATGGCGCGGCCGGTCTGGGCCTGGACGGCCGCGGTGTCGAAGAAGCCGTTCATCGCGACGGGCGTGGCGATCACGCCGACCTCCCAGCCCCGCCCTTGCCCGGCGGTGATCAGCCTGCTGACGCCCGCGGCGATCCCGGCCGCGCAGACGACGACGTAGAGGAAGGGTTTCCCGGCCTGTTCGGTCATCCGGGAACCCTACTGAAGCGGGAAGCTCTCCCCGCGCTCGGCCTCGGGCCGCGGCCCGTGGATGCGGCGCTCCCTCTCCTCGATGGGCACGTCGTTGATGCCGGCCTCGCGCCGGGTCATCAGGCCGTGCTCGTCGAACTCCCAGAGTTCGTTGCCGTAGGAGCGCCACCACTGGCCGCCGGCGTCGTGGCACTCGTACTGGAAACGGACGGCGATGCGGTTGCCGTCGAAGGACCAGAGGTCCTTGCGCAGGGCGTAGTCCAGCTCGCGCTCCCACTTGGCGGTCAGGAAGGCGACGATCTCGGCGCGGCCGGTGACGAACGTGTCGCGGTTGCGCCAGACCGAGTCCTCCGAGTAGGCGAGCGCGACTTTGTGCGGGTCCCGGGTGTTCCAGGCGTCCTCGGCGGCCTGCACCTTCCGCGCGGCGGTCTCGCGGGTGAACGGGGGCAGGGGCGGACGGTCGGCGGCCATGGGTCACTCCTCGGCGAAGGGGCGGGCAGAGAGAAAGACAGGGAGGGAGAACGTGCGTTCTCTCGACTGGCTGCTACCGTAGGAGAACGCTCGTTCTCGTGTCAAGGAACGTCACGGAAGAGGAAGAGGTCGTAGACCGCATGGCCGTCATGGACAGCGCAGCCGCCCGGGAACTGGCGCTGGACGCCGCCGAGGAGTTGTTCTACGGGCGGGGCATCCAGGCCGTCGGCATGGACGACATCCGGGGTGCGTCGGGGGTGTCGCTCAAGCGGCTCTATCAGCTCTTCCCGGCGAAGGAACAGCTGGTCGAGGCGTATCTCGAGCGGCGGGACGCACGGTGGCGAGGGCGGCTCGCGCAGTCCGTGGCGCGGCACCGGGATCCCGAGGAGCGGGTACTGGCCGTGTTCGACTGGCTGGAGGGATGGTTCGGCGAGGACGGTTTCCGCGGGTGCGCGTGGATCAATGCCCACGGCGAGCTGGGCGCCACCTCGCCGCGGGTGGCCGCCCGAGTACGAGCACACAAGGAGGCGTTCAGGGACTACCTCGCCGGGCTGGTGGCCGAGGCGGGGCTGCCCGGCGCGCTGAGCGGGCAGCTGTTCCTGCTGGCGGAGGGCGCCATGGTCACCGCGGGCATCACACGGAGCACGGAGCCCGCCGGTCAGGCCCGCGAGGCGGCACGTCTGCTGGTGCGGGCCCACCGTTCCCCGCAGAGCGACGAGTGATCAGGTCTGCGCAGGAAAAACCGGCGGCCAGTGCAGTCTTTTGCTCGTTTGACGTTCACAAATCGCCCGATCATGCTCTGTGGTTTCATGGTGGTGCGCACATCGTGGCGTACCCCACCGACAGGAGTTGTGAGACATGGCGGCACCGCAGGCCCGGTGGAGCGCGCTGCTGGAGATGCTGACGCGCGACGGGCGGATCGAAGTCGAGCCGGCCGCCGAGGAGTTGCAGGTGTCCGCCGCGACCATCAGGCGTGACCTCGACGAACTGGCCCGCCAGCAGATGGTCACCCGCACACACGGCGGGGCCGTGATCAACGCGATCGCCTACGACCTGCCGCTGCGCTACAAGGCCGCACGCAACGCTCCGGAGAAGGAGCGGATCGCGCACGCGGCCGCCGCGCTGGTGAAGGCCGGCGCCGTGGTGGGACTGAACGGCGGCACCACCACCACCGAGGTGGCGCGGGCACTGGCCACCCGCGCCGACCTGAGTTCCGGCGGTGCGGAGACGGCGGTCACCGTGGTGACCAACGCTCTGAACATCGCGAACGAGTTGGTCGTACGGCGCCATGTGAAGCTCGTGGTGACCGGCGGGGTGGCCCGGCCGGCGTCCTACGAGCTGATCGGGCCGCTGGCCACCGAACTGCTCGCGGAGATCGCGCTGGACCAGGTCTTCATCGGGGTCGACGCCATCGACGTGGCCCACGGGGCGACCGCCCACCACGAGGGCGAGGCCAGCATCAACCGGGCGCTGGCCCGGCGCGCGCAGCAGGTCGTCGCGGTCGCCGACGCCTCCAAGCTGAACCGCAGGGCCTTCGCCCGCATCTGCCCGGTGGAGGACATCGACGTCCTGGTGACCGACAAGGCCGCCTCGGACCAGCTGACCGAGTCGTTCACCGCGGCCGGTGTCGAGGTCATCCGCGCCTGACACCGCAGACCGCGCCGGCGCGGGTCCCGGCTTCATCCCCGGACGCCGCCCGCGGTCAGCCCGGCGACGAGGTAGCGCTCCACGAAGACGAACAGCGCCACCACGGGCACGATCGCGATGAGCGAGGTGGCGAAGAGGTACTGCCACTGCTCGTGGTACGAGGTGACGAAGCCGGGAATCGCCCGGGTCAGGGTCATCCGGTTGCCGGACGAGGTGACGGTGAGCGCCACCACGTACTCGTTCCAGGCGCCGATGAAGGTGTAGACGAGCGCGGTCACCACACCGGGCATCGCGAGCGGCAGCACGACACGGGTGAGCGCGCCGAACCGCCCGGTGCCGTCGAGCCAGGCCGCCTCCTCCAGTTCCCGGGGGATGCTCGCGAAGTAGGCGTTGAGGATCCATACGCAGAACGGCAGGTTGAACGCCGCGTTCACCAGGATCAGGCCCTCGGCGGTGTCGGTCAGGTCGAGGCTGACCATCTCCCGGTAGATGCCGACCAGCAGCGCGGTGGGCGCGAACATCTGGGTGACGAGCACGAGCAGCAGGAAGGCGCCGCGCCCGCGGAACCGGTGCCGGGCGGTGTAGTACGCGGCGGGCAGCCCGACGGCCAGGGCGAGCAGCGTCGCCGCCCCGGCGACGTACAGCGAGAACAACAGAGCGTCCCCCACCCGCGGGTCGGTGAGTGACCAGATGTGGGTGAAGTTCGACCACTGCCAGCGGGAGGGCAGATAGGACGGCGGGGACTTCATCAGTTCCGGGGTCGGTTTGAGCGCCGTGAGCAGCATCTCCGCGTAGGGCGCGAGAAACACCAGCGCCACCAGCCATCCGACGGCGGTGACCAGGACGGTGCGCAGCTTCATCGGTCGTGGCCGTCTCCTGCGCGGCGCGGCCTGGTGGGGCATGACGGCGGTCCTGCTCACTCGGTGTCCTCCTGTCGGCGCACGACGCGCAGATAGACCAGCACCACAGCAAGGACCAGCCCGAAATTGACGACGGCCATGGCGGCCGACTCCCCCACCGACTGGTTGTCGAAGGCGAGTTTGTACAGGTAGGTGGTGGTCGTGTCGGTGGCGAAGCCGGGGCCGCCGCGCGTCATGGCCCAGATGATGGGGAAGGAGTTGAACACGTTGATGACGTTGATGATCGCGGCGACCACCAGCGAGGGGCGCAGCAGCGGCAGAGTGATGCCCAGGTAGCCGCGGACCGGGCCCGCGCCGTCCACCCGTGCCGCCTCGTACACCTCGGCGGGGATGCTCTGCAGACCGGCCAGCAGGACGAACGAGGTGAACGGCAGCGACACGAACACCGCCACGCCCATCATCGCCACCAGGGCCTGCCCGGGATGGGCCAGCCAGTTGACGGGCGCGTCCAGCACGCCGAGGTCCATCAGCAGCCGGTTGACGACGCCGTAGAAGTCGTTGAGCATCCAGCGCCAGATCAGCGCCGTCATCAGCACGGACGAGGCCCACGGCACGATCAGCGCCCAGCGCACCAACCGGCGCCCGGGGAAACGGGAGTTCAGCAGCTGGGACAGGCCGAGGGAGACGACGATGGTGACGGTGACGACGCCGACGACCCACACGAGGGTGCGCAGCAGCACTCCGGGCAGGTCGTCCTCGGCGAACAGGTCCGTGTAGTTGCGCAGGCCGGCGAACCCCTCGGACAGTCCGGTGGAGCTCACCCGCGTGAGCGACGTGCGGGCCATCTCGAAGACCGGCCAGACGACCATGGTCAGGATGAGGAGGACCGCGGGTCCGAGCCACAACAGCGGCTCCAGCGCGCGCCAAGACCCGCGCCCGCGGCGCGACGGGGGCGGCGGGGCCGCCGGGACCGGGCGGCCGGTCCCGGCGGCGCGCGGGGTGACGTCCTGTACGGCCACCGACGTCACTCGCCCTTCTGCGCGGTCTTCTGGATCTCGCCCAGGACCTGCGCCGGGTCACCGCCCGCCACCGCCGTGCCGATGCGCTGTTTCACGGCGCCGTCGACCGCGGCCCAGGCGGGGTTGTCGGTCGGGGCGAACTCCGCGCTCGCGAGGGCGTCGACGAAGGGCTTGTAGTAGGCGGCGTTCGCGCTGCCGGAACTGAGCGCCTCACCGGCCGACTTGGTGACCGACAGGAACCCCTCGGTGGAGACGAACCTGGCGGCGTTCTCCTTCTGGTAGACGAAGTCGAGGAACTTCTTCACCGTCGCCTTGTTCGACCCGCCGCTCTTCTTGAACGCGACGAGGTAGTCCTGCACGCCGAGCGTCTTGTGGGTGCTGCCGTCCTTGCTCGGCAGGGGCGCGACACCGTAGTTCAGTTTCCCGTCGACCGGGTCGATGAAGCCCTTGCGCAGGAAGACCGCACCGTTGAGCATGCCGATCTTGCCCTGCGCGAACTCGTTGAAGACGTCCTTGCGGTTGGTGGCCTCCGGGTTGGGCTGGGTCAGCTTCTCCTTCGTCAGTCTGCGCAGATAGGTGAGCGTGTCGACGTTGGCCTGCTGGTCGATCGCCCACTTGCCCGAACTGTCGGTCCAGCCGCCGCCGTTGTTCATGGCCCAGATCTGGAACTCGGCCTGGGCCTCCTCGGCTCCCAGCGGCAGCCCGAGGCCGATGGAGCCGGCCTGCTTGATCTTCTTGGCGTCGGCCTCGACCTCGGCCCAGGTGGCCGGCGGCCGGGCGATGCCCGCCTTGGCGAAGATGTCCTTGTTGTAGAAGAACAGGCGTGCGCTGGAGAGCAGAGGCAGGCCGTACTGGACTCCCTTGTATTGCGCCTGCTGCCGGAACAGCGGGAGGAAGTCGTTCAGTACGCCAGGGGCGACGACGTCCTGTGCCTTGTAGACCAGGCCGTCGCGGGCGAAGTCGGAGAACTTGTTGTAGTTGAGGATGTCGGGTGTCTGCCTGGTCTGGACGTAGGTCTTGACCTTGGAGTCCATCTGCTCCCAGTCGACGACTTCGAGATTCACCCGGTAGCCGGGGTTCGCGGCCTCGAAGTCCTTGATCAGTGCCGTCCAGTAGGCCTGGGTGTCGTCGTCGTACTTCGCCGCGACGAACCGGATCGTCCTGCCGTCGGATCCGCCGCTGTCGGAGGAGCTGCCCTTGCCGCATCCGGTGAGGGCCAGGGCCAGGGTCAGTCCCCCGGCGAGGCCTGCGAGGTGCCGTTTCACGGAGTACCTCTCCGCACGCATGGCGTGCTTCGTCAAGCGCGTGCTCGCCTGATTGCGCGCTCGCTTGCTTGTTTATGCTCGATTGGCGGTGCTATCAATCATCGAACGACATGATGCTCAATGAACCGCGCACGCTGTCAAGTGCCGTCGCATCACGCATCGGTGACGCCGTGCGCCCGAGAGGGGAGACCTCCCGATGAGTCAGACCGAGATCGAGATCGCCACCCAGCCCGACTGCTGGCGGCAGGCCGTGGCGCTGACCCGGCATCCCGGGGGCACCGTCTGCGCCTCGCTGCCCCGGTCCGGCGAGCGGGTGGCCGTCGTCGGCTGCGGGACGTCCTGGTTCATCGCCCAGGCCTACGCGGCACTGCGGGAGTCGGCCGGCCACGGCGAGACCGACGCCTTTCCCGCCTCCGAGATGCCGACCGGGCGCGCCTACGACCGGGTGCTCGCGCTCACCCGGTCCGGCACCACGACCGAGGTGCTCGAGCTGCTGCGCCGGCTGCGCGGACACACCCGCACCACAGCGGTGACCGCCGTGCCGCGGTCACCGGTGACGGAACTGGCCGACGCCGTCGTCCCGTTGGACTTCGCCGACGAGGCGTCGGTCGTCCAGACCCGGTTCGCCAGCACGGAACTCGTGCTGCTGCGCGCCCAGTTGGGCGAGGACCTCGGGCATCTGCCGCAGCAGGGCCACTCCGCGCTGACCCAAGCGCTGCCGGCGGCGGCCCTCGCGGCCGAGCAGTTCACCTTCCTGGGGCAGGGCTGGGCCTACGGGATCGCCCAGGAGGCGGCGCTGAAGATGCGCGAGGCGGCGTGCGCCTGGACGGAGGCGTATCCCGTGATGGAGTACCGGCACGGCCCGATCAGCGTCACCGGGCCGGGCCGGGTGGCGTGGTGGTTCGGGGACCCGGCGGCCCTGCCGCCCAATCTCGCCGACGAGATCGCCCGCACCGGCGGGCAGTTGGTGGCGCTCGGCCGGGACCCCCTGGCCGACCTCGTCGTGGTGCACCGGCTGGCCGCCGCCCTCGCCTCGGCCCGTGGGCTGGACCCGGACAATCCGCGCCATCTGACGCGTTCCGTGATCCTGGCCTGACCAGCAACCCCGGGCGGATCGGGGCCACTTCGCAGAATTTACCCCTCCGTTACAACCGGTTTCCGGGGTCCGCCGAGGCCTCACCGTGGACCCCGGAACCGACCGCCACCAGGGGCGACAGCCGGACGTCGACGGCCCCCGGGGCGTTCGGGAGGCCGGGTGCCCGACATGTTGACAGGTGGCGGTTACAGCAAGAGCATGTGCGAAATCGCTTGGAATCTTGCATCAGCACGCAGCATCAAGCAGATCGCACATCCTGCCCGGCACCGCGCTTCGTCGTGGCCGTGCACTCCGCACGCCGACCCGCACCCCGCACCGCCGCTTCCGAGCCCCCGTCCTGTCCGACAGGAGGACACGAGTGCCCGCCAGACTCAGCAGCCCCGGCGCCCTCTTGAGCGCCGCGGTCCTGACCGCCGCCCTGCTGGTGGCGCCCGTCGCCGGATCCACCGCCGCCGCCACGGCCTCCGCCCACCCCGCCACCGCGGCCACCGGCGGCCCGAAGGTCACCCGCACCGCGCACGCCGTCACGGTCTCCGTGCCGAATTCCGCCGACGCCCCCGGCTACACCCTCGACGTGGCCACCGACGAACTCGCCCTGACCACCCGCCGAGCCGGAAAGACGGTGCTCGCCACCGCCGCCGGAAAGACCGGCGCCCTGCGCTTCACCGCGGCCGACGGCACCTGGCAGCACGCCACCGGCGTCACCGGCTGGACGTGGAAGGACGGCGTCCTGACGGTCACCGCCGCCAGCACGCTCGCCGGCGCCACGGTGGAGGCCAGGATCACGCCCCGCGCCGACCGCTACCAGCTCGACTGGGACGTCCACGGCGGCGGCCCGAAGCAACTCGGTCTCGTCTACGACCTGTCCTCGTCCGGCCAATGGTACGGCCACGGCGAGGCACAGACACCGCAGGGCGGACCGGGCGTCGACCAGCCCTGGCCGCTGGACAGCGGTCAGGTGGAGCACACCGGCTTCGGCCCCGCTTCGTACAACATGATCGATCCGTTCTGGTACACCTCGGCCTCGACCGGGCTGCGCGTCGACACCGGCGACACCATGGACGTCTCGATCAACGGCGTGAAGGACGGCCTCGGCCGCTTCACCGTCGACGCGGCCGGCACCTACAAGGCCACCGTCTTCGTCGAGTCGACGCCGCTCGCGGTCTACCGCGACTACATCGGCATCGTCGGCAAACCGGCCAAGAGCGACGCCACGTACGAGCAGTACGCCAAACCGCTGTGGAACTCCTGGGCGCAGTTCTACACCAAGGTCGACCAGCGCAAACTCCTCGCCTACGCCACCGAGTTGCACGACAACGGCCTGGACGGGCACACCATCCAGCTCGACGACAAGTGGGAGTCGAACTACGGCAACCTCACCTGGGACGCCAAGACCTTCCCCGATCCCAGGGGCCTGTCCGACAAGATCCACGCCATGGGGTTCGACTTCGGCCTCTGGGTCACCCTCTGGATCAACCTCGACTCCGCCAACTACCAGTACGCGGCCGACCACGGCTATCTGCTGATGGACGCCAAGGACACCAGCAAGCCCTGTCAGGTGACCTGGTGGAACGGCCAGGCCGGGATCATCGACCTGGCCAACCCCGCCGCAAAGGCGTGGTACGAGGGCAACCTCAAGACCCTCATGGACAAGTACCGCGTCGACGGGCTGAAGTTCGACACCCGCTTCTTCGACGAGAAGTGCGCGCCACGCGCCGGCCACCAGGCCACCGACTACCAGAAGCTCGGCACCCAGCTGGCCGACGCCTACGACCTGCAGGGCGCGGGCATCCGGGTCCACTGGAACTCCACAGCCCACCGGGCCGGCTTCGTCACCCGCCAGGTCGACAAGGGCACCGGCTGGGACTCCCTGAAGGCATCGGTCAGCCAGAACCTGGCCATCTCCACGATCGGCTACCCCTTCGTCGAGTCCGACATGATCGGAGGTTCCGGCGGCCAGGCCGCCCCCACCAAGGACGTCCTGATCCGGTGGGCCCAGTCGGCGTCCCTGATGCCACTGATGTACGCCTCCACCTCGCCGGTGGAGACCAATGACGTCACCACCGGCCAGAAGGTGACGTACGACCGGCAGACCATCGACCTGTACCGAGCGGCCGTCAAGGCGCACGAGCGGCTGGCCCCCTACATCTGGGACCAGGTGCAGGCCACGCTGAGGACCGGCGACCCGATCATGCGGCCGCTGTTCTTCGACTTCCCGAAGGACCAGGCGAGTTACACGGTCGCGGACGAGTGGATGCTGGGCCCCGCGGTCCTGGCCGCACCGAAGCTCGGCTCCGGTGCCACCCGCACGGTGCACCTGCCGTCCGGCGCCTGGTTCGACGTCAACCAGGGCACCGTCATCCACGGCCCCGTGACCCTCAAGGGGTATGCGGCACCGCTCGGGGTGACGCCCACGTTCGTGAAGCTCGGCGCCAAGGGCGCCCCGAAGGCGATCCGGGCCCTGAAGCGCGACGACGTCCCGGCCGGGTCCGTCCTGATCGGTCCGGACGCGCCCACCACCGGCTCAGGCAAGCCCTTCGAGGTCACCACCACGGCCACCAACTGGGGCCGGTCGGCGATCACTTCCGTCCGCACCGCCCTGACCGTGCCCGACGGCTGGACCGCCCGGCCCACCGGCACCACGACCGCGCGCTCCCTGGCACCCGGCGCCACCTGCCCCACCACCTGGACGGTCACCCCGGCCGCCGACGCCGCATGGGGTGCCCACGACCTCACGGGCACGGTGACCTACAGGACCACCGCCGGGAGGACCGTCACCGTCGGCGACACCGTGCGGGCCACGGTGGAAGCGGCTCCCGGCACCGTCCACGATCCCTACCGCACGACGCAGACCACCGACGCCCAGTACGCGCAGGCCGGCGACCAGTTCGCCATCTGGGCGGGCGGCCAGGACCTGTCCGGGTGGAAGGACGAGAAGGGCGCCGTCTACCTGTCCGGGGCGGCCGGCGAGCACTCCACCGTCCAGACGCAGCTGGTCTCGCAGAGCGGCCAGAGCCCGGCGGCCAAGGCCGGGGTGGCGATCGCGAACGACCTCACCGACCCGGCGAAGGGCGGCTACGCGGTGCTGGCCATGACCAGGAGCTACGGGCTGGAGTTCATGACCGACAGCAACGGCGACGGCGTCCTCGACACCTGGGCCGGCGGCGGCTCCACGTACTACCCGGCACACCTGCGGCTGGTCCGCGACGGCACCACGTACACCGCGTACGCCAGCAAGGACGGCCGGACCTGGACGACGGTCGGCACGGCGCAGGTGCCGTCGGCCTCCGGGCGCGAGGACGCGGGGCTGGTCGCCAGCGCCGTCAACGCCAACCACCCCGGGTCCACCACGGAAGCCGTGTTCAAGGCGTTCTCCGTCTCTCCCTGAATCCCCGTCACTTCCCGAACCCCGTCGGCCTTCGAGCCAGTCCAGTACGAGCCTGAGAGGGGCCCGGACCATGTCACGCGTTCCCACGGCCGTCGCCGCCTTCGTCGCCGGGATTGTCATAGCCGCGACAACCACGGCGATCGCCGGCACCGGCAGATCCAGCACGGACCTCGACGAGAGAGCCACGACCACCTGGCTGACCGTCAAGGTCGCCGACGCCATGGGCACCAGGGACACGATCACCTGGGTGCCCACCGGCTCCTTCGCCTCCTCCGCCGAGGTGCGCGTCCCCCGCTACCCGACCAGCGCCATCCAGGGGAAGGACACCCGGAACCTGTCCCTCTCCGCCGTCCGCAACGAACAGGTCTCCGCCCAGCTGGCCATCGCCTCCGGGCACGACCTGCACGGCGTGCGGGCGAGCGTCGGCGACCTCACCGGGCCCGGCGGGGCGAGGATCTCCGGCGCCGGGACGCAGGTCCGGTTCGTGAAGTACGTGCCCGTGCAGCGTTCCAAGACCGAGATGGACTGGTCGGCCACCATCGACCAGGTCAGCTCCCCGACCGAGGTCTCCGGCGACCGGAACCCGGACCTCGTCGGCGACGCGCTGCAGGAGGCCCCCTCGGTCGACGTGCCCGCCTACGCGGCGCAGCCGCTCTGGTTCACCTTCCACATCCCGAAGACCGCCGCCCCGGGCACCTACACCGGCACGGTCAGGGTGACCGCCGACGACGGCACCAAGGTCACCTACCCGCTCTCCGTCGAGGTGGCGAACGCCGCCGTACCGGACGCGAAGGACTCCAGCTTCTTCCTCGACGTGTGGGCCCAGCCCGAGACGATGGCGCTGAACAGCGGCGTCGAGCCGTGGTCGGACCGGCACTGGAAGCTGATCGAGGCCTACGACAAGGACCTGGCGGGCCACGGCCAGAAGGTCGTCAACACCACCATCGTCGACAACCCCTGGCACCACCAGTGGTCGCTGGGCACCCGCCGCTCGCAGACGGCCACGCCCTACTCCAGCATGGTCGCCTGGAAGTGGGACGGCAGCCGGTTCTCCTTCGGCTTCTCGCGCTGGGACAGGTACGTCCGCACAGCGCTGAAGGCAGGCGTCGGGCCGGACATCGGGGCGTTCTCCATGCTGGCGTTCCAGGACGGCGAGCACCTCACCTACACCGACACCCGGACCGGGAAGAGCGTCTACGAGAACGTCGACCTGGGCGGCACCCGCTGGCGCGAGGCGTGGGGCACGTTCCTGCCCGCCTTCGTCAGGCATCTGCGGGGCAAGGGCTGGCTGGACCGCACGTACCTGTCGTTCGACGAGCGGCCGGTGCAGTCCATGACGGTCGTCAGGGACTTCGTCCACGAGGTCGCACCGGAATTCGACCGGCGCATCTCCGTCGCCGGCTCGGCCGGCACCGCCGACCTCGCCTCCGACCTGTCCGTCAGCTGGGACGGCATCGACCAGATGACGGCCGAGAAGGCCGAGGAGCGCCGGGCCGAGGGCAAGGTCACGACCTTCTACGTGTACGGGACCCCGGCCCACCCCAACACGCTGTCCTACTCCCCCGCCGTCGAGGCACGGATGCTGCCGTGGATCGCCGCCCAGCGCCACCTCGACGGCTTCCTGCGCTGGTCGTACAACAGCTGGACGTCCGATCCCTTCACCCAGCCCGTGTACATCTTCACGCAAGGCGACGAGTACCTGGTCTACCCCGGCGGGAACGGCCCGATGTCCAGCATCCGCTGGGAGCAACTGAAGGAAGGGATCGAGGACTTCGAGCTGATCGGCGAGCTGCGCAAGAAGGAGGGCGGCACCGCGGACAGCGACGCGCTGGCGCAGGCCCTCAGCACGGCGACGCGCAACCTCGACGGCCGTACGAAGGACGTCACCGATGTCGAGACCGCGCGGGCCGCGGTGGTGAAGGCGCTGACGTCATGAGAAGAACCTGGCTCGCCCTCGTCACCACCGCACTGCTGGCCGCCTGCTGCCTGGCCGCACCCGCCGTCCAGGCCGCCGCACCGGCCGCCACAAAGCCGGCGCACACCGTCACCTACGACCGGTACTCGGTGCGGATCGACGGGAAGCCGGTGTACCTGTGGGGCGCCGAGCTGCACTACTTCCGGCTGCCGAGCCCCGGCGCCTGGCGCGACGTGCTGCAGAAGATCAAGGCCGCCGGATTCAACTCCGTGTCCCTGTACTTCGACTGGGGCTACCACTCCACCGCCCCCGGCTCGTACGACTTCACCGGTGTCCGCGACGTCGAGCGGCTCCTCGACGAGGCCGAGCGCGCGGGCCTGTACGTCATCGCGCGTCCCGGTCCGTACATCAACGCCGAGGTGTCCGGCGGCGGCTTCCCGGCCTGGCGCAAGACGCACGCGGGCGTGAACCGCACCGCCGACGCGGCGTACCTGAAGGACGCCCGGGAGTGGATGAGCCGCATCGACCCGATCATCGCCCGTCACCAACTCACCCACGGCACGGGCTCGGTGATCCTGTACCAGGTCGAGAACGAGTACCAGGGCGGCGGCCTGTCCGCCGACTACATGCAGACCCTCATCGACTGGGCGCGTGAGGACGGCATCGACGTCCCGACCTTCGTCAACGACGGCGGCCCGAACCGGAACTGGGTCAGCGGCAAGGGCGCCCCGGACATCTACGGCTTCGACGCCTACCCGCAGGGCTTCGACTGCTCGGCCCCCGACGCCTGGAAGGACCTGCCCGACTATTCCTACGTCAAGGACTTCAAGCCCCAGTCCCCGCTGATCATCCCCGAGGCGCAGGGCGGTGCCTTCGACCCCTGGGGCGGCTCCGGCTACGACGCCTGCCGCCGGCTCACCGGCACGGACTTCACCCGCGTGTTCACCAAGACGAACATGGCCGCGGGCGTCACCGGCCAGTCCTTCTACATGACGTACGGCGGCACCAACTGGGGCTGGCTCGCCGATCCCAACGCCGTCTACACGTCGTACGACTACGGCGCGCCGATCACCGAGTCACGTCAACTCACCGACAAGTACCAGGAGTTCAAGCGGCTCGGTTACTTCGTGGGCGCGGTGAAGCCGTTGGCCCGCACCGACCGGGCCCAGGCACCCGTGCCGAGCGGCGACGCCCTGCGGATCGACCGGCGGGTGAACCCGGACGACGGCACCCAGTTCTTCACCGTCCGGCACGCCGACACCCGCGTGCAGACCACCGACACCACCACCTTCTCCCTGTCCGGCCGCGACGGCGACTACCCGCGCGTCCCCCAGCAGGGCGCCGTCACGGTCGCGGGCCGGGACGCCAAGATCCTGGTCGCCGGCTACGACCTGGAACGGCAGCGGCTCGTCTACTCCACCTCCGAGATCATGACCCACGCCCGGATCGGCGCCGACGACGTGGCGCTGCTGTACGGGAGGAGGGGCGAGACGGGAGAGACCGTCCTGCGGTACAGGTCCCGGCCCAAGGTCACCGTCCTGGCCGGCAAGGCGGATGTCACCTGGGACGCCGGACGCGGTGACCTGCGGCTGAACTACACCCACCAGGGCCTCATCCGAGTGCGTGTGGGCGACCTCGTCCTCCTCGTCGCGGACGATCAGGAGACGGCGCGCTGGTGGCGGCAGGACACCGGCGCCGGGCCGGTGCTGGTGCGCGGTCCGTCCCTCCTCCGTACGGCCCACGTCGACCACGGCACGCTGAAGTTGACGGGCGACTCGACCAAGGCCGCGAAGATCGAGGTCATCGCCGACGCCTCCCGTGTGATGTGGAACGGGCGCCGCACCGCGGCCACCTCCGCGCCCCGCCCGGTCGAGCTCCCCGCTCTCACCGACTGGCGCACCAAGGACGAAAACCCCGAGTCCGCACCGGGGTTCGACGACTCGACCTGGACCAGCGCCGACCATCTCACCGCCGACAACCCGGACCTCGCCGGGTACACCCCTGTCCTCGCCATGGACGAGTACGGCTTCCACCAGGGCGACGTCTGGTACCGGGGCCGCTTCCCCACCACGGGCCGCACGAGTGCGGTGACCCTGAACGCGAACACCGGCCCGCACGGCCTCTACGCGGCCTGGCTGAACGGCCGCTACCTCGGCCATTCCGGCGACGGCAGACACACCTTCGACGTCCCCGACGGGACCCTGGCCAAGGACGGCGAGAACGTGCTCTCCGTCCTCGTCGAGAACGCCGGCGACAACGAGGAATGGGGTCACGACTACTCCAAGGAACCGCGCGGACTGCTCTTGGCCGACCTCATCGGCGCCGACTCCACCATCACCTGGAAGATCCAGGGCACCCGGGGCGGCGAACACCCCCTCGACACGGCACGCGGCGGATACAACAACGGCGGCCTGTACGGCGAGCGTTCGGGGTGGTCGCTGCCCGGCTTCCCCGACGGATCCTGGACCCGTACCAACCTCGCATCGCAGTCCGCGAAGTCCGGCCCGGGCGTGCGCTGGTACCGCACCACGGCCCGGCTCGACCTGCCCCGCGGCCAGGACACGCCCCTCGCCCTCGAACTCGCCGACGGGACGGGCGGCAAGGACTACCGCTGCCAGATCTTCGTGAACGGCTGGCTCATCGGCCGCCATCTCGCCGACACCGGTCCGCAGTCCCGTTTCGTCATCCCGAGCGGCCTGCTCGACGAGCACGGCAGGAATTCCATCGCCCTCGCGGTCTGGTCCACGCACGACGGCTCCGGACCGGGATCCGCACGCCTCGTCGACCTCGGCGCGAGCGCCGGGGGCATCCCCATCGGGACCGTGCGGGCACCGGCGTACGACGCGCGGACGTACGCGCACCGGCCGGCCGGTGCGCAGGTGACCGTGGCCGCCGAGCCCTTCCTGAGCGCAGGTGAGGCGGGCCGGGCGACCGTCTCCTTCCACGTGGCCGAGAAGACGGCACACGACGTGGACCTGTCGCTGAGGGCCCCCGACGGCTGGACGGCCAAGGCCGACGGCCCCGCGCACTTCGCCCGGGTCGCCCCCGGCTCCACGGTGACCACCGCGTACACCGTCACTCCGCCCACCGGCACGGTGCCGTACGCCCTGCTGTCGGCGACGGCCTCCTCTCGGCAGGGCGGGCGCACCTCGCAGACCACCGGTGATCGGGCCGTCCAGGTACCGCCGCCCGCACCCGCCGGGAACGTGTACGTGAGCGATCTGCCGTTCGTGCGGGCCGTCAACGGCTGGGGTCCGGTCGAGCGGGACACCTCCAACGGCGAGAACGCGGCCGGTGACGGACACACCCTGACCATCGGCGGCACCACCTACGCCAAGGGCCTCGGAGTGCACGCCGACAGCCAGGTCCGCGTCCATCTCGGCGGCGTCTGCACCCGGTTCACGGCCACCGTCGGCGTGGACGACGAGGTCGGGGACGGCGGCAGCGTCTCCTTCAAGGTCAGCGCGGACGGGCGCGACCTCTTCACGACCCCGGTCCTCCGCGGCTCCGACCCCGGTACGCCGGTCGACGTGGACGTCACCGGCGCCCGCTGGCTGGACCTGACGGTGGACAGCGGCGGGGACAACTCCACGGACCACGCCGACTGGGCCGCCGCCCACCTCACCTGCACGGGAGGCAACGGATGAGCCTCGCCCAGCGCTGGCGCGCCGCTCTGGCCGGCCTCGCGTCCACCCTGCTGCTGACCTCGCTCGTGTCCACGGTCCCGGCCCGCGCGGCGGCCCGGCCCACGCACCTGGCGACGAGCGCCCGACCCTCCGCCCACGCCGTCACCTACGACCGCTACTCCGTCACCGTCGACGGCAGACGCGTCCTGCTCTGGTCCGGGGAGTTCCACTACTGGCGGCTGCCCAGCCCCGGCCTGTGGCGTGACGTCCTGCAGAAGATCAAGGCCAGCGGAATGAACGCGGTCTCGATCTACTTCGACTGGGCCTACCACTCCCCCGCGCCGGGGCGGTACGACTTCTCCGGTGTCCGTGACGTCGACAAGCTGCTGGACATGGCCCAGGAGGCGGGCCTGTACGTCATCGCGCGTCCCGGTCCGTACATCAACGCCGAGACGGACGGCGGCGGTTTCCCGGGCTGGCTGATGACGCAGAAGGGCCGCGCCCGCTCCACGGCCCCCGACTACCTGGCCGCGGCACACGAATGGCTGCGGCACATCGACCGCGTCCTCGCCCGCCACCAGGTCAGCGACGGCACCGGACCCGTCCTGCTCTACCAGGTGGAGAACGAGCTCTACGACCCCGACGGCCGGCCCTACATCGTCGACCTGAGCAAGCAGGCGCGCTCCGACGGCATCACCGTCCCGCTCGTCGGCAACGAGCCGAACGCGCAGTACGCGGGCGGCGACGGGCTCGACTTCGTCGGCGAACTGGACCAGTACAACTCCTTCTGCAAGGGCCAGTGGTGGCTGCCCACGCTCAAGCGCCAGGACGAGACCAAGCCCCTCGCCGTCTTCGAGGCGGGCACCGGCTGGTTCCAGACCTGGGGCGACACCGGCTACGACGAGTGCCGCCAGAAGATGGGCCCCGCCTACGAGAAGATCGTCGACAAGCACGAGATCATGCAGGGCACCACGGTCCAGAACCTGTACATGACCTACGGCGGCACCAACTGGGGCTGGCTCGCCGACCCGCGACAGGTCTACACGTCGTACGACTACGGCGCACCGATCACGGAGGCACGGCAGACCGGCGCCGACTACGACGAGCTGAAGCGGCAGGGCCTCTTCTACACGACCACCGCCCCGCTCACGGCCACCGAACCGGCGGACGCACCCACACCGTCCGACGACGCCGTCCATGTCGAGGCGCGCGCCAACCCCGGCACCAGGACGCAGTTCCTGTACGTCCGCCACGCCGATCCCATGGCCGGCTCCGACGCGAGCACGACCTTCGACTGGAAGACCCCGGACGGCACCTATCCGGTGAGCGTGCGGCTGAACGGGCAGACCGGCAAGATCCTCGTCGCCGGCTACGACCTCGGCCGCCAACGGCTCGTGTACTCCACCAGCGAGCTGATGACCAGCACGAAGGCCGGCGGCAGGGACGTGGCCGTCCTGTACGGCGGCGAGGGCGATCCCGGACAGACAGTTCTCCGATACGCCTCGAAGCCGGACGTCACCGTGCTCGACGGCGCCGCCCGGAGCACCTGGGACGCCCGGCGCGGCGACCTCCGGCTGGACTACGGCCACCAGGGCCTGACCCGGGTCCTCGTCCACGGAGGTGGCCGCCCCGACCTGCTCCTGCTCATCGGCACCGACGCGGAGGCGGCCGGTTTCTGGCGCCCCGACGGCACGACTCTGGTACGGGGAGCGGAACTGGTCCGCACGTCCGCCGTCCATGGCTCCACCCTCGCCCTCACGGGCGACGCGGCGAAGGCCGGCCCGCTGGAGGTGTTCACGGCCCCCGGCGTCCGCACGGTCACCTGGAACGGCACCGCCGTGACCACCGCACGTACCCCCTCCGGCAGTCTGCTCGGCAGGATCCCCGGCCCCCGGACGGTCACCCTGCCCGAACTGACCGGGTGGAGGACGACCACCGAGAACCCCGAGTCCGCCCCGGGCTTCGACGACTCCGCGTGGACCTACGCCGACAAACCGAGAACCGACAACCCGACCGCACCGGGCACGCTGCCCGTCCTCTACCAGGACGAGTACGGCTACCACTACGGCTACGTCTGGTACCGCGGCCACTTCACGGCCACCGGCACCGAGAAGTCCCTCTCCCTCACCGCTCTCGCCACCAACCCGGACAGCTCCTCGAAGGCGGTCGGCGCCTACTCGGTGTGGATCAACGGACGGTTCGCCGGGACCAGCCAGACCGGCCGCCACACCTTCGCCCTCCCCGACGGCCTGTTGAAGAAGGGAGCGGACAACGTGGTCTCCGTCCTCGTCGGCACGATGGGCCACAACGAGGACTTCACCTGGAACAGCGACGACCACAAGCAGCCGCGCGGACTGACCGAGGCGTACCTCTCCGGCTCCGACGCGCAGATCACCTGGCGCATCCAGGGTGCCAGGGGCGGTGAGCGGCCCGTCGACACCGTACGCGGGCAGATGAACAACGGCGGCCTGTACGGGGAGCGTTCGGGCTGGACCTTGCCCGGCTTCCCGGACCGCTCCTGGAGCCGCACCACGCTGCCGGCCACCGACACCGCCCCCGGGCTCGCCTGGTACCGCACCACCTTCGACCCCCGCCTGCCCAAGGGCCAGGACGTCTCCGTCGGCGTCACCATCACCGACGATCCGCGGCGGAACTACCGCGCGCTGATCTACGTCAACGGCTGGCTGATGGGCCAGTACGTCAACGACACCGGACCGCAGCACACCTTCCCCATCCCCAACGGCATCCTGCGCACCGACGGCAGGAACACCATCGCCATCGCCTCCTGGAGCGAGGACGCGCAGAGCGGGGGCCTCGGCAAGGTGAGTCTGACGACCCTGGGCAACGTCGCCTCTTCCCTGCGGGTCGCCGAAGTGGCGTCGCCCGCGTACGACAGGGGCCGGTACGCCGATCCGACAGTCCCGGCCCGGGTAAGGGCCGACGCCCCGGACGCCGTCGAACCCGGCGGCCGCTACCGGGTCACGGCCGCGGTCTCCGTACCGCGCGACGGCCGTACGCTGCGCGGCGCGTCGTTGTCGCTCGGCCTCCCCGACGGCTGGAGAGCGAGTCCGTCCTCCCCGGTCGGACTGGGCACCGTGAAGCCCGGCCGGTCCGCAGCCGCGACCTGGACGGTCACCGTGCCCGACGGCCAGAAGACCGGCACCGTCACCGTCCTGCGCGCCACGGCACGCTTCACCCGCGGCCAGGCGACCGGCTCGGTCACCGGAGAAAAGACGCTCGCGGCCCAGCCGCCACCGCTCACCGCAGGCGAGCACTACATCAGCGATCTGCCCTTCCAGTCGTCGAGCAACGGCTGGGGACCGGTCGAACGGGACGAGTCCAACGGCGAGAACGCACAGGGCGACGGGCTGCCGCTCCGGCTGCACGACGTCACCTACGCCAAGGGACTGGGCATGCACGCGGCCGGCTCGGTCCAGGTGTGGCTCGGCGGCACCTGCACGAGGTTCACCGCCGCGCTGGGCCTGGACCAGGAGACGTACGGCCGGTCGGACGGTCCGGCCACGGTCGCCTACAGCGTCGTCGCCGACGGAGTGACCGTCTACGAGAGCGGAACCGTCGACCGATCCACGCCCACCAAGTCGATCGACGTGGACGTCAGCGGGGCCCGGCGGCTCGAACTCGTCGTCTCGGACGCCGGGGACGGCAACGCCCTCGACCACGCGGACTGGGCCGACGCCAAGGTGACCTGCGCCGGCACCGCCGGATGAAGGGGAGGACCCATGCTCGGACCGCTTGAACACCCGCTCGGGCACCGAAGATTCGCTGCGCTTGCCGCGGCCGCGGGTGCCACGCTGGCGGCCCTGTTACCGGCGCCTTCCGCAGCGGCGGCGCCCCGGCCGCCGGCCTGGACGGGGACGTGGGCGACCGCGCAGCACGCCTCGTACGACCCGGGCGCCTCGGAGGTGACCGTGCGGATCCCGGTGCACGTCAGCGCGGGCGGGACGAGCGTGCGGATCCGGTTGACCAACGAGTTCACCGACCAGCCGGTGACGATCGGGCACGCGACCGTGGGGCGGCGGGCGAACGGCTCGTCGGTGTCCGGTCCGCGCGACCTGACGTTCGGCGGGAAGGAGTTCGTGACGATCCCGGCCCACGGGCAGGCGGCGAGCGACGGAGTGCGGATACCCGTCGCCGCCCGCAGCGACCTGGTGGTCAGCCTTTACTTCCCCGGCAGGCTCACCCACGTCAGCCAGCACTGGATGGGGCTCCAGACCGTCTACTGGACGCCCGACGGCGGCGGCGACCACGCAGGGGACGCCGCCGGGACCGCGTTCACCAGGACCGATTCCACCTTCCCGTTCCTCACCGGCGTCGACGTGCGGGGCGGCACGGCGCGGGGCTCCGTGGTCGCGCTCGGTGACTCCATCACCGACGGAGCCGCCTCCACCTCGGACGCGAACCGGCGCTGGCCGGACTACCTGGCGGCTCGGCTGTCGGCCTGCACCTCCACGGCCGGGGTGCTGAACGAGGGCATCAGCGGCAACCGCATCACGGCGGGCACCGACGGCAATCCATCGGCACTGGACCGGCTGGAGCGCGATGTGCTGTCGCAGCCGGGCGCCCGGACGGTGATCCTCTTCGAGGGCGTCAACGACCTCAGCTGGGGCGGCGCCACCGGCGACCAGGTGATCGACGGGATGAAGGAGATCGCCCGACGGGCGCACACCCGCGGGCTGCTGGTCATCGGCGCGACCGTCGTTCCGTACCGGGGCTGGGGCGACCACTGGACCGAGGCCAAGGAGGCCGACCGGCAGAAGGTCAACGCGTTCGTCCGCGACGGCGGTGTGTTCGACGGCTACGCCGACTTCGACAAGGCGGTACGCGATCCGGGCGACCCGACCCGGTACGCCGCCGCGTTCGACTCCGGTGACCATCTGCACCCCAACGACAGCGGGATGAAGGCCTTCGCCGACGCGGTCGACCTCACCGGCCTCCGGGTGGCCCACGACTGTCCCTCGGCCCGCGTCCGGTTCGGCCCGTACCGTCCGAGTCTGCCGGCCGGCCACGCCACGGAGATCACCGCGACCGTCACCAACTCCGGCCCCAAGGCGGTCACCCGGGTCACCACCGGGCTGCGTCTGCCGCACGGCTGGACCGCCGCGGCGGAGGGGCCGACGAGGGCCCGTTCCCTTGTTCCCGGCGGGAGTTCGACCGTCACCTGGCGCGTCACCCCGTGCGCCGACACGCGATGGGGGCCGTACACCATCGGGGTGGCCACCTCCTTCCGGCAGGAGGGCCGGACGCGGCGCGACACCGACACGGTGACCGCCGACGTCGTCCCCGTGCCGTCCGCGGTCAAGCCTCCGTACCGGACGTTCGCCACCGCCGACGCCGCCCAGTACGCCCAGAACGGCGGCCGGTTCGCGATCTGGGCGGGCGGTCAGGACCTGGCGGGCTGGAAGGACGAGAAGGCCGCCATCCATGTGCCGGACGCCGTGCCCGGGTCGGGCAGCGTCACCGCCCGCCTCGTCGAGCAGACCGGCAGCGGACCGTCCGCCAAGGCCGGGATCGCCGTCGCCAACGACCTGACCGCGCCGGACAAGGGCGGCTACGCGGTGCTGACCATGTCCAGGAGCTACGGCGTGGAGTTCATGACCGACAGCGACGGCGACGGGAAGCTCGACACCTGGGCGGGCGGCGGCTCCTCGTACCACCCCGCCTGGCTCAGGCTCACCCGCGACGGCACCGCCTACACCGCGTACGCCAGTGCCGACGGCACCACCTGGCAGCGGATCGGGACCGCGACCGTGCCGTCCGCGGCCGCCGGCGGCCTCGACGCCGGGATGGTCGCGAGCGCCGTCAATCTCGACCACCCCGGCCAGACCACCACCGCCGTCTTCGACTCCTTCTCGACCACCCACTGAGAGGTCCCCTGTGAACGTCAGCCGCAGACGCTTCCTCACCACGGCCACCGCCCTCGGCTCAGCAGTCCTCCTCGCCCCGCCCGGCGCCGCCCGCGCGATCGGCGCCGGCATCCCCGACTACCGGCCCACGAAGGCGTCCCTCGACACCCACCCCGTACCGCGCTGGTACAAGGACGCCAAGTTCGGCATCTTCGTCCACTGGGGTGTCTACTCGGTCCCGGCCGGCTCCGCCCGGCAGATGGCCGCCGAGTGGTACCTGTGGTACCAGAGCTTCGACACCGACCCCACCTGGAAGTACCACCGCGACACCTACGGCCAGGACTTCCTCTACGACGACTTCATCCCGCAGTTCCGGGCCGAGCACTACGACCCGGACGCCTGGGTGCGGCTGTTCGAGCAGGCGGGTGCCGAGTACTTCGCGCTGACCAGCAAGCACCACGACGGTTTCGCCCTGTGGCCGAGCAAGGTGACGGACCGTCACGCGGGGAAGTACGGGCCGAAGCGGGACCTGGCCGGCGAGCTGGTGGCGGCCGCCCGCAGACGCGGCACGGTGCGCCCCGGCCTCTACTACTCGCTCGGCGAGTTCTTCAACCCGGCGCTCGGACGGCCGATGAAGAACGCCTACACCGGTGCGACGGTCCCGATGACCGGCTACAAGCCCGTCGACGACTACATCGGCGACTACGAACTCAAGCAGCTGTACGAGATCATCGACCGTTACGACCCGGACCTGCTGTGGGCGGACGGCCAGTGGTTCCGGCCGGCCGGGAACCCGCCGTGGCGCAGTGAGGAGCCCCTCGCCCACTACTACAACAGGGCGAAGAACCGCGGCCGCCCCAAGGGGGTGGTGGTCAACGACCGCTTCGACACGCACTTCGACTACGCCACCTACGAGCAGCGCACCAACCCCACGATGGACGCCCAGAAGTGGGAGTGCTGCATCACGATGGGCTACTCCTGGGGGTACAACAAGTTCGAGATCGAGGAGGACTACAAGACCTCCGAGTTCCTCGTCCACCTGCTCGCCGACGTCACCAGCAAGAACGGCAACCTGCTGCTCAACATCGGCCCCAAGCCGGACGGCACCATTCCCGACGTGATGCAGCGGCGGCTGCGCGACATCGGCGCCTGGCTGAAGGTCAACGGGCCCGCGGTGTACGGCTCGACGCCCTGGCTGCGGGCCGAGGAGGAGGGCAGCCCGCTCGGCATCCGGTACACGGTCAGCCCGGGCAAGTTCAACATCATCGTCCTCGGCGCTCCCCGCGGCACGCTCTCCCTGCCCGCGGACATCCCTCACTCCGCGACCTCGCGGATCCGGCTGCTCGGCCACAACGGGCCGCTGAAATGGACTCGTTCCGACGGCAAGGTCCACATCGCAGTCCCGCAGACGCTGCCCAGCGAGATCGCCAACACCTTCACCGTCGACTGGGAGCGGCGATGAACGGCGAGAGCACCCGTACGGACACCCTCGGTCCGACCCTGACCGTCACCACCGAACCGGCCGAGCCGGCCGTCGGTGACGCCGTCACCGCGACCGCGGTCCTCGTCAACGACTGCCCGTTCCCGCTGCGCGGTGCCGTGCTGTACCTGGTGGATCCGGGCGCGACCACCGCCGCGCACACCATCCCGCTCGGTGACCTGCGGCGCGGCGCGCGCATCAGCCGCAGCTGGCCCACCTCGATGCCGACCGACGTCGCCGGGGACGTCGCGTTCACCGCGCACGTCCTCTTCGACGTCGACGGACGCAGCTCCGACTGCGCGCGGTCCGCGAAGACCGTCAGCGTGCCCTATGTACCGAACAGCGTGCGGGACCCGTACAAGACGTTCGCCACCACCGACGACGCCCGGTTCGGGCAGTACGGCAGCCAGTTGGTGATCTGGGCGGGCGGCGCCGACCTGTCCGGCGGCCGGGACGAGAAGGGCGGCATCCGCCTGCCGGGTGCCGCCTCCGCGTCGAGTGTGGTGCAGGTCAAGACAGTCAGCCTCACCGGGAGCGACAACCCCAGCGCCAAGTACGGCATCGCCGTCGCCAACGACCTGACCGCGCCGGAGAAGGGCGGTTACGCGGTCCTCACCATGTCGCAGTCCTACGGCGTGGAGTTCATGACCGACAGCGACGGCGACGGACGCCTCGACACCTGGGCCGGCGGCGGCGCGTCCACGCACCCCGCCTGGCTGCGCCTGATCCGCTCCGGCACCACCTACACCGCGTACTCCACCACCAACGGCCTCGCCTGGAACGAGATCGCGAGCGTGACCGTGCCGTCCGCGAACGGCGCCCTGGACGCCGGCGTGGTGGCCAGCGCGGTGAACCTCAGTCATCCCGGCACGACGGTCCGGGCCGTGTTCGACCACTTCACCGTGGAGCAGTCATGACCGCCTACCGCCCCGAGGAGGACTTCCTCCCGCCGCCCGTCTCGCTCACCGTCACCCCGGCCTCCCCCGAGCCCGGCAAGGCGGTGACCCTGACCGCCACCCTCACCAACACCACCCGGATCACGCTGCGCGGCACCGTGCTCTATCTCGCCGTGAACGACACCGGGGAGGGGGACGGCCTGGGCAGCCTGGCGCCCGGGCGGTCGGTGACCCGCACCCGGCGGACCCGGCTGGCCGACGACGCCGAGGGCCGGATCTCCTTCACCGCGCACGCCCTGTTCGACGTGCACCGCCACGGCTCCGACTGCACGCGGGCGACGTCCTCCGTCGTGCTGCCCTACCGCTCGCTGTCCGGAGCCTTCGACAACGCGGCGATCGCCTCCGACGACGCCCTCACCGTCGCCGACATCGACGGCTCGCACTCCAGCCTGTCCGCCGAGGCGCTGGCGTCGGTGGGGCTCGTGCCGGGCGCCGAAGTCACGTACGGCGGTGTGAGCTTCACGTGGCCGGACACCGCGCCCGGCAACCTCGACAACGTCGTCAGCGCCGGCCAGACCGTGCTGCTGTCCGGCTCCGGCTCCCGCCTGTCCTTCCTGGGCACCAGTACCTGGGGCGTGGGCAAGGGCGACGGCAAGGTCGTCTACGCCGACGGCACCGAACAGCCCTTCTCGGTCGCCGTCCAGGACTGGTACGGGGCGAACTCGGCCGCCGCGGTGGTGGTGCCCTACCGCCACATCGCCGCCGGCCGGGACGACAGCCCCGTCAGCCTGTTCACCTTCGGTGTCGACCTGGCGGCCGGCAAGGAGCTGCGCTCCCTGGTCCTGCCCAAGGTCAGCGACGGCCTGCAGTCGGGCGTCCCCGCCCTGCACATCTTCGCCATGAGAGTCAACTGAGCGTCAACTGAGCTCTGCCGGAAGGATGTTCATGCACGACAACCGAGGCGATCTCCGCATCACCGGTGTCACCCGCAGACGGGTCCTCACGGGTGCGGTGGCGGTGGGAGGCGCCGCGCTGCTGGCCCGCCCGCAGGGCGCGTACGCGGCCGGCGGCGCCCTGTTCGACACAGCTCCCGCCGCGGCGGCGCTGAAGCGGCTGCTTCCCGACCACCACCGGCAGATCACCCTGCGGGCCCTCGCCGGCGATCCCGACCACTTCCGGGTCACCGGCCGGGCCGGGCACATCGCAGTGGAGGGCACGAGTACCGGGGTGCTGCTCGCCGGCCTGCACACCTACCTGCGGCGGACCGCGCACGGCTCCGTCTCCTGGACCGGCGAGCAGCTCAACCTGCCGCGCACCCTGCCCGCGCCCGCCGAGGAGATCACGGGAACGGCGAACGTGCCGCACCGGTTCGCCTTCAACGACACCAACGAGGGCTACACCGGCGCCTACCGCACCTGGGACGCCTGGCAGCACGAGCTGGACGTGCTGGCCCTGCACGGAGTCAACCGGGTCCTGATCTACATCGGTGCCGACGCGGTGTACTACGACACCTTCCGCCGTTTCGGCTACTCCGACCCTGAACTGCGCTCCTGGATCCCCGCTCCCGCCCACCAGCCCTGGTGGTTGCTGCAGAACATGTCGGGCTTCGGCGGGCCGGTCTCCCGGCAGCTCGTCGAGCGGCGCGCCGCGCTCGCCCGGAAGATCGTCGGCCGAATCCGCGAGCTGGGCATGACACCTGTCCTGCCGGGCTACTACGGCACCGTGCCGGACGGCTTCCCCGCCCGGCACGGCGGGGACGCGGCGGTGGTGGCCCAGGGCACCTGGGGCGCCTTCAAACGCCCCGACTGGCTCGACCCGCGCACCGCGGCCTTCCGTGAGGTGGCCGCCGCCTTCTACGGCGCCCAGACGGAGCGGTTCGGTGACAGCACCATGTACAAGATGGACCTGCTGCACGAAGGCGGAAACCCCGGAGAGGTGCCCGTGGGCGAGGCCGCGAAGGCCGTCGAGGCCGCGCTGCAGAAGGCACACCCCGGAGCGGTCTGGGCGATCCTCGGCTGGCAGACGAACCCTTCCAAGGCGCTGCTCGACGGTGTCGACAAGAGCCGGATGCTGATCGTGGACGGGCTGTCGGACCGCTACACCACCGTCACCGACCGGGAGAGCGACTGGGGCGGCACCCCGTACGCCTTCGGCAGCATCTGGAACTTCGGCGGGCACACCCCGATCGGCGCCAACGCCCCGGACTGGGTGGCGCAGTACCCCAAGTGGCGTGACAAGAACGGCAGTTCGCTCGCCGGTGTCGCGGCGATGCCGGAGGCGGCGGACAACAACGCCCCCGCCCTGGCCCTGTTGACGGACCTCGCCTGGACGCCCGGCAGCATCGACCTGGACGGCTGGTTCGGCGCGTACGCCCTCTCCCGCTACGGCGGCCCTGACCGGCACGCGGCCGCGGCCTGGCGGACGATCCGCGACACGGCGTACGGCATGTCCCGCGCGGACTCCTGGAGCGAGGCGCCCGACGGCCTGTTCGGCGCCCGTCCGAGCCTGACGGCGAACAAGGCCGCCGCCTGGGGCCCGGAGAAGGATCGCTACGACACCACGGCCTTCGACTCCGCGCTCACCGAACTCCTCGCCGTGCGCCCTGAGTTGAGAGACAACTCGGCCTATCGGTACGACGTCGTCGACGTGGCCCGGCAGGTCCTGTCCAACCGCAGCCGGGTGTTGCTGCCGCAGATCAAGGCCGCGCACGAGGTGGGGGACAAAGCCCTCTTCGGCAGGTTGACCCGGACCTGGCTGGGCTGGATGGACCTCCTCGACGACCTGCTGGCGGCCTCCGGCCCGCACCTGCTGGGGCGGTGGCTCGCCGACGCACGCTCCTGGGGCGCCGACCGGGCCGAGAAGGACCGTCTGGAGTACGACGTCCGCTCCCTCCTCACCACCTGGGGCGGACGCGCCAGCAGCGACCAGGGCCTGCACGACTACGCGAACCGGGAGTGGTCCGGGCTAGTCGGCGGCCTGTACCGCACCCGCTGGAAGACGTACTTCGACACGCTCGCCGCAGGAAAGGACCCGGCGACGATCGACTGGTTCGCCCTGGAGGACCGCTGGGCGCACGCGCACGAGACGCATCCGACCGAACCCCACGGTTCCCCGTACGCGCTGGCCCGCCGTGTGCGCGACCTGCTCGCGGCCACTCCCCATCAGGCGGCCCTCACCGCGGCGGCCGACCGGGCGGCGGTGGCCGAGGGCACGCCCGCGACGGTGACGGTCACCTTCACCAACCGGAACGGGTTCACGGCGGCACGCGACGTGGCCCTCTCCGTCTCCGTCCCCCGGGGCATGGCGGCGAAGCCGCTCGATCCGGTGCGCACGGCCTCGGTGGCGTCCGGCGCCACGTTCGCCGCCCGCTTCGAGGTCACCCTGGCGGGTGCGCCGACGGCGCTGATCGGCCAGGTCGTCGCCGGGGCGGCGTACGCGGGCGGCGGGAAGGCGGTGGCGCCGCTGCGGCTGCTGGCCGCGACCGGGGTCAAGGACCCGTACCGCACGGTCTCCTTCAACGACGCGGTGTTCGGCCAGTCGGGCGAGGAGATCGCCATCGAGGGCGCCGGGGCGGACCTGTGGGGCGCCACCAACGAGTTCGGGGCCGTGTACCGGGCGGGCGCCTACCGGGACAGGACCGTAGCCGAGGTCACGGTCACCGCGCAGGACGCGACCGGGGGCTGGGCACGGGCGGGCCTCGTCGTCCGCGACGAGCTGGCGGCTCAGGGAAGCGCGGGCTACGTGAACCTGGCGGTCACGCCGTCCAATGGCTGCGCACTGAGCTGGGACGCCGACGGCGACGGCCGTTTGGACTCGATCCAGCTGTCCGGCTCCTTCAGCGCGCCGGTGCGGCTGCGGCTGACCAGATCCGGTACCTCGTACCTCGGGGAGGCCAGCACCGACGGCGTCACCTGGACGACGGTGGGCACCGCCACGCCCTCAGGTGCGACCGCCGCACAGGACGTCGGGGTCTTCATGACGGCGGCCAACGGCTGGAACGGCGCACGGGGCATGGCCACGTTCCACGGGTTCACGGTGACCTGACGGAGGGGCCCGGCAGGACCGCACCGCCCTCGGTGCGGTCCTCCGGTGCGGCCCGCTCAGCTCAGGGACACGGTGATGGCGCTCACCGGGCAGGCGCGCGCCGCCTCCCGGACCATCGGGTCGCCGCCGCCGTCCTCGCGGCCCGGCAGCAGCGCGCTGAAGCCGTCGTCGTCCTGGGTGAAGACGTTCGGGGCGGCCAGGGCGCACTGGCCGGCGCCGATGCAGACGTCCTTGTCGATCTCGATGCGTGTGTCGGTGTGCATGACCTCGAGCCTCTTACCAGGTCACGGGGAGTTCCAGCATCCCCTGGATGGTGTCGCCGGGTTTGAAGGGGATCTCGTCCGCCGGGGCGGCCAGGCGCAGGCCGGGCAGCCGGTCGAAGAGGGAGCGCAGGGCGATCTCCAGTTCGGCCCGTGCCAGGTTCTGGCCGAGGCACTGGTGGATGCCGAAGCCGAACGCGACGTGGTGGCGGGCGGGACGGTGGAAGTCGAGGGTGTCGGGGGCGGGGTAGACGTCCTCGTCGCGGTTGATGACCGAGGTCGAGAAGACCACTCCGTCCCCGGCCCGGATGACCGTCCCGCCGGCTTCGATGTCCTCGGTGGCCCTGCGCAGCAGGCCGTCCGCGATGGACAGCATGCGCATCAGCTCCTCTACCGCGGACGGCAGCAGCTGCGGGTCCGCGCGCAACTCGGCCAGCCGCTCCGGGTGCTGGAGCAGGGTGAAGGTGCCCAGGGAGATCATGTTGGCGGTCGTCTCGTGGCCGGCGACCAGCAGGATGGTCGCGAACGCGATGACCTCCTCGCGGTCCAGCTCGCCCTCGCGCAGCCGCTCGTGGACGAGTTCGTCCAGCACCCCGTCGCCGGGCTCGGCCTGTTTCAGCTTGTGGTCGATCAACTCCCCGAAGTAGGCGTCCAGTTGGTCGCGGGCGTCCTGTACGTCGGCGACGGTCGGGCCACGCAGCAGCCGACGGGACTGTCCCTCGAAGAAGTCGTGGTCCTCGTACGGGACGCCGAGCAGTTCGCAGATCACCGTCGAGGGCACCGGCAGCGCGAAGGCGCTCACCAGCTCGGCGGGCGGCCCCTTCTCGATCATCGCGTCCAGCAGTCCGTCCACGATCCGCTGGATCCGCGGCCGCAGTTCGACGGCGCGGCGGAGGGTGAAGCTGGGCACCATCATCCGGCGCTGGGTGCGGTGCTCGGGATCGTCGACGCCGAGCAGGGCGACCCTCCGGTTCCTGACCGCCGTGAGGCGTTCGGTGGTGGCCGGAAAGCCGGGATGGTTGCGGTCGGCCGACAGGCGCTGGTCGGCGAGCAGCTCCCGGGCCAGCGCATGACCGGTCACCAGCCAGGCCCGACGGCCGTCGTAGAGGGTGATCCGGGTCAGCGGGCGGGCGGTGCGCAGGGGGTCGTAGCCGGTGGGCGGGTGGTAGGGACAGGTCCGGTCCTGGGGAAAGGCCACAGGTTCCGTTTCCGTCATGGCAGACCTCGCAGACGAAGGGTGCGTCGTGCAGATCTTCATTAGATGCCCCAGGCATCTATGAGACGACGGCAAGTTCGGCCAGATCGGTGGCGGGGCGATTCTGGCCGGGGATGATCGCTCACGATTCGAAAACCGGTTGTGAGCGGTGAACGGCGGGTTCCACAATCCGGCCATGTCGACCACCACCGCCTTCCTGCCGCTGCCCGCCACCGCCGCTCCGGTGCGGTCCCATCAGCAGCAGCCCGGCCGGCTGTGGAGGCCGACGCTCTCCGTGTCATGACCGGGGCGCTCGTCGCGGGGCTGCTCGCGGGCTACGGCATCGCCGTGCCCGTCGGCGCGGTCGCGACCTACCTCGTCTCCCTCACCGCCCATACGTCCCTGCGCACCGGTGCCTCGGCCGCGCTCGGCATCGCCACCGCAGACGGCCTGTACGCCCTGCTGGCCACCCTCGGCGGTACCGCCCTCGCGTCCGCCCTGCGCCCGGCCCTGGTACCGCTGCGCCGGGCTTCGGCCCTGGTGCTGGCCGCCCTCGCCGTCCGGGGCGCGGTGACGGCCGTACGGCACTACCGCGGCCGCCGCCTCGCCACCCGCCCAGCGCCGCAGGCGCCGACCCCGGCCCGCGCGTATCTGGGCCTGCTCGGGATCACCCTGCTCAACCCCGCCACGGTGGTCTACTTCGTGGCGCTGGTCCTCGGTTCCCGGGCGTCCGGCACGGCGTCGGGGCCCGAGCAGGGGGCGTTCGTCCTGGCCGCCTTCGCCGCGTCGGCGAGCTGGCAGTTACTGCTCGCCGGTGGCGGTGCCCTGCTGGGCCGTGCCCTCACCGGTCTGCGGGGGCGGCTGGTGACGGCGCTGCTGTCGAGTGCCGTGATCATGACGCTGGCCGTGCGGATGCTGGTGGCTCCCTCCTGATGGCGTGATACGAGCGCCGGATGCCCCTGACGGTCAGCCGGATCCGGCGGTGTCCGGCCATCCGCGGGGTGATCGTAGGGATCGGTGCAGCCGTACGGTATGGATGGATGCTGGGGGCACCGGTGTCGAACACCGGTGCCGGCCAGCCGTACGACACGACGATGGGACGGATGCCATGCCTCTCGAGGGCGAGTACGTACCGAGTCCGGAGCAGTGGGTGCGCGATCAGGTGGAGCTGTACGAGAGCTCCGGTGGCACGAAGGGGACGACCCTGATGGACACCGGGATGCCCGTCATCGTGCTGACCACCCGCGGCGCGAAGAGCGGCAAGATCCGCAAGACGCCGCTGATGCGTGTCGAGCACGACGGGCGGTACGCCGTGGTCGCCTCCAAGGGCGGCGCGCCCGAACACCCCGTCTGGTACCACAACATCAAGGGCGACCCCCATGTGGAGCTCCAGGACGGACCGGTGCGCAAGGACTACACGGCCCGCGAGGTGACCGGCGCGGAGAAGGCCGAGTGGTGGGAGCGCGCGGTCGCGGCGTATCCGCCGTACGCCGACTACCAGAAGAACACCGACCGGGAGATCCCGGTGTTCGTGCTCGAACCGCACGAGTCGAACGGGTGAAATGGGCCCGGCCCGGTGACTGAAGTACCGGGCCGGGAAAAAATCTTCGAGAAAGCACGCATGGTCCGGTGAGTGCCGGGCACGCGTGGGTCAGGCCCCGCCGCGTTCCCCCGTCGCGGCGGGGCTTTCTCGTGCCTCCTCGGCCGGCCGGTCGGTGATGTCGAGGAAGATCTGGTCGGCCTCGGGCACGCTGTGGGCGACCGAGCGCTTGATGCGGACGGCGACCTCCTCCACCCGTTCGCTGTCCAGGCCGGGCACCAGGTCGACGCGGGCGGCGACCAGGGCCTTGTCCAGGCCGGTCTTCATCGTGAACAGCGCCTCCACGCTGTCGATCTCGGGCTGCGCCTCCAGCACCTCCCGGATCCGGCCCGCCGTCTCCGGGTCGGCGGCCTCCCCGATCAGCTGGTCGCGTGCCTCGCGGCCGAGGTGGTAGGCGACCAGCACGAGCAGCACGCCGATCACCATCGAGGCCGACGCCTCCCAGGCCACCTGCCCGGTGGCCATGTGCAGCGCCATGCCGACGGCGGCCACCGTCACACCGAGCACCGCGGTGCCGTCCTCGGCGACCACCGTGCGCAGCGCCGGGTCGCGCAGGCCGCCCCTGCCGCCCTGCCGGCGCACCTGGTGCAGCGCCCGCATCAGGGAGGCGCCCTCGGCGAGGAAGGAGACGCCGAGCACGATCAGGCCGGCCACATAGCCGTCCGTCGTCTCCCGGGCACCGTCACGGAAGGCCTCGAAGCCCTGAAAGAAGGAGAAGCAGCCGCCCATCACGAAGATGCCGACGGCCGCGAGCAGGGACCAGAAGAAGCGCTCCTTGCCGTAGCCGAAGGGGTGGCGCCGGTCGGCCGGCCTTCTGCTGCGGCGCAGCGCGGCCAGCAGGAAGACCTCGTTGAGGCTGTCCGCCACCGAGTGCGCGGCCTCCGACAGCAGGGCCGGTGACCCGGCGATCAGCCCGCCCACCGCCTTGGCCGCCGCGATCAGCAGATTTGCCGCGAGCGCCACCAGTACGGTGACGCGTGTCCTGCGATCCGCTTTCGTGTCCGAGGATGTCCCACTCACCTTCGCCGACTGCCCCTGACGGATGGGATCACACCGTGCGGGCGGCGGAATTCGGGGAACGTGGATGTCGGAGCACCGCAGACGCGAGGAGGAAGCGATGGGCGGGGGCAACGAGGCGTACGGCAAGAAGGCCTTCAAGCGGTCCAGGAGCCACTTCAGGGACCGGATCACCGCGGACGGGCGGGACGGCTGGCCGGTGGAGGCCGGCCGGTACCGGCTGGTGGTCAGCCGCGCCTGTCCGTGGGCGAGCCGCGCGGTGATCTCCCGGCGGCTGCTGGGCCTGGAGGGCGCGCTGTCGATGGCGATCGCCGATCCCGTCCAGGACGACCGCAGCTGGCGCTTCACCCTCGACCCGGACGGCCGCGACCCGGTACTCGGCATCCGCTTCCTCAGCGAGGCCTACGACCGGCGGGAGGCCGGCCATCCGGGCGGGGTCAGCGTCCCGGCAGTCGTCGACGTGCCGAGCGGCAAGCTGGTCACCAACGACTACCAGCAGATCACGCTCGACCTCGCCACCGAGTGGACGGCGCTGCACCGCCCCGGCGCGCCCGAGCTGTACCCGCCGAAGCTGCGCGACGAGATCGACACGGTGATGGCGGACGTCTACGAGGACGTCAACAACGGTGTGTACCGGGCGGGTTTCGCGACCGGGCAGGAGGAGTACGAGGCGGCGTGCGCGGGTGTCTTCCGGCGGCTGGAGCTGCTCGTGCCGCGGCTGGAGCGGCAGCGGTACCTGGTCGGGGACACGATCACCGAGGCGGACATCCGGCTGTTCACCACGCTGGTGCGGTTCGACGCCGTCTATCACGGCCACTTCAAGTGCAACCGCTGGAAGCTGACGGAGAGTCCGGTGCTGTGGGCGTACGCCCGTGACCTGTTCCAGACGCCCGGCTTCGGTGACACCGTCGACTTCGACCACATCAAACGGCACTACTACCAGGTCCACACCGGTATCAACCCGACCCGTATCGTGCCCCTGGGCCCTGACCTGTCCGGCTGGCTGACGGCCCATCACCGCGAGGAGCTGCGCGGCCGGCCGTTCGGCGACGGGACACCGCCGGGACCCGTGCCGGCGGGCGAGGAGGTTCCGGTGCCGGGACGCCCCTGACGACGAAGGAGAGGCACATGGCCAAGAAGAAGCTGAAACTCCCGCTCGCCTACAAGCCGCTCGGCTTTGCCCTGGGCTGGGTCAGCGGATCCCTCGCGGGGCTCGCCTTCCGCAAGACGTGGATGGCCATCCGGCACGAGGAGGACGCGCCCGACGCGCTGGACAAGGACCGCGGCTGGGGAGAGATCCTGCTGGCCGCCGCGGTACAGGGCGCGATCTTCGCGGTCGTGCGCAGCGCGGTGGACCGCGGCGGCGCCAAGGCCATCGAACGCTCGACCGGCGTCTGGCCGGCCACCGACAAGAGCGGCCGGGACTAGGGGGTGTTGAGCGGGGCTTTCACAACACCCCCTGGCACCGGCTGCGCGAGTCAGCCCTGTTTGGGGGCTGTCGGGGTGGTGCGGCGCAGGGTGAAGGAGTGGCCGGCCGGGTCGGCGTACCCGCGTTCCTCGTACGGCCCGGCGGCGTCCTTGGTCTCCAGCGGGCGCCCGCCGAGCTCCACCACCTTGCGCTCGGCCGCGTCCAGGTCCGTCACCACGAAGTCCAGGTGGGCCTGGAGGGAGTTCTCGGGGCGCGGCCAGCTCGGCGGGGTCGCGTTCACATCGCGGCGGAACGCCATCCGGGTGCCGTCGGCGCTCCTGATCTCCACTCGGTTGGCGGTCGCGTCCGTCTCCTCGGCCTCCAGCAGTTCCCTGTAGAACACGGCGAGCTTCTCGGGCTCGGCGCAGTCGAGCACCACGTAGCCCGCTTCCACCAGTGGCATGTCTCCTCCGAAGGGTCCCGGGCGCGGGGCAGGTCGTGTCCCGCCGCCCTCCTCCTCCGGATATCCCGCCCGGGCCGGTTCAGTCGGCGACCAGCCACTTCCCGTCGCGCATCAGCACCCGTCCCTTGAGCTCGTCGGCCTCCCGCCAGGCCTGGACACGGCTCGGCGTGATGCGGAAGTACAGGTAAGGCGTGGAGAGTTCACGCGGGTCGAAGCCCGTCCTGGCGGCGAAGAGGTCGCCCTCCTCCCGCGTCAGGCCGATGCCGCCGCGAGCGGTGCCGGTGGCCCGCAGGTTGCGCCCGGTGGGGCTGGCGGCGGGTGGCGCGAGCAGCAGGGTCTCGCCGTCCCAGCGGTAGGAGAGCGGCACGAGGTACGGCCCTCCTCGGCGGTCCTGGTCAACTGACCTGGCCAGGCTCGCCGTTGGCCGACTCCGACGTCGTGATTTCCGCGAGCCGGGCGGCCTCGGCGTCGAGGCCGTCGCGCAGACGGGGGAGGCCCTGACGTATGTGGGAGGGGAGGCAGTGTACGCAGCTCACGATGCGTGAGCAGTAACGGACGTCACGGTGAGGTCACGCGTAGATCATTTACGCTCTGGGCAGCCTCATACCGCTTCTCGGTTCAACTTTCGGCCATAGAAGCTGAGTTCGAATGCGCGGGAGGCCCTTTCAGCCACCCGTTCGCAGGGCGGGGGGACCCTGTTTCGCCGCGGTGACGCAGCAGTCGTCCACCGCGGGCCGACAACCACGGGCGATCGATTCCCTTGCCATGCCCACAGCTTTGATGGGAGACCGGTGTGAAATCCCGAGTCGTAGGTGCTGTTCCGAAGGCGTCCGCCGACAGCCTGCTCCCGGCGCAGCCGAGCGCCGAACCCCAGCCCCCACAGGCGGCGGACGCCCTGGCCCGCCTCCTGACCGAACGCGTCAAGGACAGCACCGAGCTGTACCGGAGTCACCAGGACGCCGCCCGGCAGCGGCTGGACGCCCTCGGCACCCCCCGCTCCGGCACCACGGTGCGGGTGGAGGGAGCCCTCCATCTGGCGCGGCCCGCGTTCCTCCCGCCCGATGAGGAGGGCTTCGCCAGGCTGAGGCACCTCGACACCGGCCTGCGTCTGATAGGGGCGGCGTTCCCGCAGGTCGCCACCGACATCGAGCTCTGCAGACTGACCTGCGTGATGCTGGAAGGGGCCTGGCGGAGCCGGGCGTCGACTCCACCGCGCGAGGAGGAGCAGACGACCGCCTGCTCCTGCGCCCTGTGCCGTCGGCTGCCCACTCCCCCCGAGCGCACGCTGGAGGACTACCACTGGCGACAGAGCGCCGGTCGTCCCCTCGCCGTCAAGAACTGGCCGCACCGGCGCGAACTCGACAGCGTGCTCACCGGTGGCTGGTCCTGGACCCGGCAGATGAACGACCTGGAGCGGGACCTCGGCCACCGCCACCGCTTCGAGGACGACATCCTCGTCTTCCACGAGTACAAACGCGTGATCGACACCATCGACACGGAGCGCCTGACCCAGCACGTCGAAGACCGCCTCGCCGAGAACTTCAGCACCAACAGCGCACGGGCGCTGGTCTCCGGACTCTTCGCGGCCCACAAACGGTCCGTCGACGAGTACTGGCTCCAGCAGCACGCGGCGGGCAGCGTCACGCTCCCCCAGACCAACCCCCTCGACCAGAGCACCTACTCGATCCTGCAGATGCTGGACTGCCTGTTCTGGCACGTGGCACCCGACACCGAACTCTGGCAGGAGGAGAACCTCGCCTCCCTGCTGCTGTGCCGGGTCATCGACGACATGGCCGACGTACGGGCCGACGCCCTCACCGGCGAGATCAGCAACTTCTGGCTCGCCGACATGCCCACCCACACCAAGGCGCTCTACGCCGCCTGCGCCATCGCCATCGTCAAGTACGGCTGCATGCCCGAAGCGCACTCCCCGATGTGGAACACGTGGCTGATGACCACGACCGTCGTCTGGATGGGGCTCACCGGCCGCCACGCCCTGTGGTTCGACGGCATCACCCAGGGCCTGCCTCCGGCCGAGGACTGTGCGCTGTGCGACCTGCAGCCCAACCCCTGCACCGGCATCCTCACCCACGGCACGACCCTCACCCTCGCGCCGCGCCCCGCTGTGCCCGCGCTGAGCGCCCGGACCGCAGAGCTGTCCGCGCGCTGCCGGGACGAGTACCCGCGGACATGGCCCCTCTTCGACGCCGAACTCCACGCCTTCGAAGCCCTGCACGGCCCCTGGCACGGCGACGTCGACAGCGCGTGGGAGATCCTGCGCCGCACCTACGTGGCCGCCGTCGAGGCCTCCAGCGGCACGCCGTCGACGGCCCGGGCCCGGCAGGTCCAGCAGGACGCCGGGGTGGTGGGATCGGAGAGGTTCCACTCCCTGCACGACCCCCGGACCGGGAGGGAGGACACCGCGCTGCTCGCCTACATGTTCGGCGGTGCCCATCCGCATTTCCTCTGGAACGCCACGGGGTACCGGCCCACGAGCGTCGCGGGCGACTGGCTCGACGGCTGAGGCGCCCGATCCCTGGTGCCCGGCCGGGCACCAGGGACGGTGTCAGACGGGGAACTCGACCGGCAGGCTGTCGAGCCGGAACTCCCAGGTGGAGGCGGTCGAGGAGAGCTCCTCCGACGGAACGGCCAGGCGCAGGCCCGGCAGCCGGTGCAGCAGGACGTCCACACCGATCTCGATGATGGACTGGCCGATGTTCTGCCCCGGGCACTCGTGCGGTCCGGCACTGAACGCCAGATGCGACTGGTTGCCCTGGACGGCGACGGCCGAGTCGGGCCGTACCTCCGGGTCGAGGTTGCCGGCGGCCAGGCCCAGGATGAGCAGTTCGCCCTCCTGGATGTGATGCCCCCCGAGTTCCAGGTCGGCGGCCGCGAACCGGCCCGGCAGCACGGCCAGCGGCGGGGTGTCCCACATGACCTCTTCCACCACCGAGGAGATGTTCAGCTGCCCGCTGACCAGGCCGGACAGCCGGGCGGCGTCGGTGAGGACCAGCTGCAGGACCCGGGCCAGCAGGTTGCTGGTGGTGGTGTGCGCGGCGATCAGCACCAGCCGCAGATGGCTGACGACCTCGTCGTGGTCGAGGCCGGCCGGGTGCTCCAGCAGAGCGGTGGCGAAGTCGGAGCCCGGCTCGGTCCGCTTGCGCTCGGCGAGGTCCGAGAGGATCTGGATGATCCGGCCGTTGTGCTCCAGGGCGTCCTCGCCGCCCTTGAAGACCTGGGCGCACGACTCGACCAGGCGCAGCGCGTCCGCCGTGGGCAGGCCGAGGATCCGGGTGAGCACGAGCATCGGCAGGAACTCGGCGTAGTCGGCCACCAGGTCGGCGCGCCCGGCATCGGCGAACGCGTCGATCTGCTTGTTCGCGAAGAACGTGGCGTGGCGCCGAACGCCCCGGCTGGAGGCTGCGAGCAGACCATCGGTGACCGCGCCGCGCAGCCGGCGGTGCGGTTCGCCGTCCTGGGAGACGCAGTCGGGCCGCCAGCCCACCATCGGGATCAGCGGATGCGTGTCGGAGACCCGCCCCTCCCGCCAGTCCCGCCAGATCCGCGCGTCCCGGCTGAACTGGCGCGGGTTGTCCAGCACCCGCCGGTTGTCGCGGTAGCCGAGGACCAGCCAGGCGGGCACGTCGCCCTCGAGCAGCACCGGGGCCACGGACCCGTGCTCCTTGCGCAGCCGGTCGTAGATGCCGTACGGGTCGGTCGACGCCTCCGGCCCGAACAGCCGGGTGAGCTCGCCGCCGTGGGCGACGGGGCAGCCGCGCGGGGCGTCGGGTCCGTTTAAGGGCTGGGCGTTCATCGGGACTCCAGTGCGACGGCGGAGCGGTCCTTCAGGTGGCGGATCAGCGCGACGAGCACGTCACGGCTGGAGGCACGGTCGCGGGCGTCGCATGCCACGACCGGGATGTGCTCGGAGATGTCGAGGGCGTCGCGGATCTCCTCGACCGGGTAGTTCCTGGAGTCGGGGAAGACGTTCAGGGCGACGACGAAGGGGACGTTCTGCCGCTCCATCTCCTCGATCGCGCGGAAGCTGGAGGCCAGGCGCCGGGTGTCGACGAGGACGACCGCTCCGAGCGCGCCCTTGAACAGGCCGTTCCACAGGAACCAGAACCGCTCCTGGCCGGGCGTGCCGAACAGGTAGAGGGTCAGGCTGTCGTTGAGGCTGATCTTGCCGAAGTCCAGGCTGACGGTGGTCTGCGTCTTGTCGGCGACGCCGATGAGGTGGTCGACGTCGGCACTGGCCTGGGTGAGCGTCTCCTCGGTGGTCAGCGGCTTGATGTCGCTGACCGAGCGGACCATGGTGGTCTTCCCGGTGCCGAAGCCGCCGGCGATCATCACCTTCACCGAGCGGGCGGCCCCGTCGGCGGGGCGGCCGGGGTGGTCAAAGCCGTTCAAGTCCACTGAGTACCTCCTCAAGGAGCGCGAGGTCGGGCCCGCGACCGGCGTCGTGCGCCGGGATGGGGTCACGGGCTTCGACACGGCCTGCCTCGAGCAGATCCGCCAGCAGCACCGCGAGAATGTTGAAGGGCAGTCCGAGGTGGGCGCCGAGTTCGGCGACCGACAGCGGATCGCGGCAGCGCCGGAGGATGTCCTCGTGTTCGTGCTGCATGCCCGGTACGGGGGCGGTCAGGGCGACGATGAGGGTCGCCACGTCGAGGCTCGACGCCGAACCGCCCGGTCCGCTGCGTCCCCCCGTGAGGACGTAGTAACGCTCGAGACCGGACGGGTCCGTCGGCCGGCGGGGAGCACTCATCCAGAGTGCTCCTCCAGGCGCGGAGTGGTGCCGAGGAGCTCACCCATCCTGCGGGCCAGATCCCTCATCTGATGGCCCAGCAGGCCCTGGTCGAGGCCCTCGCGGGCGAGCACGCCGAGATACGTCTCCACCCCGGCCCGCACGACGAACAGATGGCCGCCGTCGACCTCGATCATCGCCAGCCGCAGCTGCCCCGCGTACTTGGGGAACTGCTCGGCGACCGGCTGGGCCAGCGCCTGCAGTCCCGCCACCACGGCGGCGAACCGGTCCACGTCGTCGGGGTCTTCGGCACCAAAGGAGGTGATGGCCTTGCCGTCACTGGAGGCCACGAGGGCGAAGCGGATCTCCGGGATGGACTCCACGAGATCGCGCAGCGCCCAGCTCACGTCGGTTCCCTGTTGCGTCATGTGGACTAGTCGCTCTCTTCAGTGCGGTGCTCGAAGGGCTCGCGGTCGGCGGGCGCGGCTACCTCCGGGGCGGTCTCCGTGCCGGACTCCTCCGCGGCCTCGCGTCCGGCGGTGGCGAAGGCGGCCAGGCCGGCGAACGAGGCGTCCGGGGGTACGGCCGGAACGGCGGTCTCCTCGGTCCGCTCCAGGCGTTCGGCCGGCTCGTGCCGCACCGTCTCGTTCCGCTTGCTGCGGCGCCGGGGCAGTCCGCCGGGCGTGGTGTCCACCGCCTCGGCCGGCTCCTCCACCGGCTCGACGGTCGTGTCCGTGGACACCGCGGCGGCGGCCGTCCGCACCGCCGGGGCGGTGGCGGTGACCGCGGCGGCCGTACCGGTCGTGCCGGTCGCGGGCAGCGGGCTGAAGTACTTGTGCGGGACCACCAGCACCACCGAGGTACCGAGCCAGGGCGAGTCCGCGAAGGTGAC
The DNA here is from genome assembly GCF_044768275.1 of Streptomyces sp. NPDC101152. NCBI lineage: Bacteria > Bacillati > Actinomycetota > Actinomycetes > Kitasatosporales > Streptomycetaceae > Streptomyces > Streptomyces sp. NPDC101152. Next base: position 102,997 of record NZ_JBIWPO010000016.1, on the reverse strand, counting down.
GCGGATGCCGTAGCGGCGGGCGAGGATACCGACCACGCGCAGGCCGATGCTGGCGTCCTCCGAGATGCCGCCGATGCCGGGGCCTGCCGCGGTGCCCGTCAGGGCCTCCTCGGCCTCGCGCTTCTTCTCCTCGCTCAGCCCCTTGCCGGAGTCCTGGATCTCGATGCCGACGCCGTTGGGCACCTCCTTGCCGGAGACGAGCACCGGTTCGGTGGGCGGCGAGTAGCGGGCCGCGTTGTCCAGCAGGTGCGCGAAGATCAGCGTGAGGTGGTCCACCAGGCCGCCGTCGACGCCGAGTTCGGGCAGATGCCGTACCTCCACCCGGTGGAAGTCCTTGATCCGGCCGATGCCGCCGCGCACCACGCTGAGCAGCCGCTGCGGTTCCTGCCACTGGCGTCCGGGCCGGTCCGAGCCGCCGAGCACGCCGATGCTCGCGGCGAGGGAGTCGGCGGGGCCGAGCTCCTGGTCGAGCTGCATCAGACCCCGGGCGACGGCCGGCAGCCTGCCGTGCTCGCCCTGCATCTCGTGCAGTCGGCCGCGCAGCTTGCTGGTCAGTACGTGGATGCGGTTGCCGAGGCTGATCACGGCCTGTTCGGCCGAGGTGGAGCGGTTGAACTCCTCCTCCACACCGATCAGGGCCGTTCGCAGCACCTTGCGCAGCTCGGCCTGCAGATCGGCGCTGACCTTGGCGCACTGCGTGGCGGCGGGCAGCAGGTCGTCGACGGCCTCACCGGCACGCAACTGGGCGAGCGCTTCCGGCAGTTGTTCGTCGGCGAGCCGGGCGACCGCGGCCTGCTGGTGCGCGAGCTGCTCCTGCCAGACCTCGGTCTGCTCGGCCAGCCGGGTCTCGTACGAGGCGGCCTGCTCGGCGATGCGGGCCTCGAAGGCGCGGGCCTGCTCGGCGAGTTGCGCCTTGTACGTCGAGCCCTGTTCTGCCAGCTGCGCCTCGTAGGCACCGGAGCGGTCGGTGAGCTGGGCCTCCAGGGCCGCGCGGTCGGAGCTGAACTTCCGCTCCAGCCCGGCCACATGCTGCTGCCACTGCTGGGAGTGCTCGGCCTGCGTGGTCCTGAACGAGCTCTCGGCCCGGCCCAGCTGGGTGCGGGTGCGGATGAGCAGTCGTACGCACACGGCGCTCGCGGCGGTCGCGGCGACGCCCGCGACACCGGCGGCTATGCGCTCCGAGCTCATGAAGGTGGCGGCAACCGTCCCGCCCCCTAAGGCCAGCGGCATCAGCCACCAGCTGTACCAGGCGACAGGGGCCCGCGCCGCCGGCGGCGGAGTGGCGAGTTCCATCTGCATCCTTACAAGCAACACGATCGAACGGAGGGAGTGTGCAAGGGGACCGCACGGATGACTACGCACCACGAGAGGACCGGACACGATCGCGTCAACTCGCAGCGCCGAACGGGAGCTTATCGGGTTTGAACCCGAAAGGATCAACCTCGGCCGTTCGACGGAAGTGAGGGTTCCGTCACGATCCGCCAGGAGCGTAGTTCATGGACACCTGTCCAGCTATAGTGGACACCTGTCTATGAAATGGAGTTCGGATGGAGACCGTCGCGAACGTGCTGGTCGGCGCCGTGGCGCTGCTGCACGCGTACATCCTGGTGATGGAGATGTTCCTGTGGCAGAAGCCGCCGGGCCGTGCGCTGCACGGTTTCGACCGGGAGATGGCGCGGGCGACGGCGCCGATGGCCGCCAACCAGGGCCTCTACAACGGCTTTCTCGCGGCGGGCCTGGTGTGGGGCCTGATCGCCGCGGACCCGACGGGTTACCGCGCCCAGGTGTTCTTCCTGTCCTGCGTGGTCGTCGCGGGCGTCTACGGGGCCGCCACCGCCAACCGCCGCATCCTGTTCGCGCAGGCACTGCCCGGCGCGCTCGCCCTGGCCGCCGTCCTGATCGCGCGGTGACCCGCCCCGCCCCGGAGGACCCCCGCGCCGCGCGCACCCGGCAGCGTTTGCGGGAGGCCCTGCTCGTGGAGTGCGCCGAACGCCCGCTCGCCGAGGTGGGCGTGGCGGCCCTGGTGCGCCGGGCCGGGGTCGGCCGGGCCACCTTCTACGTGCACTACGCCGACCTGGAGGCCCTGGCGGTCGACGCGTGCGCGGACGTCGTACGGGAGGCCGTCGAGGCCCTGCACTCCTGGACGGGCCGCCCGGACCCGGTCCACGCGCCGCCCGCGCTCGCGGAGTTCTTCGCCTCGCTGACCCCGCACGCGGGTCTGTACCGGGAGTTGCTGACGCCGGGCGGCGGCGGTCCCCTGGGCCGCGTCCTCCACCGGGACCTGCGCGCCTACAGCCTCCGTGAGCGGGTGCGGGCGGGCGCGGCGGACGCGCCCCTGGTCGCCTCGGCGGTGGCGGCCACCTTCGCCGGGGTGCTGGCGGACTGGCTGCACGGACTTCTGGAGGCCGGGGCCGCCCAGATCGCCGACGAGGTCTGGCAGTTGCTGGTCGCCCTGCACGCCAGCCGCTGAGACCGACGAGTGTCGCCAGTGCCGCGGCAGGCAACGTTTGCCGGTAAGGAGCGGCGTCGTGGGGGCCCCTCCCGCTCGAGCGAAGTCGAGAGTGGGGGAGCGTCCTCTCGGCGTGCCGGGCGGAATGCCCCGGTGATGGACCGGACGTACTCGGGGTTTCGGCCGGTGCGGCGCGAGGGCGTGCCGGGCGTCGCGACGGGGCGAACGTCGCCTGCCGCGGCACTGGATCAACGCGCCTGGTGGGCCGTCGCCTGGAACGTGCGCCGGTAGGCCTGCGGCGACACCCCGATCGTGGCGTGCAGGTGCTGGCGCAGGGAGGCACCGGTGGCGAAGCCGACCCGGCCGGCGATCTGGTCGACGGACAGGCCGCTGGACTCCAGCAGGTGCCGGGCGCGGGCCACGCGCTGCTGCACGATCCAGCGGCCGGGGCTCATCCCCACCTCCTCGTTGAAGCGGCGGGCGAAGGTGCGCAGGCTCATCCGGGCGTGCGCGGCGAGGTCGGCGAGGCCGAGCGGTTCCTCGAGGCGCTCCAGGGCCCACGCGCGCGTGGCGGCCGTACTCGCGGCGCCGCTCTCCGGCACGGGCTGCTCGATGTACTGGGCCTGGCCGCCGTCGCGGAACGGGGGGACGACACAGCGGCGGGCCACCGCGTTCGCCAGTTCGCTGCCGTGGTCGGTGCGCACGATGTGCAGGCACACGTCGACACCGGAGGCGGCGCCGGCGGAGGTGAGGATCCGGCCGTCGTCCACGAAGAGGACGTCGGGGTCGAGGTCGACCTGCGGGTGGCGGCGCCGGAACGCGTCGGTCACCTGCCAGTGCGTCGTCGCCCTCCGCCCGTCGAGCAGACCCGCCGCCGCGAGGACGAACGCGGCCGTGCAGATGGAGACGATCCGCGCGTCCGGGCGGATGCGGTCGAGCGCGGCGGCGACCTGCGCGGGCAGTTCGGCCGGGATGTCCGCGGGCGCCATGGAGGCGACCACGACCGTGTCCGCCGTCTCCAGGATCTCGGGGCCGTGCTCGACGCCGATCGTGAAGTCGGCGCAGGTGCGCACCGGCCGGCCGTCGACGCTGCACGTCAGGACCTCGTACCGGCCGTCGGCCGCGCCGAAGATCCGGCTGGGGATACCCAGCTCGAAGGGGTACACGCCGTCCAGGGCGAGCACCACCACCCGTTCCACCCGTTGTTCACCACGCATGGCATGATTCTATCGAACGTTGGCAATCATGCCATTTCCCTGGCAGGCGGAGCCCGGCAGGCTGGTTCACCATGAGCCATGTGAACACGATGCGAGCCATCAGCCAGGACGTCCTCGGCGGTCCCGAGGTGCTGAAGGCAGTGGAGCTGGAGCGGCCCGAGCCGCGGACGAACGAGGTGCTGGTGCGGGTGCGCGCGGCCGGCGTCAACCCGACCGACTGGAAGCACCGCGCGACCGGCGGTTTCCTCGGCGAGCCGCCCTTCGTACTGGGCTGGGACGTGTCCGGCGTGGTGGAGGCGGTCGGCGTGGGCGTGGCCCGCTTCCAGCCCGGCGACGAGGTCTTCGGCATGCTGTCCTACCCGTTCGGCCACGGCTCGCACGCCGAGTACGTCACCGGGCCGGCGCGCTGGTTCGCGCACAAGCCGGCCTCGGTCGACCACGTCCAGGCGGGTGCGCTGCCGCTGGTCTCGCTGACCGCCTGGCAGGCGCTGGTGGAGTACGGGAACGTGCGGCCGGGGCAGCGGGTGCTGATCCACGCGGCGGCCGGCGGGGTCGGGCACGTGGCGGCGCAGATCGCGAAGGCGCGCGGCGCGTACGTGATCGGCACGGCGAGCGCGGGCAAGCACGACTTCCTGCGCGCGATCGGCGTCGACGAGCCGATCGACTACCGGCAGACGGACTTCGCCGAGGTCGTGAAGGACGTCGACCTCGTCCTGGACACGATCGGCGGCGACACCTCGACGCGCTCGCTGCGGGTGCTGCGCCCGGGCGGGCTGGTGGTGTCGATCATCCCGGTGGGCTCGGACGACTTCCCCGAGGAGGCCGAGCGGCTCGGCGTCCGGGCGTTGCGGATGCTGGTGGACGCCTCGCACAGCGGCATGGCGGCGATCGCGGAGCTGGTGGAGGCGGGGAAGCTGCGCCCCACGATCGCCGGCACCTTCCCGCTGACCGACGCCGCCGAGGCACACAGGCTCGGCGGCACCGGCCGGACCACGGGGAAGCTGGTCCTGACGGTCGACTGATTCAGAACGTCGGCACGGTCAGAACGTCAGCACGGGCTTGATCGCCTTGCCCGCGCCCATGTCCCGCACCGCCTGGTCGATCTCCGCGAACGGATACGTGCTGATCAGGCGGTGCAGGGGCAGCCGCCCCTCCTTCACCAGGCGCACCAGGGACGGGATGAAGGACTGGGTCTCGGCGTCACCCAGGGTGAGGCCGACGACCTGCTTGCCGCCCAGCAGCCCGTTGACGTCCAGGGCGACCTCGGTACCGAAGGGCGGGGCTCCTACGACGACCAGGGTGCCGCGGGCGGCGAGCGCGTCGACACCCTGACGCAGGACGCCGACGTTGCCGGTGGTCTCGACGATGCCGTCGGCGCCCTGGCCGCCGGTGATCTCCACGAGCGCGTCGCCGAGATCCGTCTCGGCGGCGTTGACGGTGTGGGTGGCGCCGAGCTCCCGGGCCAGCGAGAGCCTTTCGCCCACCCGGTCGACGGCGACGATCCGGGTCGCGGGGGTGAGGGCGGCGGCCATGACGGCGGACAGGCCGACGGCGCCGGCGCCCAGGACGACGACCGTGCTGCCCGTCACCGGCTTCAGCACGTTCCAGACGGCACCCACACCGGTCTGCACACCGCAGCCCAGCGGGGCGATCGACTCCAGCGGGACGTCCGCGTCGACCTTCACCAGGCTGCGCTCGTCCACCAGCGCCCGCTCGGCGAAGGAGGACTGGCCGAAGAAGTGGCCGCCGAGCGGCTGCCCGTCCCGGCTGATGGTGCTGCTGCCGTCGGCGCGGCGGCCGCCGATCAGGTTCAGCGGCAGCCAGGTCGCGCAGTACGCGGGGTGGCCGCCGTTGCAGTTGCGGCACTCGCCGCAGGAGGTGAAGGACAGCACGACGTGGTCACCGGGGGCCACGCCGGTGACCGCGGAACCCACGGCCTCGACGACGCCGGCGCCCTCGTGGCCGAGCACGCCGGGCAGCGGGAAGGGCAGCCCGCCGCTCGCCACGCCGAGGTCGGTGTGGCACAGGCCGGTCGCCACCAGGCGGACCAGCGCCTCGTGGGGTCCGGGCTCGTCGAGCTCGACCTCGGCGAGAGTGAACGGCGCCCCGCCGGACTCGACTACCGCGGCACGGGTGGAGATGGACATCGCGGGAACTCCCTTTGCTGGTGTGCGCGTTCGGCGGTTCAGTCGAGCGAGACGACGACGGACTTGACCTTGGTGTAGGCGGCGAGTGCCTCGTGCCCGTACTCGCGGCCGAAGCCGGAGTCCTTGACGCCGCCGAAGGGCACCGCGGGGTCGAGCATGGCCCAGTCGTTGACCCAGACGATGCCGGCCTGGAGGCGGTCGGCGATGCGGTGGGCGCGGGCGAGGTTCTGGGTCTGGACGCCGGATGCGAGGCCGTAGGGCGTGGAGTTGGCGAGCTGGATCGCCTCGTCCTCGGTGTCGAAGGGCTGCACGGTCAGGACGGGACCGAAGATCTCCTCCTGGACGACCCGGGAGTCGTTGGCTAGGTCGGCGATGACGGTCGGCTTGTAGTAGTAGCCGCCGTCGAGGTCGAGGCGTTCGCCGCCGCAGACGACGCGGCCGCCCTCCTTGCGGGCCAGGTCGACGTACTCCTCGACCTTCTTCAGGTGCTTCTCCCCCGCCATCGGTCCGACGACGGTCTCGGGCTGCCGCGGGTCCCCGACCGGGACGCCGGGCACCGCGTCGGCGAGGATGCCGAGCACGGTGGCGTAGACCGGGCGGGCGACGAGCAGCCGCGGGCCGCCCATGCAGAACTGGCCGGTGTTGAAGACGAACGCCTTGATGATCGCGCCGACGGCCTTCTCCAGGTCGGCGTCCTCGAAGACGATGTGGGCCGCGTTGCCGCCCAGCTCCATGGTGACGGGCTTGAGGGCCTCGCCGGCCACGCTCGCCACATGGCGGCCGATGGCGGTGGAGCCGGTGAAGGCGACCTTGTCGATCCCGCGGTGGCGCAGCAGCGCCTCGCCGGCCACCGGGCCGGTGCCGGTGACCACGTTGAGCACGCCGTCGGGGACGCCGGCCTTCTGGAACAGCCGGGCCATGTACAGGGCGCTGAGCGGGGTCTCGTCGGCCGGCTTGTGCACGACGGTGTTGCCGGCCGCGAGCGCGGGGCCGATCTTGGAGCCGGCCAGGATCAGCGGGAAGTTGAACGGGGTGATCGCGGCGACCACGCCGAGCGCCTCGCGCCTGGTGTACGCGAGGGCGTTCATCGGAGTGTCGCGTACGGAGCCGTCCAGGGAGTGGGCGAGGGCGGCGAAGTGCTCGTAGTCGTTGGCCGCGTTCGTGATGTCCACGGCGTGGCACAGCGAGATGGGCTTGCCGACGTCCAGACTCTCCAGCCGTGCCAGTTCGTCGGCGTTCTCGCGGATCAGCTCGGCGATCCGGTGGAGGATCCTGCCGCGCTCGCGACCGCTCAGCCCGGACCAGGTCCCGCTGTCGAAGGCCTCGCGGGCGGCCCGCACCGCCGCGTCCACGTCGGCGGCGCCCGCCTCGGCGACGGTGGTGACGACCGCGCCCCGGGACGGGTCGACCACCTCGGTGCGCGCTCCGTCGGCGGCGTCGCGCCACTGTCCGCCGATGAACAGCCGTCCGGGTTCGATCTCGAAGGTGGTCATCGCCACTCCTCAGCCTCTTCTCAGCTTCTTCGCCAAGATTTCAACCAACAGGATTCCTGTTGGTTCGCAGTTTCATTACAGACAGGTTTCCTGTCAATGCTCTAGGCTGAACTCATGCTCGACTCCCAGGCTACGAAGACTCCTCCGTCCCTGCTCTACATGGTCAAGCAGGTGGAGCTCGTGGTGCGCTCCCACCTGGACGAGCTGGTCAAGCCGTCCGGGATCACCGCACTGCAGTACACCGCGCTGACCGTCCTGGAGCGGCACGACGGACTGTCGGCCGCGCAGCTTGCCCGGGACTCCTTCGTCACCGCCCAGTCCATCGCCGACCTCGTACGGTCACTGGAGAACCGCGGCCTCGTGCGCCGGGAGCGCAACCCGAACAGCCGCCGGGAACTGCTCATCCTGCTGACCGACACGGGCCGTGAGCTGCTCGCCCAACACGCATGCCAGGTAAGGGAGTTGGAGGAGCGGATGGTCCGGGACCTCACGGCGCACCAGACCGAGCAGTTCCGCGAGGCGCTGTCCAGAGCCTGGCACGCCCTGTCCTAGCCGGCTCGGGCGTACGCCGGCGCAATCCTTCTCGCAATTCGAAGACATATGTCAATCGAACATGCTCAAATTCACTCGTTCGAGGGTAACTTGCAGGGCGGGGAACGGAAGTGCGCCCGCCTGGTACCCGGGCGCACAACCAGGAGCAGGTCGGAGGCGATGTCGTCGTGCAGCAGGATCCTGCGCCGCTCACCCGGCATCTGCGCGTCCACCAGGACCGGGGCCACACGGTGCTGGAGTTCCGGGGCGAGATCGACATCGCGGCCGCCGTGGAGATCGCTCCGTATCTGGACCGGGTGACGGCGCGCCCCGAGGTGCGGCTGGTGATCGACCTGGGTCACATCGAGTTCTTCGACTGCTCCGGGCTGCGCCTGCTGTACCGGGCCCGCAGTCGCACCCTCGACCAGGACGGCGAGCTGCGGCTCGTGTGCACCCACCCGCTCGCCCTGCGGATCATGCGGGTCACCGGGCTGTCCCGGCTACTGCCCGCCCATCCGACCCTGGACGCGGCTCTGGGCCAGCCGGAGGCCACCTCCGGGACCTTATGAGGCTCTCTATTCGCTGCGCGGAGCATCGAACAGAGCGCTGACGGACTCGCCGTTGTGGATGCGGCGCACGGCCTCGGCCAGCGCGGGGGCGACGGTCAGGATCCGCAGCTTCTCGGTGCGCTCCTCCACGGGGACCGGCACGGTGTTGGTGCACACGATCTCCAGGACGTCCGGCTGCTCGCCGATACGTTTCAGCGCACCCGCCGCGAACAGTCCGTGCGTGCAGGCGACCCGGATCGAGCGGGGCTCCAACTCCCGCAGACGGTCCAGGAGTTCGAGCACGGTGCTGCCCTTGGCGATCTCGTCGTCCAGGACGATGACGTCCCGGCCGGTGACCTCGCCGATCACCGAGCTGATGGACACCCGGTCGTCGGCGTACCGCTGCTTGGCGCCCGCCGCCACCTGGGCGCCGATCATCCGGGCGAAGGCGGCCGCCTCCTTGGCGTTGCCGAGGTCGGGCGAGACGACCGTGGTGCGGCTCAGGTCGTAGTGCCGGAAGTGCGCGGCCAGCTCCCGCCGGGCGTGCAGGTGGTCGACCGGCACCGAGAAGAAGCCGTGCACCTGCGGTGAGTGCAGGGTCATGGTCAGCACGCGGCTCGCGCCCGCCGCCACCATCAGGTCGGCGACGAGCCGGCCGCCGAGGGAGATGCGCGGCGCGTCCTTCTTGTCGGAGCGGGCGTAGGAATAGTGCGGCATCACGACGCTGATGCGGGCGGCCGAGGCGCCGCGGGCCGCGTCGCACATCAGCAGCAGCTCCACCAGGTTCTCCTGGACCGGCCTGACCAGCGGCTGGATGAGGAAGACGTCCCGCTCGCGGCAGTTGGCCTGCAACTGCACCTCCAGGCAGTCGTTGGCGAAGCGGCTGACGCGAGTCGGGCTCAGCGGCACACCCAGATGCGCGCAGACCTCGGCGGCGAGTTCGGGGTGGGCGCTGCCGCTGAACACGGAGATGTCTCGCACGATCCACTCCTCGGATGATCACGGCCGGGGTCGGCCTCATGCTACGGGCCCGGGTACGGGCCGGAAATCCGGTTGCGGCCCACCCCCGGCCGCGCGCCATCATGTCGCCGTCCGTGTTCCCTCACGTCAGGATTCCTCGCATGCGCCGACTCCTCGGAATCAACCAGCGCCCCCACCGGCCCACGGTTCTCGAGGACTCGACCCCGCATGCACACCCTGAACATCGGCATTCTGGCCCACGTCGACGCCGGTAAGACCAGCCTCACCGAGCGGCTGCTGTTCGACCACGGCGCGATCGACCGGCTCGGCAGCGTCGACGCCGGTGACACCCGGACGGACGACGGGCGGATCGAGCGGCAGCGCGGCATCACCATCCGCTCCGCCGTCGCCGCCTTCACCGTCGGCGACACCCAGGTCAACCTGATCGACACCCCCGGCCACTCCGACTTCATCGCCGAGGTGGAGCGCGCCCTCGAGGTGCTCGACGGCGCGGTGCTTCTGCTGTCCGCCGTGGAGGGCGTGCAGGCGCAGACGCGGGTGCTGATGAGGACGCTGCGGCGGCTGCGGCTGCCCACGCTGGTCTTCGTCAACAAGATCGACCGGGCGGGCGCCCGCGCCGAGGGCCTGCTCGCCGACATCGGGCGCAAGCTCACACCGTGCGTCGCCCCGCTCACGGAGGTGTCGGGCATCGGCACCGCCGACGCCCGGGTGACGCTCCGCCCGGCGGCGGACCCCGAGCTGGCCGAGGCGCTCGCCGAGGTCGACCCGGACATCCTCGCGGCGCTCGTCGACGGCCCGGAGCCCACGCCGGACGACCTGCGCGAGGCCCTGGCCGCGCGCACCGCCGACGGCTCCTTCCACCCGGTGCTCTTCGGCTCGGCCCTCGGCGGGCAGGGCGTCGCCGGGCTCGTGGAGACTGTCGTCCGCCTGATTCCGCCGGCGCCCACTCCGGAGGGCACCGAGCCGCGCGGCACGGTGTTCGCCGTACGGCCCGCAGCGGGCGGCGGGCGGACGGCGTATCTGCGGTTGCACGACGGTGAGGTGACGGAGCGTCAGCGGCTGACGTTTCTGCGGCGGGAGGCCGACGGCCGGACCACCGAGGTCGCCGGACGCGTGAACGGCCTGGAGGTGATCGGCCGCGAAGGCCCCCTCACCGCGGGCAACATCGCGGCAGTCGGCGGCCTGGTTGGCGTGCGGGTCGGCGACCGGCTCGGTGAACTCACCGACCGCACCCCGCAGTTCGCGCCGCCGACGCTGCAGACCGTGGTCCGGGCCCGCCGTCCCGGGCAGGCGGCGCCCCTGCGCAGGGCCTTGCTCGCCCTCGCCGACCAGGACCCGCTGATCCACGCCCGCCCGGCGCCCGCCGGGGCCACCGCGCTGCTCCTGTACGGCGAGGTCCAGATGGAGGTGATCGCGGCGACGCTCGCCGATGACTTCGGCGTCGAGGCGGACTTCGAGCCGGGCCGGGTGCGCTTCCTGGAGCGCCCGCGGGGTGTCGGCGAGGCCGGCGCCGACATGCCGTGGCACCTGGGCACCCGCCGCTGGGCGACCATCGGACTGCGCGTGGAACCGGGACCGCGGGACTCCGGCGGGGTGTTCACGTACGAGACGGAACTCGGCGCGCTGCCCCGCGCTTTCCACCAGGCGATCGAGGACACGGTGCACACGAGCATGCTGACCGGGCTGACCGGCGCACCGGTGACGGACTACCGGGTGACGCTGACCCGCTCCGGCTACTGCGCGCCGATCAGCACGGCGGCCGACTTCCGCGGCCTCACCCCCCTCGTGCTGCGCCGCGCGCTGGAGGAGGCCCGGACGCGGCTGTACGAGCCGTACCACGCGTTCGAGACGGAGGTGCCGCTCGATGCGCTCGCCCCGGTGACCGGTGAACTCGCCGCCCGTGGCGCGGAGTTCACCGGCACCACCGCCGGGCCGTCCTCCTGGCTGATCACCGGCGAGCTGCCGGCCCGCCGGGTGCGCGAGGTCGAGCTACGGCTGCCGGGCCTCACCCACGGCGAGGGGGTGTGGTGGTCCCGCCCGTCGGGCGACCGGGAACTGCGGCCGCAGTAGGTCCGGACGGAACCGGTTCACCACGACACCGGCAGGGTGCGGGGGCTCCGCGTCATCTGGCCCTCCCGCCAGTCGATCGCGTCCGGGGTGAACTCGGCGCGCAGAGCGGGGAAGCGGGAGGCGAGGCGGTTGAGGGCCAGGCCGAGTTCCAGGCGGGCGAGCCAGGCGCCCAGGCAGTGGTGGGGCCCGGCCCCGAAGACGACCGTCGGCGCGGCCAGCGGGGTGAACGGGTCCGGCGGGCCGGGCGGGAAGACGTCGGGGTCGCGGCTGGCGGAATTGGTCTGCACGGCGACCACGCTGCCCGCCGGGATGGTGACGCCGCCGACCTCGGTGTCCTCGACGGCGCGGCGGAGCAGACCGGGCAGGACGCGTCCCTCGCTGAGCGGGACGGCCCGCAGCAACTGCTCGGCGGCCGTGGCGGCCGTCTCCTCGTCCACGGCGAGGCCGGGGTAGACGTCCCGGCGGTCGGTGAGGAGGTAGACGACGAGGTTGCCGAGCGCCGTCATGGTGGTCTCGTGCCCGGCGACGACGAGGCCGCACACCAGGCGCACCAGTTGCCGCTCGTCGATGCCGAGGCTGTCGCCCGCCGTCACCAGGCCGCTGACCAGGTCGTCGTCGGGAGCCTTGCGCCGCTCCGCGACCAGATCGGCGCCGAAGCTCCGGAACTCGGCCATGGCGGCGAGGACTTCCTCCCGCGGGTGCGCGCCGCCCGACAGGGCGTGGTCGGCCCAGTGGCGGATGCGTTCGCGGTCGAGGTGGTCGAGGCCCATCAGCCGGCAGATCACCGCCACGGGCAGCGGTCGGGTGAACCCCTCGATGATGTCGGCCGGTCGCTCCCGAGCGGCGAAGTCGTCCAGGAGGCCGTCGACCACCGAGGCCACCCAGGGCCGCCACCGGGCGATCGCGCGGGGCGTGAACGCCCGCTGCACGGTTCCGCGCAGCCGCTGGTGTGCCTCGCCGTCGAGGTTGACCATGCCGTTCGGATCGTCCAGCAGGTTCGGCACGACGAGCAGCGGCGGAGCGTCCTGGGCATGCAGGGAGCTCCTGTTGAAGCGGTGGTCCATGAGCACCTGGCGGACATCGGCGTAGCGGGTCACGAGCCACACCGGGGTGCCGGTGGCGAGGGCGGTGGGACGGGGCGGTCCGGGCTCGGGCAGGTCGATGCGGTGCATGGGGCAGCGGGAGCGCGACGTGCTGTCTGTACTCATCCGGGACTCCAGGGGCGCCGGTACGGACAGTTCTCCCACGCTAGTGCGCCCGGTCCGCCTCCACCAGAGGTATCGATCGGCCAACGACACGGTCTGCCAAGGGATTTGGCGGGCATGCGTGGAGGGAGTGAGGAAGGAGGGCCGTCGCCATGACGACTCCCATCAGGCGCGTGTCCAGGCGGATGCCCGGCTGGGCGAAGGCGGTGAGCGCCGTCGTGCTGGTGCTCGTGGTGTTCTTCGCCGGGATCAGGCTGAGCGTGCTGCCCGGTCTCAAGGACCTGTTCGGGACCCAGACGCACGACCGCTCCGGTCCGGCCCTGCTGCAGTCCATCCAGGACATGAGCCGTTACGACGCCGCGTCCGGCAACTTCCAGGTCGTGGTGGACCTGGAGAAGGACTCCAAGTACCTGCCCGACGCGATCCGCGGCACCCGCACCCTGTACGTCGGGGCGGGCACCGTCGACGCGTACGTCGACCTCGGGAAGGTCGGCAAGGGCGACGTGACGGTCAACGGCGACCGCACGTCGGCCACGATCCGGCTGCCGCACGCGGCGCTCGGCAAGCCGGCCCTCGACCCGGACCGCTCCTACGCCGTGTCCAAGCAGCGCGGACTGCTCGACCGGATCGGCGACTTCTTCTCGGGCAACCCCGACAGCGAACAGGCCGTGCAGAAACTGGCGGTCCAGCACATCGGCGCGGCCGCCAAGGACAGTGGGCTGACCCGGCGTGCCGAGACCAACACCGTCGACATGCTCCAGGGCCTGCTGCGCTCCCTCGGCTTCAAGGAGGTGCACGTCTCCTACCGGAGCTGATCAGGCGCCCAGCACTCCCGGCAGCGCCAGCGCGCCGAGCAGTGCGGCCCCGACCAGCACCCATGCCACGTAGTCCCCCACGTGCCCGGACTGCAGGCGCCGCAGTGGCAGCGCCCAGTCCGGGACGGCGAGCAGCCTGGGGCGGGCGACGGCGAAGGCGGCCAGGGCCACGGCGAGCAGGGCGGAGAGCAGGCCGAGCAGCACCCCGGACCCGGTCCAGTCCACGGAGTTGACTACGCCGCCCGCCCCCGCCTCGTTGACGGAGCGCGCCACCACGTCGGCGAAGCCGGGGGCCACCCCCACAGCGAGGGCCGCGGCGACCAGTACGGCGGCGACCGTCGTCATGGTGTCCGGGACGCGGGTGATGCGGTGCCCGGTCTCCGGCTCCTCCCCGGAGCCGGTCGTCTCGAACTCGCTCTGGTCCGACGGGGTGGGTCCCAGACCGAGGAAGACCCGGGCGGCGACCCGCAGCACCGCCGCGCCGGTCACCGCGCTCGCCGCGACGTACAGGGCGGTGAGCGGGCCGCCCACGGCCTCCTCCGTGACGGCTTTGCCGAGCGCGGTGCCGAAGGGCGGCAGCCCGGCGAGGCCGAGCCCGCCGAGTGCGTACAGCACGCCGACGGCGCGCAGCTTGCGGGCGCGTCCGTGCAGCGCGTGTTCGTCGACGGAGCCGTACCGGTCGAGGAGGATGCCGGTGAGGGCGAACAGGGCGGCCTTCACGCCGGCGTGTCCGAGGACGTACAGCGCGACCCCGTCGTCGGCCTCGGGCTTCAGCACGCCGATGCCGATGAGGAAGAGCCCGGTGTGGGCGACCGTCGAGAAGGCGAGCAGCCGTTTGAGGTGCCGCTGGTGCCAGCACAGGACGGCACCGACCACGACCGTGAGCGCGCCGAGCACCACCAGGGCTCGCTCAAGGTCGTGGGGCGGGACGCCGCCGGGTCCGGCGAACACCGTGCCGTACACGCGCCAGACGCCGTAGGTGCCGAGTTCGACCATGACGCCGGACAGCAGCATGCACACGGGCGTGGGGGCTACCGCGTGCGCGTCCGGGAGCCAGAAGTGGAAGGGCGTGGCGGCGGCCTTGACCAGCAGCGCGGTCATGACCAGGACGAAGCCGGCGAGGGTCAGCGCGTCCGGGCCGCCGTGCGCGTCGAGACCGCGGCCGATCTGCGTCATGGCCAGCTGGCCGGTGCGGGCGTACAGCAGTCCGATGCCCATCAGCATGGCGTAGGCGCCGAGCGAGTTGACCACCGCGAAGGCCAACGCGCCCTGCACGGCCTTGGCCTCCTCGACCCGGGTGCCGGTCAGGGCGTAGGCGACCACGCTCATCAGCTCGAACCAGACGAACAGGTTGAACAGGTCGCCGGCGATCGCGAACCCGCTCATGCCGCCCTGGAACAGCAGCATCAGCGCCGGGAAGGAGCCCGCATGGCGGCGGGGCGGCTCGTCGAAGTAGTGCCAGGAGTACGCCAGCGCCGCCAGGGTCAGCAGCGAGGCGAGCGCGGCCATGCCGAGCCCCGGGCCGTCCCCGACCAGGACGATGCCGACGCTCTCGCCGTTCACCGGCGTCCAGCCGCCCACCCATTCCGTCATCGGCGGCGAGGAGTTGAGCAGCAGCACGATCGCGAGTGACGCCGTGCCGGCGCAGACCGCGCAGGCGACGGACTCCGCGACGACCCGGGGCAGGCGGCGGCCGACCGCGACCAGCAGGGCGGCCCCCAGCAGAGGCATGGCGGCGAGGAGGGGCAGCAGGTCGTTCATCAGCCGCGCAGCTCGGAGAGTTCGTCGGGGTCGACGGTGCCGTGGCGCTTGGCGATCTGCATGACGAGTGCGAGCAGCAGGGCGGTGACGGTGGCGCCCACGACGACGTCGGTGAGGGTGAGCGCCTGGACGACCGGGTCCACCACCGGGCGGGAGCCGGGCTTGAGGTCGGAGAAGACCGGCGCGGTGGCCTTGTCCCGGTAGCCGACGGCCAGCAGCAGCACGTAGGTGCCGGCCTGGCAGACGGACAGGCAGCCGATGGCGTGGATGAGGTTGCGGCTGGTGGCCAGGCCGTAACAGCCGGTCAGGAAGACCCACGCGGCCACCAGGTACGGCAGCACGTGCAGCACGGAGCTCATGTCCCGCTCTCCTCCTCGATCTCGACGGCCTGGTCCAGGAAACGGGCGAGCAGGACGACGACCGCGCAGGCGACCTCCATGCCGATGGCCGCGTTCAGCAGCGGCACGGTGCCGCCGGAGGACAGGGTGTTGAAGGTGCCGTACGGCAGCAGCGTGTTGGCAAGGAAGGCCGTGCCGCCGATGAGGCCGGCGATGCCGGTGACGAGGTAGGCGGAGGAGGCCAGCGCGTCGCCGACCTCGTACATGCCGACCGGGCGCACGCGTTCCAGGGCGGTGTAGTCGGCGCCGAGGTAGAGCAGGTGCAGGGCGGTGGCCGCGACGACGCCGCCCTGGAAGCCGCCGCCGGGGCTGAGCTGCCCGTGGGCGACGATGTACAGGCCGCTGAGCAGGGCGACGGGCAGGACGACGAGGGCATAGCGGCGCACCGGCCGGGCCACCTCGGCGGGTTGCGGACGGGCGCGGCGTTCGTCGCGGGTCTGCCGCAGCAGGACCACGCAGCCGAGCACGGCGGAGAACAGGATGGTCATCTCGCCGAGGGTGTCGAAGGCGCGCTGGTCGAAGTTGACGGAGGAGATGGTGTTGGCGGTGTGCCGGGCGAGGGAGGCGCGCACCGCCCGGTCGCCGTACGGGTGCCGGTCCCCGCCGAAGTGCGGCAGTTTCAGACAGGCGGCGACCAGCAGGACGGCCAGCCCCGCGCCACCGGTCATCAGGACCCACAGCCGGGCGCGCCGGGTCACCGCTGGTCCTCCTTCTCCTGGCCGCGCCGCCTGACCTTGCGGACGGTGAGCATCAGCAGCAGCGGGGTCAGGGCGGAGCCCACGGCGAGTTGGGACAGGCCGACGTCGGGTGCCTGCAGGACGGTGAACAGGACGGCGAGGACGACGCCGAGGACGGACAGCACGAGGGCCTGGCGCGTGGGGTCGCGGGTCAGCACGGCCGCGGTCGCGGAGACCGCGACCAGTACCAGCGCGACGACGATCATCGCGTCAGCCACCGCGGACCCCCCTGAACCCGCCGGACAGGGCGCGCGAGGCGAGGATGTTCCCGCTGATCAGCAGCACCCCGATCACCAGCAGTTTGACCATGGCCCGGCTCGGTCCGGTGGCCACGCACAGCGCGATCACGGCGGCGGCGCCGAGACCGGCGACCGTCCAGGTCGGTCCCCAGGCGCGGGGCGGGTCCTTCGCCAGTTCGTCGGCGAGCAGCCGCGCGAAGACGAGGGTGCCGACCGGGCCGAGCAGGGCGAGGACGAGGCCGAGGTCCACGTACGACGGCCGGTTGTAGGCCTGGGACAGGAGCAGCAGGCCCGGGCAGGCGAGGGCGGTGGACAGGTTCTGCGCCACGACCCGGCGGCGCAGCGGACCGGTGGCCACGCCCCACAGGGCGGTGCCCAGGCCGCCGGCGAGTCCGACGGTCGCGGCGATCAGCCAGCCGTTCACGAGCCGGTCACCGCCCGGCGCGCGGCCCGCGCGGCGAGGGCGCCCACGAAGGCGGCGCCCGCGCCGACCGCTCGTTCGAGGGTGTCGACCGTGCTGATGAGGACCAGCCACAGCAGAGCGAGGGCGAGCCACCAGGCCAGCAGTTCGGCGGTGGCGAGGAGCGCCGTACGCGGGGGCATGCGCCACCTCCTCGGGCTCGTACGCCTTCTGGCGAGATGTCCGGTCCGTCCTTCGCGGCATCCAAGCATCGCGGCGGGCGCCGCGGGTGGCGGCGCGCTCGGGTCACCGCCCGGAGTGCCCCGACAGCAGGAAGGAAAACCGCGCGGGTGTACGGCCACAACCCCGGCTGCGGCGGCATCCTCGGGCGGCGACGGGGTAACCGCCTTTCAACGCAGGTAAGTTGAAGACTGGAGGACCGGATGGCCCGTGCAGCCTCGCGCCCCCTCACGGCGTGGCGCCTGCGTACCGCCCCAGCGGACAAGGCCGCCAAGAACGGCAAACCGGAGACGGTCGCGAAGTTCGGGAAGAACCGCAAGCCCGAGAAGAAGAGCGAGCCGGAGAAGAACGCGAAGTCGGCGAAGTCCGCGAAGCAGCCGAAGTCCGGGCGCGGCCCCACCCCGGAGCCGCGCGAACGGCATGTGCTGCCCCTGCCGATCCGACTCCTCGCGATGCTGGTCGCCTTCGTGTTCATGGTGGCGTTCGCAGCCGTCCTGGCCAAGTTGACCCTGGAGCCGTCCCCCGCCTCGGCCTCGCTGGTGCACACGAACCTGCATCCGGGCCGCTCCATCCGGGCCTACCTGGATCAGCCTGCGGCCAAGGACGCCGTGAAGCAGATCGGCGGCAACATAGTGCTCGGCGTGCCGTTCGGGGTCCTCGTCCCGGTCGTGGCGCCCCGGGCACGCGGACTGCTGCGCGTCCTGCTGCTGACCGCCATGGTGATGCTGCTCGTGGAGTTCGCGCAGGGCGCGTTGATCGACGGGCGCGCCTTCGACATCGACGACGTCATCCTCAACACGAGCGGCGCGCTGATCGGCTGGGTCCTGCTGGGGCGGCGGATGGGCAGGGTGCACGCCCGGGAGCGGACCCCGCGCCGAGAACCCGAACGAGCGAAGAGCGCCTAACCGCCCTCCAGCAGCTCCAGCGCCGCCGCCTCGACGGCCCCCTGTGTGGCCGGACGGCCGAAGTCGCCGTGCTCGCCCAGCCGGGTGAGCGCGTCGGCGATCGTCACGTCCTGCTCGAACAGCTCGAACACCTTGGGGTCGATGTAGGAGGCCCGGCACACGGCGGGCGTGTTGCCCAGGTAGTGGCTGACCTCGCGGACCGCGCGGCTGATCTGCCGCCGCCGGGCCGCGGGGGTGGCGGTGGCCTCCGCGGTGGGGACGGACAGGGCGACGGCGGCGAGGACCGTGGCGTGCCAGGTGCGGAAGTCCTTGGCGGTGACCTCCGTCCCGGACAGCCGGCGCAGCGCCTCGTTCAGGTCGTCGCCGTGCAGGTCGCGCCAGGCGCCCCGCTCCCAGAACACGAGCAGCCGCTCGCCGCCCCGCCGACGGCGCAGCAGGGCCCGTACGACGGCGTGGGCCTGTTCGTCGACGAGAGCGCGGATCATCTCGGTGCCGCCCTTGGCCGGGTAGCTGAAGGTGATCTCCTCGCGGTGGCAGGTGACGTGCTCGCGCAGCATGGTCGTGAGGCCGTAGGTCTCGCTCTGGCCGGTGTGCCGGTCGCTGCCGATGCGGAAGAAGCCCAGGTCCAGCAGGCGCACGGCGCAGGCGGTGACCCGGGGACGGCTCAGGCCGCGGCCGGCGAGGTCGAGGGCGGCCTTGGCGCGCAGCTCGGGCAGGGCACGGGCGACCTGGCGGACGTGTTCGTGTTTGGCCTGCTCCTGCTGGGCGCGGAACCGCTCGTGGTAGAGGTACTGGCGGCGACCGGCGTCGTCGGTGCCGACCGCCTGGAGATGCCCGTTCGGCCAGGGGCAGATCCACACGTCACGCCAGGCGGGCGGGATCACCAGGCCGCGGATACGGGCGAGTTGGTCAGGGTCCTTCAGGGGCGCGCCCCTCTCGTCCCGGTAGCGGAAGCCGCGGCCGCAGCGGACGCGGCTGAAGCCGGGGCGGTCGCAGGAACTGGTGCGCAGTCTCACGGTGCGGCCCGCTCAGGGACGCCGCCAGTCGTCGCTGCGCAGATGCGAACCGGCCTGCGGGCCCATCCGCAGCATGCCGCCGTCCACGGTCCAGGAGGCACCGGTGACGTATCCGGCGTCCGGGCTCGCGAGGAAGGCGATCACGGCGGCCACCTCGCGGGCGTCCCCGGGCCGCCCGGCCGGGATGCCGGGGCGGGGCTCGCTGTGCACGTCGCCGTCCTCCTGACCGGTCATCGGCGTGGCGATCTCGCCCGGTGCGACGGCGTTGACGGTGATGCCGTACTCGGCGAGTTCCAGCGCCATGACCTGCGTGAGCAGTCCGAGGCCGCCCTTCGCCGCGCAGTACGGCGCGGCGCCGACCCTCGGCTGGTGCTCGTGGACGGAGGTCACGTTGACGATCCGGCCGCCGTCGCCCTGCTGGATCATCCGCCGCGCCGCCCGCTGCCCGCACAGGAACGGGCCGATCAGGTCGACGTCGAGGACCTCGCGCACGGTGTCGAGTTCCAGGTCGAGGAACGGCGTCATGGTGCCCGTACCGGCGTTGTTGACCAGGACGTCGATCCGGCCTAGCCGGTCGCACAGTTCGTCGACCGTGTCGGCGGCGGCGGGCAGCGCGGTCAGGTCCAGGTGGGCCACCTCGGCCCGCCGCCCGAGGGAGCGGACCTCGTCGGCCGTCTCCTCGGCGCCCTTGCGGTCGCTGTTCCAGGTGATGCCGATGTCCATGCCCGCCCCGGCCAGGCGGACGGCGGTGGCGCGGCCGATCCCGGAGTCGGAGCCGGTGACCACGGCCACCTTGCCGGAAGCTGGTCCGGAAGTTGATGGGGACATCACCGACCTCCTCATGGCCGTTGCCGGGGCATCGCAGTACCCCGCAGCAGGGGGCACAAACCGTGCGGGATCCGTCCGCCCGGGGAACCCTGGAGCCATGGATCCCGTCGAGGCACTGGAGCGGATCGCCTTCCTGCTGGAGCGGTCCCTCGCGCCGACCTACCGCGTGCGCGCCTTCCGTACGGCGTCCCGGGTGCTGTCGTCCCTCCCCGCGGACGAGGTACGCGAGCGTGCGGCCACCGCCGGGTCGCTGGAGTCGCTGAAGGGCGTCGGTCCGAAGACGGCCCAGGTCGTCCGGGAGGCACTGGCCGGACAGGTCCCCGGCTATCTTCGCAAGCTGGAGGAGGAGGCCGGGGCGCCGGACGAGGACCGGGCGGGCGCGGCGCTGCGGGCGCGCCTGCGCGGGGACTGCCACCTGCACTCGGACTGGTCGGACGGCGGCAGCCCGATCGAGGAGATGGGTCGGGCGGCCGCTTCGCTCGGGCACGACTGGGCGGTGCTCACCGACCATTCGCCGCGGCTGACGGTCGCGCGCGGCCTGTCGCCCGAACGGCTCAGGGAGCAACTGGACGTGGTGGCGCGGCTGAACGAGACCTGGGCGCCGTTCCGGCTGCTGACCGGCATCGAGTGCGACATCCTCGAGGACGGCTCGCTGGATCAGGAACCGGAACTGCTCGAGCGGCTGGACGTGGTCGTGGTGTCGGTGCACTCCAAGCTGCGCATGGACGCCCGCGCGATGACGCGCCGCATGGTGACGGCCGTGCGCGACGAGCACTCCGACGTGCTCGGGCACTGCACCGGCCGGCTGGTGACGGGGCGGGGGCGGCCCGAGTCGGAGTTCGACGCGGACGAGGTGTTCGCCGCGTGCGCCGAGACGGGCACCGCCCTGGAGATCAACAGTCGGCCCGAACGGCTGGATCCGCCACGGCGGTTGCTGCGCCGCGCGGTGGAGGCGGGCGTGCTGTTCTCCATCGACACGGACGCGCACGCGCCCGGCCAGTTGGACTGGCAGATCCTCGGCTGCGCGCGGGCCGAGGAGTGCGGGGTGCCGGCCGAGCGCGTGGTGAACACCTGGGCGAGGGAGGACCTGCTGGCGTGGACCCGGGAGCGGCGCACGCCCGCGGGCGTGGCGGGCCGGTGAGGTGGTACTCGGGGTACGAGCGAGCCGGGAACTAGGGAGAGCGCATGGAACGTGCGGCCGTTTTCGACGTCGACGGGACCCTCGTCGACACCAACCACCTGCATGTGGCGACCTGGTGGGAGGCCTTCCGGCAGGCGGGCCACCAGGTGCCCATGCACGCCATCCACCGGTCCGTCGGCCTGCCCTCGGAGGATCTGGTCGCCCGGGTGCTCGGCGACGAGCGGGACAAGGACCGCGACGGCGAGCTGAGCGCGGCGCACAAGACGCTGTACGCGCAGTACTTCGACCGGCTGCCGGCGCTGCGGGACGCCGGCCGGCTGCTGCGGCACCTGGACCGGGCGGGCTGGCGGGTGGTGCTGGCCACCTCCGCGAGCGGCCCGGAGCTGGCCGCGCTGCGGCGTGCGCTCGACGCCGACGAGGCGATCCACGCCACGGCGAGCGCCGAGGACGTGGACGAGGGCAAGCCGGCCCCCGAGCCGGTCGAGCACGCCCTGGAACTCGCCGGTGTCCCCGCCGAGCGGGCGGTCTTCGTTGGCGACACCGTGTGGGACATGCGGGCCGGCACCCGGGCGGGCGTGCGCTGCGTGGGCGTACTGTGCGGCGGCATTCCCCGGGCGGACCTGGAGGAGGCGGGTGCCCGGGCCGTGTACGACGATCCCGCACACCTGCTGGCCGGCCTTGACGACAGCCCCCTGGCCTGACCACCGCACATGCGCGACCAGTCCGGCAGTGACCCGGCGATCTTCGGTTACCCGGAGCGGATGACGCGAGTGAGGCGAGCGACAGGGCGGCCGGCGTGGGCCGGGAAGTGGACCGGTGTGGGGCACAAGGTGCGGGCGGCCTGGCGCTCACCCGGCCGGGAGCGGGACCTGGTCGTGCAGTCGCTCAAGGCCGCCGGGGCGGCGGTGCTGGCGTGGTTCGTGGCGAGCGACGGCATGGACGACCCGATGGCCCTGATGGCGCCCTGGGTGGCGGTGGTCCTGGTGCAGGCCACCGTGTACAGCTCGTTGCGGCGGGCGGCGCAGCAGTTCGGGGCGATCTGCACCGGGACGGTGTGCGCCTCGGTGGCACAGGCGGTCACCGGCAACACGCTCGGCGCGCTCGCGCTGTGCCTGCCGGTGCTGATGCTGCTGTCGAACTGGTCGCGCTTCGGCGACCAGGGGATCTACGGCGCCACCACCGCGGTGTTCACGCTGGCCGCCGGGAGCGTCACGGCGGCAACGGTCGGACACCGGGTGGGGCAGGCGGCGCTCGGCGCGGTGATCGGGGTGGCCGTGAACGCGCTCATCCTGCCGCCGATCCATCTGCGGGACGTCCGGGAGAACCTGGCGGCCCTCGCCGAGGAGGTGGGGGACGTGCTGCACACGGTCGCCGACGACATGCGGCACGAGCGCTGGGACGCGGGGACCGTGGCCGGCTGGTCCCACGGCGCCGCCCGGCTCGAACACCGGCTGGAGGCGGTGCGCTCGGCCCGACGCTGGCGCACGGAGAGCCTGCGGCTGACCAGCCGACCGCTGCGCACCCTGCGCCGGCTGCCCTCGGACGTACCGCCCGAGGCCGAGGACGAACGCTGGAGCCGGGTCACCGGGCACGTCACCGCCCTCACCAGGACCCTCGCGGTGGCCGCCGAGGAGGAACGCACGCCGACGCCGCCCGACGCCCGGGTGCTGGACACGTACGCCCGGCTGCTGGACCTGATCGCGCGGGCGTGCCACGCACAGGGGTGCCGCCTGCTCGCCGGGGGCGGCGTCGAGGAGGCGGACGACCGGGGCGAGGAGGCCCGGCGCGCACTGCACCGACAGTTGCAGGAGGGACTGCGGGAGCAGGCCGGGCAGGGAGCGGACCGCACCACCGTCCTCGGCTCCCTGGTGCTGCAGGCGGAGAACCTGTGGGCAGAGACCTCTCCCCGCGCCGCACGCGGGTGACACAGATCACCGCCGAAGACGTCCACCAGCGGAACACCAGAAGGTAGTTCGCCGTTGAACAGACCGTGGGTGCGGATGGGACAGTGTCCCCGGGCCTCACCATTCGCCCACAGGGACGATCGTTCGGCTGAAGTCCTGTGGAGTCTTTCGCCGGGAGGCGACCGCCATCCGTGCCCACCGCTCGACGGCCCCGACCGAGATTCCCCCGTCCGGTCGGGGCTCTTCTCCGCCCTGCTCCTTCCGGCTCGGTTCCGGCTTGACTTCGAGCGCACTCCAATTCGTAGCGTTCCCGGCATGACCACTGCACAGCACAAGATCGGATCCGGTTTCGGCGCCACGAGCACCGCCGACGACGTCCTGCAGGGCATCGACCTCTCCGGGAAGCTCGCCCTCGTCACCGGCGGCTACTCGGGTCTCGGTCTGGAGACCACCCGGGCGCTCACCAGGGCGGGCGCCCACGTGGTGGTTCCGGCCCGGCGCCGGGCCACCGCCGAGGAGGCGCTGGCGGGTGTCGCCGGAGCCGAGGTGGACGAGATGGACCTCGGCGACCTGGGGAGCGTCCGCTCCTTCGCCGAGCGGTTCCTGGCCTCGGGGCGCGCCCTCGACATCGTCATCGACAGCGCCGGCATCATGGCCTGCCCCGAGACCCGGGTCGGACCGGGCTGGGAGGCGCAGTTCGCCACCAACCACCTCGGTCACTTCGCCCTGGTCAACCGGCTGTGGCCGGTGATCGCGCCCGGCGCCCGGGTGGTGTCCGTCTCCTCCCGCGCCCACCACTTCTCCGGCATGCGCTGGGACGACGTCCAGTGGACGAGCGGCTACGACAAGTGGCAGGCCTACGGCCAGGCCAAGACCGCGAACGTCCTGTTCGCCGTCCACCTCGACGCGCTCGCCCGGGACCGCGGCGTCCGTGCCTTCGCCCTGCACCCCGGCGGGATCCTCACCCCCCTCCAGCGGCACATCCCCAAGGAGGAGATGATCGAGCGCGGCTGGATCGACGAGGACGGCAACGTACTGAACCCACAGGGCTTCAAGACCCCGCAGCAGGGCGCGGCCACCCAGGTGTGGGCGGCGACCTCGCCCCAGCTGGCCGGGCTCGGCGGGGTCTACCTGGAGGACTGCGAGGTCGCCGAGATCGCGGCGCCGGACGACACCGGCACCACCGGCGTCAAGGAGTGGGCCGTCGACCCCGGACAGGCGTCCCGTCTGTGGGACGTGTCGGCGGAACTGACAGGCGTGAACGCGTTCTCCGCCTAGCCGCCGACAGCCTCCCTGGGCCCGTAGACGGCGGCGGGGGCGCCCGTCGCCAGGGCCCAGTAGCGGTCGCCGTACGACCAGTGCCACCACTCGGTCGGGTAGTTGACCAGTCCGGCCCCGCTGAGCGCGGCCCCCAGTACCGCCCGGTTGGCCCGCGCCTCTGCGCCGATGTTGCCGGCTGCCGTGTAGCAGGCGCCCTCGCTCTCCTCAGGACTGGCGTTCATCGCCGTCCCCAGGTCGAGTTCACGGCCGTCGGCGTCGGCGAGGGTCAGGTCGACGGCCGCTCCGGCACTGTGCGGGGCGATCTCGGGTGGGGAGACGTAGCGGCTGGCGGCCGTGCGCACGCTGTCGGCAGGCCAGTCCGGGTGAGCGGTCCGCAGTTCGTCGGCGTACCGATCGACGTAGCGGCGCTGCAGGGCCGGCGGCCGGTAGCCCTCCACGAAGAGGAGTTGCAGGCCGCCGGGGAGGAGGGCCTGGGCGGTGCGGAGGCGGGTGAGGACGCCGCGGCGCAGGTAGATCTGTGCGCCGTGTGCGTCCTCTTGCTTGCGGGCGTCGACCAGGAGCGTGTCGCGTACGTCGACGAGGGGTTCGTCGTTCTCCTCGACGGGGACGGCGGCGACCCGGGCGTCGGACATCAGGATGATTTCGCTCATCCCCTGATCATCGTCGTCATGAATCCCGCCCGGGCCGGGTACCCGGTGACTCCCCTCCGAAGGGAGTCGATCGTGAGCGGCACGACGGGCAGCAGGATCGTGGTCACGGGCGCCACCGGCAACGTGGGGACCAGCGTGGTGCGCGCCCTCGCCGAGGAGTCGGACGTCGGCACCGTGCTGGGGCTGGCCCGGCGGATTCCCGACTGGTCACCGCCGCGGACCGACTGGTCCCCGGTCGACCTGGCGTCGGAGCGGACCGATCTGACCAAGGTGTTCGCGGACGCCGACGCGGTGGTGCATCTGGCGTGGGCGTTCCAGCCCACGCACGACCCGGCGGTGACCTGGCGGACCAACGTCCTGGGCAGCATGCGGGTGTTCGAGGCGGTGGCGAAGGCCGGGGTGCCGACGCTGGTGCACGCCTCGTCGGTGGGCGCGTACTCGCCGGGGCCGAAGGGGCGCGCGGTGGACGAGTCGTGGCCGACGCACGGCTGGCCGGACGCTGCGTACTGCCGTGAGAAGGCCTATCTGGAGCGCGCCCTGGACACGTTCGAGCGCGAGCATCCCGAGGTGCGGGTGGTGCGGATGCGGCCGGCGTTCCTGTTCAAGCGGGAGTCGGCGAGCGAGCAGCGCCGGATCTTCGGCGGGCGGTTCCTGCCCGGCCCGCTGGCCCGTCCGGAGCTGCTGCCGTTCCTGCCCGACATCCCCGGCCTGCGCGTCCAGGCGCTGCACACGGACGACGCTGCCAAGGCGTACGTCCTCGCGCTGGCCGGCGAGGCCCGCGGTGCCTTCAACCTGGCCGCCGAGCCCCCGGTGGACGCGGAACTGCTGGGCGAGATGCTGGGCACCCGTCCGGTACGGCTCCCCCGCGCGGCCGCCCGCAGGGCGATCGCCGCCGCCTGGGGGCTGCACCTGCTTCCCGCCTCGCCCCACCTCTTCGACGCGGTCCTGCGCCTGCCGTTGATGGACTGCACCCGCGCCCACAGGGAGCTGGGGTGGCAGCCCGAGCACACGGCGAGCGAGGTCCTGGAGGAGTTCCTGCACGGGCTGCAGCACGGCGCCGGAGCCGACACGGAGCCGATGCGCGGGCGTAAGGTCGGATGAGGATGAGGCCCGAGGGGGCGGTGAGCCGAGCGCTCACGCCCCTTCCTCGTCCAGCCTCTCCCGCTGGGGCACCACCGTGTACTTCGGGTCCTCGGCCGAGGCCACGCCCGCAGCGAAGACGCCGAAGCGGGTGCAGGCAGACCCGGCGAGGAGGGCCAGGCCCGAGGCCATCGCCGGCCCGCGGCGGCCGCCGAGGGCCACCGCGCCCAGCCCACCTGCCGCGGTCAGCACCCGGGCCACCCGCAGCAGGTTCCCGGGCCGGCCCTCCTTCCAGGTCTCCGCGACCATGCCGAGCCGCCGCTCCGCCGCCTTCTCCAGCGCCGCGTCGGCCACCGCCGCAAGCCCCGCGGCGCAGCGTGCGGGCGCGTTCTCGCCGGTGGGACCGACCGCCAGGGCCATTCCCGCCGCGGCAGCCGTCGCCGAGGCGCCGAACAGGTACGGCAGTTCGCGGTGGGCGTCGTGCCAGGCCGGTACGGCGGTGTCGGCCGCCAGGACCCCGGTGTAGGTGGCGACCGCGGGGCCCAGCAGCGCGGCGGCACCGGTTGCCGCGCCCCCGAGACGCGGCAACCGGCCGGTGACCGCGCTCGCGGCAGCCACACCCGCCGCCGGCCCGTACACGGACAGCAGCCAGGACCCCATGCTCATCGGCGAGGTCGGCTTGAACACGCGCAGCATGTTGGCGAACCGGCCCGGCCTGCCCAGGTCGTGGATCAGCGCGGCGGCCGACAGGGAGACCGCGCCGAGCGAGGACACCTTCAGCGCCGTGGCGGTGGTGGCACGGCCGGTCAGGTGCGCGCCCGCCGCGAGGACGGACCCGGCGCCCGCCAGCCCGCCGAGGAAGAAGTACCCGGCGATGTCGGGGGCGGCCCAGGACGGCGCCTTGATGACGGGCCGGCCGTAGTACGACTGGAACTCGGCCTTCGGCACCATGGCCTGTTCACCACGCCGGCGCCGGCGTCCGACCCGCTCCGTCACACTCATCGTCCTCCCCTTCCCGCCCCGGCGGTCACCGCGAAGCAGGCCGCGACGCCGCCCAGCAGGGACAGGGCGGCCGCGCCCGCGTGCTTCCACATCGTCGGCAGGTCGCGAGTGGTCACGACCGGGTCCGGCGGCAGCCCGTACACCTCGGGCTGGTCCAGCAGCAGGAAGAAGGCTCCGTCGCCGCCCACGCCGTTGCCGGGGTCCTCGCCGTAGAGCCTGGCCTCGGTGACCCCGGCCTCGTGCAGCTGGTCGACCCGCAGGGCGGCCCGCTCGCGCAGTTCGTCCAGCGGGCCGAACTGGATGGACTCGGTGGGGCAGGCCTTGGCACAGGCCGGTTCCTGTCCCGCGCCGAGGCGGTCGTAGCACAGCGTGCACTTGAACGCCCGTCCGTCGTGCGGGCGTTGCTCGATGACGCCGTACGGGCAGGCGGGCACGCAGTAGCCGCAGCCGTTGCAGATGTCCTCCTGGACGACGACGGTGCCGAACTCGGTGCGGAACAGCGAGCCGGTGGGGCACACGTCGAGGCACGCGGCGTGGGTGCAGTGCTTGCACACGTCGGAGGACATCAGCCAGCGCAGCTCGCCGGAGCCGTCGACGGCCGTCTCCTGGGCGGTCGCCCCGCCCTCGACCAGGGGGAGCTCGGTACGGCCGTCGGGGCGCGGCTGTTCGATGAAGGCGACGTGCCGCCAGGTGGAGGCGCCGAGCGCCTGGGTGTTGTCGTAGGACATGCCGGTGAGGGAGAGACCGTCCTCGGGGATGGCGTTCCACTCCTTGCAGGCCACCTCGCAGGCCTTGCACCCGATGCAGACGGAGGTGTCGGTGAAGAAACCGACGCGTTCCTCGCTCACTTGTGCACCTCCGTTCCGGTGGTCGAGGTGATGCCGGCCCGCCGGCGGTACTCGGCGACCAGCTTCGGCAGGTCCGCGCCGCGCGGGCGGCGGCCCGGGCGGATGTCGGCCGTCAGCGCCTTGTCCTCCTGGATGTGGGCGTTCGGGTCCAGGGCGATGGCGGTCAGCTCGTTGGCCGCGTCGCCCTGCGCGACGCCGTTGGGCCCCCAGTGGAAGGGCAGGCCGATCTGGTGGACCGTGCGGCCCTGCACCCGCAGTGGGCGCATCCGTTCCGTCACCAGGACCCGGGCCTCGACGGCGTTGCGGGCGGTGACGACGGTGGCCCAGCCGCCGTTCTCCAGGCCGACCTCGCGGGCCAGTTCGGGCGAGACCTCGCAGAAGAACTCCGGCTGCAGTTCGGACAGGTACTCCGACCAGCGGCTCATTCCGCCCGCCGTGAAGTGCTCGGTCAGCCGGTGCGTGGTGACGACGTACGGGAAGACGTCGGCGCCCTTCTCGTCGCCGCTGGGGTGGTAGCGGTTGCCCTCGCGGGGCATCAGCTGGCGCACGGGGCTGCGTGGGGTCGAGGGGTAGAGGGCGTTGGGGAAGGGCGAGTCCTGGGGCTCATAGTGCGTGGGCAGTGGGCCGTCCTCCAGGCCCGCCGGGGTGTAGAGCCAGCCCTTGCCGTCCGCCTGCATGATGAACGGGTCGTCGCCGCGCAGCGCGTCGGGGCCTTCGGCGTCCTCGTCGGGTACGTGGTCGGGGGCGCGGTCGGGCACGAAGTCCGGGACGTCACGGCCGGTCCACTTCCCGGCCTCCGCGTCCCACCAGACGTATTTCTTGCGCTCGCTCCACGGGGTGCCGTCGGGGGCGGCGGAGGCGCGGTTGTAGAGGATGCGGCGGTTGGCGGGCCAGGCCCAGGCCCATTCGGCGGCCACCCAGTCCTGCTCGGAGCCGGGCTTCTTGCGGGCGGCCTGGTTGACGCCGTCGGCGTAGACACCGCAGTAGATCCAGCAGCCGCAGCGGGTGGAGCCGTCGTCCTTCAGCTCGGTGTAGGCGCTGAGCGGGCTGTTGTCGGGGCCGTGGCCGCTGATCTCGGCGAGGACGGCGTCGGCGACCGGCTCCTGGAGTTCGCCGGTGACGGGGTAGTCCCAGGCGAGGTCCTGGATCGGCCGGTCCATCGGGTCGGTGGAACCGGCCAGCCGCTCCTTGATGCGCCGGCCCAGGTGGTACATGAACCACAGGTCGCTGCGCGCGTCGCCCTCCGGTTCCACGGCCGCGTAGTGCCACTGCACCCAGCGGTTGGTGTTGGTGAAGGAGCCGGACTTCTCGGTGTGGGAGGCGGCGGGGAAGAAGAACACCTCGGTGCCGATGTCCTCGGTACGCAGTTCGCCGCTCTCGATCTCCGGGCCGTCCTTCCACCAGGTCGCCGACTCGATGAGGGAGAAGTCGCGGACGACCAGCCACTCCAGGTTGGCCATGCCCAGGCGCTGCAGGCGGGTGTTGGCGGAGCCGACGGCCGGGTTCTCGCCGAGCAGGAAGTAGCCCTTGCAGTCCCCGTCGAGCTGGGTCATGACCGTGTCGTAGGTGGAGTGCGAGCCGGTCAGGCGCGGCAGGTGGTCGAAGCAGAAGTCGTTGTCCGGGGTGGCCGCGTCCCCGTAGTAGGCCTTGAGGAGGCTGACGAGGTAGGCGCGGATCTCGGACCAGAAGCCCTTCACCGTGCGGGTCGTCTCGATGAAGTTGTCGAGGTTCATGTCCTCGTGCGCGTGCGGCATCGGGATGTAGCCGGGCAGGAGGTTGAAGAGGGTCGGGATGTCGCTGGAGCCCTGGATGGAGGCGTGGCCGCGCAGGGCCTGGATGCCGCCGCCGGGTCGGCCGATGTTGCCGAGCAGCAGCTGCAGGACGCTGGCGGCCCGGATGAACTGGGCGCCGGTGGTGTGCTGGGTCCAGCCGACGGCGTAGCAGAAGGCGCTGGTGCGCTCGGGCCCTGAGTTGCGGGTCAGTTCGTCGCACACGCGCAGGAAGGTCTCGCGGGGGATGCCGCAGACGTCCTCGACCATCTCGGGGGTGTAGCGGGCGTAGTGGCGCTTGAGGACCTGGTAGACGCAGCGCGGGTGCTGGAGGGTCTCGTCGGTGGGGGCGCGGTGCCCGGTGCGGGCGCCGCCGGAGCCGTGGGCCTCGGCGCCCGCGGCCTTGCGGGTCCGGTCCTCGTACAGCTCGTCGGCCTCGCCCGCGGGCTGCTGGATCTCCACGCCCTCGTACTGCCAGCTGGTGACGTCGTAGTGCGCCTTCTCCTCGTCGAGCCCGGAGAACACGCCGTCGAGGTCCTCGGTGTCCTGGAAGTCCTCGCTCACCAGGGTGGCCGCGTTGGTGTACCTGAGGACGTACTCGCGGAAGTCCTTCCCCTCGGTCAGGACGTGGTTGATGATCCCGCCGAGGAAGGCGATGTCGGTACCGGCCCGGATCGGGACGTAGAGGTCCGCGAGGGCGCTGGTGCGGTTGTAGCGGGGGTCGACGTCGATGATGCGGGCGCCGCGCTTCTTGGCCTCCATCACCCACTGGAAGCCGACCGGGTGGCACTCGGCGAAGTTGGAGCCCTCGATGACGATGCAGTCGGCGTGCTGCAGGTCCTGCATGAAGGTGGTGGCGCCGCCCCGGCCGAAGGTGGTGCCGAGTCCGGCCACTGTCGACGAGTGACAGACCCGGGCCTGGTTCTCCACCTGGACCACCCCGAGGCCCGTCAGCAGCTTCTTGATGAGGTAGTTCTCCTCGTTGTCCAGGGTCGCGCCGCCCAGGCTGGCGATGCCCAGGGTGCGGGCGGTGCGCATCCCGTCCCGCTCCCACTCCCAGGTCTCGCGCCGGGTGCGGATCACCCGCTCGGCGACCATGTCCATCGCCGTGTCCAGGTCGAGGGTCTCCCAGTCGGAGGCGTGCGGGCGCCGGTACAGGACCTGGTGCTCACGGGCCGGTCCGGTGGTCAGCTGGAGCGTCGCCGAACCCTTGGGGCACAGGCGGCCGCGGCTGACGGGCGAGTCGGGGTCGCCCTCGATCTGGACGACCTTCTGGTCCTTCACGTACACCTGCTGACCACAACCGACCGCGCAGTACGGACAGACGGACTGCACGACCCGGTCGGCGCTGTCGGTGCGCGGGCGGAGGCCCTCGGTGTACGGCGATTTCGCGGCGGCGCCCCGGCCTGTTCGGTCGGTGCCGGCGAGCTGCCGGTAGACGGGCCAGGAGCGGACGCGGTCGCCCATACCCATGGTGGCTCCCTGTGGCGGTCAGGCGGAGGACTCGTCCGGATCGGGGTGTTCGGGGTGGACGGTGGCCGAGCGGGGGCCGTTGCGGCGGCCGGTGCCGGCCTCGTCGGTGTCGGGCATCTCCGACTCGTCCTCGGCGACGGCCGGAAGCGGGATGTCCAGCGGATCCTCGCCCTCGCGGACCTGCTGGTCCGACAGGTCCCTCGGCACGGGCTCGGCGCCCTGGCCAGTGTCACGCCGATCGGCCACGGCGTCCTCCCTTCACGTCGTCGAGCGAGACGCGAGTACCTCCGGCGGTGACATGTGAAACGTCGGGTTCCGTCGGCCGCCCCGGGCGAAGAAGTCGGCGAGCGGCAGGATCGCCGCGCCGACGGTGACCGCGTCGGGGCCGAGCCGCCCGAGGTCGATCGTGACCTTCTGGGCCGGGTGCCGCAGCGCGTACGACGCCGCGTGCCGGCGTACCGCGGGCAGGAACCGCGGGCCCAGCCGGAGCCCCGCCCAGCCGCCGATCAGGATCCGCTCGGGCTGGAAGAGGT
Source organism: Streptomyces sp. NPDC101152 (assembly GCF_044768275.1). Taxonomy (NCBI): domain Bacteria; kingdom Bacillati; phylum Actinomycetota; class Actinomycetes; order Kitasatosporales; family Streptomycetaceae; genus Streptomyces; species Streptomyces sp. NPDC101152. Next base: position 71,336 of record NZ_JBIWPO010000016.1, on the reverse strand, counting down.
TGATCAGGTCGGACAGCCCGGCGCCCAGGTACTCGGCCGCCTCCTCCAGCACGGCGAGAGCGACCGGGTCGGCCTCGCCCACGTCGGCCGGGTGGGCGGCGGCGAGCATCGCCGTCAGCGCCGTCTCCTCGTCCGTGCCCTCGGGCGGCCGGCCACCCTCCTCGCGCCACCGCTGCAGCAGCGACTCGGCGCCCGCGTAGGCCTCCAGGCAGCCGAGCGCACCGCACCGGCAGCGGCGCCCCCTGACCCGTACCGTCAGATGCCCCCACTCGACCGCCCGGCCGTGCTCCACCTCGGGGGTGACGAGACAGGCGCCGACTCCGGAGCCGAACAGCACGACGATCGCACTGTGGGCGCCGCGCCCGGCGCCGAACCACATCTCGGCCTGGCCCAGGGTCCTGGCGCCGTTGTCGATGAAGTACCGGGCGCCGTCCGGGAGGTGGGAGGTGGAGCGGAGCAGCGCCTCCAGCGGCACCGCGTCCCAGCCGATGGTCTGGCCGTGGACGACGGCGCCGTGGTCCGGGGTGTGCTCGACGATGCCGGGGACACCGACACCGACGCCCAGGAGCGGGCCGGCGTCGGCGCCGGTGCCGGTACCGGTGAGCACCTCGGCGGCGCCCTCGCGGATGTGGTCGACGATGACCTCCACCTCGTACCGCTGCGGTTCCAACGGCCGCTCGGCGCGGGCGAGTTCGGTGAGGGTGAGGTCGAAGAGCCCGACGCGGACGCGGGTCTCGCCGACGTCGACGCCGATCATGTGCCCGGCGCCGGGTGCCACGCGGAGGAGGGTGCGGGGCCGGCCGCCGTCGGAGCCGACGCTGCCGGCCTCCTCGACGAGCCCGTCGGCGACCAGGTCGGCGACGACGTTGCTGACCGAGCCGGAGCTCAGGCCGGTCGCCGGGCCGAGTTCGAAGCGGCTCAGGGGTCCGTCGAAGTAGAGCCGCCGCAGCACGGCAGTGCGGTTGGCCCGCCTCAGGTCCCGTACCGTGGGCCCGTTCCGCGCCGCCATGTGGCTCCTTCCGAGAGACCGGCCCAGGAGACGAGATCCTCGATCTCGTCCAGGGCGGCGACGAGTTCGGGGGCGACCTTCTCCTGGCGCCACTCCTCGTGCTCCAGCCCGCGCGGCACGACCTCCGTGAGCATGATCAGGTAGAGGTAGGCGCGGTAGAGAGCGAGCCGTACGAGGGCCGCGGTGTCGAACTCGGCCTGTCCGCCGGCCTCGCGGTACCCGGCCAGCAGGGCTTCGTCCTTCCTGATGTCCCCGAGCAGCGCCAGCGAGACGAACTCGGCCAGCGGGTCGCCCCAGAACATGCGCTCGCCGTCGATCAGGCCGCCGATGCGGGGCTCTCCCGACGAGCGGTCCAGCAGGATGTTGCCCTGCCACAGGTCGAAGTGGACGAGGCTCGGGACGGTGACCTCGTCGAGGGCGCCGTAGGCGGCACGGACGGTACGGGCCACCTCGTCGACGGTGCGGGGCAGGCGGGCCCGGTATGCGCGGGCGTCGTCCAGGACCGCGTCCAGCATTCCGGCGAACGCCGTCCGCCAGTCGGCGGCGAGCGGGCCGAGCGCCCCGGACGGATACCCGAACGCCGGCCCGGTCACCCGGTGCAGCCGGGCCACGGAGCGCCCCAACTCGGTGCGCAGGGGCCCCCGTTCGGCTTCCGTCGTGGAGTCGTCCCAGGGGTCGCCGGGGCACGCGGTCATCAGCAGCAGGTCACTGCCGGCGTCGAGTCGCACGAGCCGCGGCGCGGGCACTCCGGCCCGCTCGGCGCCCCGGTAGAACTCCGCCTCGGCGACGAGCAGCCCGTTCTCGTGGCGCAGCCCCGGGGCGTCGGGCGCGACCTTGAGCACATAGCGGCTGCCGTCGGTGAGCCGCAGCTCCTCGACGGCGTTGTAGGTGCCGCCGGTCAGCGGGCGTACGTGGGCGAGACGGCCGGGCGGGATGCCCGAGTCCCCCAGGACGCGTCGGGCCCGTTCCCAGGAGTCCACCACCTTGCGCCCACCTCTCCCCTGCCGGTCGGCCCGCCGGGTCCGCGCCCGGCGTGCGATCACGGAACAGGGTACGGAACGCCGCCCGCACGCCGGGCGCCCTTTTTCGAACGGCCGGCGTCGGGCTCACGGAACCGGTCAGGGCGTGTTCTCGGGGGCGGGTGGCGCTGCCGTGGTGGCACGTGGAATGAGGTGGGTCGGCAGGACGACGTGCCGCCGGTGGTCGGTGCCGGCCTCGCCGATCAGTTCCAGGGCGAGTTCGCCGGCCAGGCGGCCCATCTCCGCCGGGGACTGGGCGACCGTGGTCAGGTCGAGCCAGTCGGCCACCGGCTGGTCGTCGAAGCCGAGGACGGACATCCGCTCCGGCACCGCGATCCGGGCCCGGCGCAGGGTCGCGATCAGGGCGGCGGCGAGTTCGTCCTGCTCGGCGAAGACGGCGGTGGGCGGCTCGCGCAGGCTGAGCAGTTCGCCGAGCGCCGCCGCGACTCCGTGTCCGTCGGCGACCCGGGCGGCCACCACGAGCGAGTCGTCCAGCGGGACGCCCGCCTCGGTGAGCGCCTGCTGGTGGCCGAGCAGCCGCTCGTGCGAGCTGAAGGCGAAGCCCGTGGCGCCGATGGTCTGCATGAAGGCGATCCGGCGATGGCCCAGGTTCAGCAGGTGCCGGGTGCCGCGCCGGGCGCCGGCCACGTCGTCCACGTACACGCTCGGGCGTCCCTCGGCATGCTGGCTGACGTAGATCACGGGCATTCCGAGGTCGTCCAGGCGGGCGCTCTCCTCGTCGGTGAGGTCGAAGGAGAACACCAGCAGCGCGTCCGCGTTGCGGCGGGCCGGCAACCGCTCGAAGAACGCGGCCCGCTCAGCGAGGTCGGGAATGACGTAGACGGTCAGTTCCATGTCCGCCGCGCGCAGCAGCGGGCCCAGGCTGGACAGGGCCGAGCCCATGAACCACGAGTTCAGCGTGGGCACCAGGACCGCCACCACTCCGGTCCTGCCGGTCACCAGGCTGGACGCCTGCCGGGAGACGGAGAACGCCAGCTCGCGCGCGGCCTCTTCGACGCGTATGCGAACCTGCGGCGACACGTTCGACAGGCCCCGTAGGGTGCGGGAGACGGTGGAGACGGAGACCCCGGCCCGTTCGGCGACATCGGCCATCGTGGGGTGCCGTCGATCGGCTGGCATGCGCGGACGCTAGCACACGCGTACGGAACCTTGGCAGCGCTGTCACGGCGTTACCGGCACGTAGCGCATTGACGACCCCGCCCTGGAACCCCCAAGCTTGCAAGCGTTGTCACAGGCGAGGAGTGCGCACCCCTATGTCCACCAGCACGGCACCTTGGTGGCGCGACGCCGTCATCTACCAGGTCTACATCCGCAGCTTCGCCGACGGGAACGGCGACGGTGTCGGCGACATCGCCGGCATCCGCTCCCGGCTGCCGTATCTGAGGTGGCTCGGCGTCGACGCGATCTGGATCAACCCGTGGTACAGGTCGCCGATGGCGGACCACGGCTACGACGTGGCGGACTTCCGCGAGATCGACCCGTTGTTCGGCACGGTCGCGGAGGCGGAGCAGCTCATCGAGGAGGCGCACCGGCACGGGATCCGCGTCATCCCGGACATCGTGCCCAACCACACCTCGGACCAGCACGTCTGGTTCAAGGCGGCGCTGGCGGCGGGACCGGGCAGCCCGGAGCGGGAGCGCTACGTCTTCCGGCCGGGCGGCGGACCGGACGGCGCCGAGCCGCCCAACGACTGGGAGTCCGCCTTCGGCGGGCCGGCCTGGACCCGGCTGCCCGACGGCGAGTGGTACCTGCACCTCTTCGCCCCCGAGCAGCCGGACCTCAACTGGCAGCACCCCGAGGTGCGCGCCGAGTTCGAGTCGATCCTGCGCTTCTGGTTCGGCCGGAGCGTGGACGGTTTCCGCATCGACGTCGCCCACGGTCTGATCAAGCATCCGGAGCTGCCCGACCTGCCGCCCCGCAAGGCGGACGACGGGCCGCGACAGCACGTCGACCATCCGCACTGGGACCGCGACGAGGTGCACGACATCTACCGTGCCTGGCGCCGGGTGGCCGACGAGTTCCCCGGCGACCGTTGCTTCGTCGCGGAGGCGTGGGCGGACACCCCGGAGCGGCTGGCCGCCTACGTCCGCCGGGACGGCCTGCACACCGCGTTCAACTTCGACTTCCTGATGTCCAGTTGGGACGCGAAGGACCTGCGCTCCGTCATCGACGACTCGCTCGCCATGCTCGGCGCGGTGGGCGCGCCCGCCACCTGGGTGCTCTCCAACCACGACGTCGTACGCCACCCCAGCCGCTACGGCCGCAAGGTCGTGCGGCGCTGGACGGTGAACGAGCCCTACCGGCCCGAGGGCCCCCTTGACCTGGAGCTCGGCACCCGCCGGGCCCGTGCGGCGGCCCTGCTGATGCTGGCGCTGCCCGGCGGCGCCTACGTCTACCAGGGCGAGGAACTGGGACTGCCGGAGGTGGAGGACCTGCCGGAGTCGGTGCTGCAGGACCCCGTCTGGGAGCGCTCCGGGCACACCGACCGGGGCCGCGACGGCTGCCGGGTGCCGATTCCGTGGTCCGGGCGGAGTGCGCCGTACGGCTTCAGTCCGGACGGTGCGCGCGGCGAGCCGTGGCTGCCGCAGCCGGAGGCGTGGGCCGGGCTGAGCGTCGAGGCGCAGAAGGGGGACGAGCGCTCCATGCTGACGCTGTACCGCGCGGCTCTGCGGCTGCGGCACGAGCATCCCGCGCTCGGCGACGGCGACCTGACCTGGCTCGACGCCCCCGCCGGAGTGCTGGCCTTCCGCCGGGAACCGGGATTCGTGTGCGCGGTCAACCTCTCGACCGAGCCCTACCCGCTGCCCGAGCACACGTCGGTGCTGCTGGCCGGCGGGCCGGTGGAGGACGGCAGGCTGGCACCGGACCAGGCGGCGTGGCTCGCGACCGACGCCTTCGCCCCGGGTTCCACCGCGTGATCGCGTAGTACCGGCGGGTGCGCTCTGTGCGCCGGGTGCCGGGCGGTGCCCGCGCCCTCCGGGGCGCCGAAGCGGGCCAGGGTGTGCCACACCATCTTCAGGTCCTGGAGTTCGTGGCGGCCGGTGCGGGCGGCGTCCCCGATGATCCGCGGGTCGACGACGCCGTCCTGGGCGATCCGGGCGCCCAGTTCCACGTACTCCTGCCCGCGGTAGTCCGCGTGCTCGCGCAACTCGGCCACGGTGAGCCGGTAGCCCGGGTGCCACTCGACGGGGCAGGGCAGCAGGCGGGCCGCGGCCTCGACGTGCCTGCCGCGGTAGCCGGCGTCCAGGACCAGCGCCTCCACGTGTCCGGCGAGCAGGACACGGCCATGGACCTGGGCCTCGATGTAGTCGTTCAGGGCGTCCTGCTCGTCGGCCTCGGCGAGCGCGACGAGGGTCATGCCGGCTGCCACCCCGAAGTGGGTCGGCTCGGCCGCGCTGTCGGGGTAGCAGAAGGTGGCACGCGCCAGGGCGTCGGCGGTGAGGCGGAAGTGCGAGGAGCCGAACCGGGGGGCGGCGCCGACCACCTGGCGGCGGAAGTTCAGGGCGCCGTAGACGGGTCGCTCGTGCGGGTCGGCCTCGTCATAGGCGCCGCCGAAGATCCGGCTCTCCCAGCGCCGGCGGTCGCCGCCGGGGTGCGCGGTCAGGCCGCCGTTGCTGGTGCCGGTGACGAACTGCGAGTGGTAGACGCCGTCCTGGGCGAGTGCCCGGAGGATGGGCCGCCCGCCGATCAGCCGGTCCGGGTGGAAGTTCAGCGTGATCCGCACGTCCGGACCGAGGGCCGGGCCCGTCGAGCGTGCGGCGACATGGCGTAACGCCTGCCGCGCCCGCGGCGACGGGACGTTCGTGAAGTCCACGTCTCCCCTGCCTGACGGCACGGCCGGCACGATCATGCCACGGCCCTCCCGCCGCTTCAGGAGGAAGCCGGCCGCCAGTGCGGGTCCCGGCCGAGGAAGGCCGGCAGCGCCTCGGCCCGGTCGTGGTCCCGGGAGCCCTCGACGGCCGGGGCGAACACCCGGTAGGCGTCGCGGAGCCGGTCGACGAGGTGGTCGGCCGCCGGCCGGATCCCCTCGGCCCGTTCCGGGCTCAGCGGCCGGTCCTGGCCGGTGGCGACCGCGATGTCCCAGGCGTGCACGGCCGCGTCCATGGCGGCCGCCCCGGCGGCGATCCACGGGGGAAGCGGCCCGAGGGGTGTGGGTACCTGGTCGGAGTCGGCCGGCAGGCCGGCGTAGGCGTCGGCGACCTGGCGCAGCACCTTGTCGAGTTCTGCCGCCGGGTCCGCGTCGAGGGTGTCGGCCGGGTGGAAGGGGTCCGAGTCGGGCCTGCCGCCGGTGATCGCCAGGCCGTAGGCCTGCTGGTCGACGCGCGCGTGGTTGAGGACCTGGCGGACCGTCCACTCGCTGCACGGCGTCGGCGCGCCCCACGCGGACTGCCCGACCGAGGCGACCACCTCGGCGAGATAGGCGTGCGCGTGTGTGAGAACCTCGAAACCTCGGGTGTCCGCCATCACCGTTCTCCCCTCTTGCCGGCCTTCGGCCGTTGCCAACAATCTAGGTGTCCTTGCGGACAGTTACGGTCCGCAACAAACACGAGCGTCAGGAAAGGGGATCAGGCCGAGGTGCCAGATGTACGTGAGTGGACGGCGCCGCTCGTCACCTTCGTGAAGCGGCGCCGGGACCCCGTGGTGGTGCAGACGCTGCGGTCGGCGGTCGCGGCGACGGTCGCCTACGTCGTCGCCCTGCGTCTGAGCCCCGAGGCCGCCCCGCTGACGGCGCCGCTCACCGCGCTGCTGGTCGTCCAGGTCACCCTCTACGCCACGCTGACCAACGGCATCCGCCGGGTGAACGCGGTGGTGGCGGGCGTCCTGGTCGCCATCGCCTTCAGCCTGCTGGTCGGCCTGACCTGGTGGAGCCTCGCGCTGCTGATCGTCGCCTCGCTGGCGGTGGGGCGGCTGGTGCGGGTCGACGAGTACGTGCCCGAGGTGGCGATCAGCGCGATGCTGGTGCTCGGGGTCACCACCGTCGGGGACACCGCGTGGGCGCGGGTGGTGGAGACACTGATCGGCGCTGTCGTCGGCATGGCCTGCAATCTGCTGCTGGCGCCGCCGGTGTGGGTGGACGAGGCGGGCGAGTCGATCGAGGGGCTGGCCCGCCGGGTGCGGCGGCTGATGCTGCGCATGGGCGAGGAGGCAGCGGGCCGCACCCCGGTCGAGCACGCGACCGAGCGGCTGCACGAGGCACGCCGGCTCGACCACGACATCGTGGAGGTGGACGCGGCCCTGCGGCAGGCCGAGGACAGTCTGCGGCTCAATCCGCGAGTGAGTGAGGGCCTGCTGCACCGGGTGGTGCTGCGGACCGGTCTGGACACCCTGGAGATCTGCACGGTGGTCCTGCGGGTGCTCGCGCGCACCTTCACCGACCTCGCGAAGGAACGCGATCCTGAGCCGTTGTTCGCCCCGGAGACGGGCGCGGCGGTGGAGCGGCTGCTGTCGGAGATCGCGGACGCGGTGGTCAGTTTCGCCGTGCTGGTCACCACCAGCGTCAGCGTCAGCGCGGAGTCCGCCGAGGCCCGGCTGGCCGCCGAGCTGCGCCAGGCGGCGGCCACCCGCGACAAGCTCGCCCAGCTGCTGCTCGAGGAGGTGCAGCGCGACGCCCGCACCTGGCAGCTGTACGGGGCCGTGCTGACCGAGGTCAACCGCATCCTCGACGAGATGGACACCGAGCACCGCTCGCGCCGGCTGCTGGAGGAACTGGACCGCACCTCGCGGGAGCAGCGCGAGCGGATGCCGCGCCTGACCCGGCTGCGGGAGAGCCTGCGCGACTCCGGCCGGCTGCGGGTACCGGAGGTACTGCGCCGGAGCCGGTAGCACCATTGCGGCCTGCGCAACGCCTGGTGCCGTTGTTGCAGTCCCCGGGCGGTTCGCGTCATGGTGGCTTGTCGGGACCCGACGAGCGATCACCTGGGGTGCGGGCATGGGCAGTGGGACAGGAGCGGCGGGCGGCGGCTGGAGCAGGCGCCGTCTGGTCGGCGCGCTCGCGGGCGCGGCCGCGGTGACCGCCCTGCCGGCACCCGCGACGCCCAGGGGCACCCCAGGAGCCGAGGAACCGGTCGCCGCCCCCCTTCGGCGCCCGTCGTCCGAGCCGTCCGCACCGCGAGCGACACCCCGGCCGTCCGGGCCCCGCCCCCTGTTCCTCGGCACCTACACCTCCGTCGAGGGCGGCGGCAAGGGCATCGGACTCGCCACCTACGACCCCGTGACCGGCCGTATCACCGGTACCGGGACCCTGACAGGCGTGGCCGACCCGTCGTACCTCGCCCTGCATCCGGACCGCCGCACGCTGTACGCCGTGGACGAGCGGGACGACGGTGCCGTCACAGCCGTACGCCTGGCCGACCGCAGGATCCTGGGCAGCCGCGCCACCGGCGGGGCCGGGCCCTGCCATCTCTCCGTGCATCCGAGCGGCCGCTGGCTGCTGAGCGCCAACTACGGCTCGGGCAGCGTGGCGGTGCACCCCGTCGACGGTTCGGGCGCGCTGGGCGAGCGCAGCGATCTGGTCGTGCACGCGAGCCCGGTCCCCGGCCCCGGTCAACAGGGGCCGCACGCCCACCAGTTCGTCACGAGTCCCGACGGCGGGCATGTGCTGGCCGTCGACCTGGGCACGGACACCGTCTACACCTACCGCCTCGACGAAAGCTCGGGACGGCTCACCGAGGTCGCGCAGGCGCACACCCGCCCGGGCGCCGGGCCGCGCCACCTCACCTTCCACCCCGGGGGCCGCTACGCCTACCTGGCGAACGAGGTCGACGACACGGTCGCCGTCTGCTCCTACGATCCCGCGGGCGGCCGGCTGACCATCGGCGACCCGCAGTCCACGGGTTCCGGTCCGGGCACCAACCACCCGGCGCAGATCCTGGTGACCTCGAACGGCTCCTACGCCTTCCTCGCCAACCGTGGTGACAACAGCCTGGCCAGGTACGCGGTCGAGGCGGACGGCGCCCGCCTGCGCCTGCTCGGCACGGTGCCGGTGTCGGGTGACTTCCCCCGCCAGATCGCCTTCTCGCCGGACGGCGGTCTGTTGTTCGCGGCGAACCAGAGGTCGAGCACCGTCAGCGTCTTCCACGTGGACGACAGGAGCGGTGAACTGCGGCTCGCCGGCCCGCCGTTCGCCTCACCGGTCGCCGTCTGTGCGCTGCCGCTGTAGGGCGCGCGGGCAGGAGGCGGCGCTCGCCCGGGAGAGCAGGGCGCGCATGCGTTCGGTGAGCTGGCCGAGGTCGTCGGCGGGTGTGTGGAAGGGCAGGCGTACGTCGCCGTGGGCGCGGGGCGCTCGATGCGCAGGGTCAGTCCGTGCCGGTCGACGGCGAGCGGCCGGACCCGCACCGCGCCGTGCAGATTGGCGTGCCTCGGCGAGGGCGAGGGGATCGGGCGCGGCCGCCGCGAACTCCTCGGGGCCGACGACGACCGCCGGAGGACCGGCGCAGCACGATCCGCGTGGGACGGAAGTCCAGGTGGCCGCCCTCGGGTGCGAGGGACCCGGCGAGTCAGAACCGGGCGCGGACACGGCTTGGCACCGGAACGGGTGCCACGTCGGCGAACTCCAGCACGGCGGACGGCTCGCCGCGGGGTGAGCAGAGCGCGGCTGTGCGCAGTGCGCTGTCCTCGGGCACGCTCAGCAGCACCCGGCCGTCCTCGGTGGCGGTGTGCGCGCCGACGAACTCCTCGCATCCGCCCTCGGCGGTCACGGCGCACGACCACGCGGTGGCGAGCACCGAGCAGGCCCGTTCCACGGGACGTCCGAGGTCGGGTGGGGGTCAGTCCGAGAGAACGCCCAGCAGCGCCCGCGCGCACAGGTCACGCACCTGCGCGCGGCTCAAGTCCGAGCCGCGCAGCCACTCCAGGCAGACAGCCGTCGTGAAGGCGAGCCAGCCGCGGACCGCGAGCCCGAGGTCCGGGCGCCTCGCGGCGACGGGTCCGAACTCCGGGTCGGCCGCGAGCGCCGCAAGGATCTGCCGCTCCTGCGCGGCCAGGGCGCGCTGGTAGACGCGGCGCACGGCCTGGTCCCCGGCGGCGTCGGCACGATGGAAGGCCCGGAAACCGTGCGCGTGGGCGTCGACGTACTCGAGATAGGTGTCGAGGCCGGCGGCCAGTTGCTCGCGCACCGGGACGCCGGGCACGGCGGCCGTCATCCGCAGCATGCGCTCGCTCTCCCGCTCGACGACCGCGGCGAAGAAGTCCCGCTTGGTCGGGAAGTAGTGGTAGAGCAGACCGCGCGAGACCCCGGCGATCTCGGCGACCTGTTCGATCCAGACGTCGTCGTACGGGCTCTCCGAGAACAGTCGCGCCCCCACCGACAGCAACTGCTCCCGGCGCTCCCCGGTGCTGAGCCGGCGACGCGCGCGCCCACCCTGGTTCGCGGCCATGCCCGCACTTTACTTGACGCCGGTTCAACAACCGGATCAGACTGGGCCGCGCTATTGAACCCACGTACAACGAGCACCACTGCCGCTGGATCGAGGGAGATCACGTCATGGCGGGGACCACGACCAGGGAGGCGTCGCCCGGCGGATTCCGCAGTGCCGAGCAGGGCTGGCCACAGCTGCACCGCATCCCGCATCCGCCGCGCCGGCTGCCCCTGCTCGGGGACGTGATCGGCGCCAACCGGACCAAGCCGGTCCAGGACTCCATGCGCTACGCCCGGATGCTGGGGCCGATCTATCGGCGCAAGGCCTTCAACGGGGAGTTCGTGTTCGTCTGGGGCGCCGATCTCGTGGCCGACCTCGCGGACGAGTCGCGGTTCGCCAAGCATGTCGGCCTCGGGGTCGCCAATCTGCGACCCGTCGCCGGGGACGGGCTGTTCACGGCGTACAACCACGAACCGAACTGGCAGTTGGCGCACGACGTGCTGGCCCCGGGATTCAACCGGGAGGCCATGGCGGCCTACCACCCGATGATGCTGGACGTGGCCGGGAGGCTGACGGACCACTGGGACCGCGCGCAGGCGGCGGGCCGGGAAGTGGACGTGGCCGGGGACATGACCAAGCTGACCCTGGAGACCATCGCGCGGACCGGGTTCGGGCACGACTTCGGTTCCTTCGAGCGCTCCCGGCCGCACCCCTTCATCAGCGCGATGGTGGGCACGCTCACCTACGCCCAACGGCTCAACGCGGTGCCCTTCCCGGCGCTCATACGGCGTGCCGCGCAGCGCAACGAGGCGGACATCGCCCTCCTCAACCGCACGGTCGACGACCTGGTCCGCGCCCGGCGCACGGCGAGCGGGAACGGTGACCTGCTGGACCGGATGCTGGAGACGGCCCACCCGGAGACCGGCGAGCGTCTGTCACCCGAGAACGTCCGCCGCCAGGTGATCACCTTCCTGGTCGCGGGCCACGAGACCACCTCGGGCGCGCTCTCCTTCGCCCTGCACTACCTCTCCCGGCACCCCGACGTCGCCGCCCGCGCCCGCGCGGAGGTGGACCGTGTCTGGAGCGGGACAACGGCGCCCGGCTACGACCAGGTGGCCAAGCTCCGGTATGTGCGCCGCGTGCTGGACGAGTCGCTGCGGCTGTGGCCGACGGCGCCGGCGTTCTCCCGGGAGGCCGTCCGGGACACCGAGCTGGCCGGGGAGCACCCGATGCGCCGCGGCGCCTGGGCGCTGGTCCTCACACCGATGCTCCACCGCGATCCGGCCGCCTGGGGCGCCGACGCCGAACGGTTCGACCCGGACCGCTTCGACCCCCAGGCGGTACGGTCCCGGCCCCCCCACACCTTCAAGCCGTTCGGCACCGGCGCCCGGGCGTGCATCGGCCGGCAGTTCGCGCTGCACGAGGCGACCCTGGTCCTCGGTCTGCTGCTGCGCCGCTACGAGTTCGTGGCCGACCCCGACTACCGGCTGCGGGTGACCGAGCGGCTCACGCTGATGCCGGAGGGGCTGCGGCTGCGGCTGGAACGCCGCACGGTCACCTCCGGCGCGCCGGAGGCCGTGGAGGAGGCGCCGTCAGCGCCGCGCTGCCCAGTGCACCGGGCGGATGACTGAGTCGGGCAGCCGGGTCCCGGCACTCCCCCGGGCCGCGTTGAGCTGGGGCTGGGTCAGGAAGAACGCGCCGGTCAGATCGGCGTCGGTGAGGTCGGTGTCGCGCAGGTCGGCGCCGATCAGGTCCGCGCCGCGCAGGTCGGCGCCGGTCAGGTCGGCGGCTATGAGGTAGGCGCCGCGGAGGTTCGCGCCGCGCAGGTCGGCTCCCTTGAGGCGGGCGCCCATCAGATCGGCCCCGCGGCGGTCCTTCTTACGGCCCGGGAACCCTGACCTCGCCAGTTCACTGGCCTTCAGCAGGAGCACGTTCACCGCCTGCCGATGCGCGCCGACGTCCAACGCGGCGAGCTGGTCCGGGGTTTGCCGGGTGAGATCCTCGGTCTGTTCCAGAACCTGGCGCAGTTCGGCCCGCAGCGGGCGGGCGGCGGGCAGGGTGAGCGCCTCGGTGAGGTACCAGAGCAGCTCGTGCAGCTGCCGTACCACCGGGAACACGTCGAACATCCGCCGGGCGTGCTCGCGCGAGCCGGTCCGCCAGTCCTGTCCGCCGAAGGTGACCTGCGAGACCTTCTGTCCGGCGCCGAAGCAGTCGTAGACCGTGCACCCGGTGAAGCCCTTCTGCCGCAGCGTGGCGTGGATCCCGCAGCGGTGGTCTCCCTGGAGGTTCGGACAGGGCTTGCCGGCCCGCTTGTCGATCGCGAAGTCGGCGGACGCGGCGAAGGGCAGGGCGACACAGCAGAGCCCGAAGCACCGCTCGCAGTCTCCACGGAGGTCGGCGGGGCGCACGGTCTGATCTGGCATATCGCACATCTTATCGAGCTTCGAGGGTATCGATCTGTTCGAGCAGCTTCGCGATCCTGGCCCTCTTCGCGGTGATCCCGCGCGCGAGGAGCCGCAGATGCGTCGACGACTCCGGTACGGCGGCCTCGAACTCCCGCAACCGGCGCCGCTCGACGGCGAGTTCGGTCCTCAGGCGGGACGCGGGGTCCGGGCGCGGGGGCGGGAGCAGTCCGTTGAAGATCACGTTGTACCTGGGGTGTTCGGCCCACACCACCTCTCGCTCGGCCGCCTCCGCGTCGTCCGGGTAATGGATCTGTATCCCGATGACCTGCGGCCCCCAGGGCTGCTCGCGCAGGTGCGTGCGCACCCGGGTCAGGGGCGCGACGGATATGCCCACATACAGCAGCCCCTCGAGGCCGTACAGCCGGTACAGCGCGGTACGGCCTCCGGCGTACAGACTGCCCTCCTCGTCGAACAGGCCCCGCAGGAACTGCGCGTCGACGTCGCCCATGGCACGGCCCCCCTTCGCGTCCGCGCCCTCCACGCTCCCACAGGGGTCCGACAGTCGGCCCGGCGGTTTGTCGCCCGACGCTCAGTCGAGGGCGCCGAGGTCGAGCCGGGCGAGCCGCTCGGGGTCGGCGAGGATGTACACGGCGACGATCCGGCCCTCGCTGACGGTGACCCCCATGACCGCGCGCGGTCGCCCCTCGGGGGCGTTGAGGATCCCGATCTCGCCGTTGACCAGCACCATCCGCATGGCGGGCGCGAACTGGCGGAAGAACAGGGCCTGTTCGGCCACCGTCCGGGCACCGCGCACCACCTTCGACGCGGCGGCGCCCCCGATGAGAGCCCCGGAGTCGGCCCGCAGCACCACGTCGGGGTCCAGGACCGCGACCAGCGCCTCGAAGTCCCCCGCCCGGGCGGCGGCCATGAACGCCTCGACGACCCGCCGCTGCACCGCCAGGTCGGGTTCCGCCGACGGCGTGGCGCCCCGGACGCGTCGCCGGGCCCGGCTGGCGAGCTGTCGGGTGGCCGCCGAACTCCGCTCCACGATCGGGGCGATGTCGTCGAAGGGCACGGCGAACAGGTCGTGCAGGACGAAGGCCAGCCGCTCGGCCGGCTCCAGCGTCTCGAGGACCACGAGCAGCGCCAGCCCCACCGAGTCGGCCTGCAGCACCTCCTGCTCCGGGTCGACCACCGACAGCGGCCTGAGCACCGGATCCGGCACGAACGTGTCGTCCATCGGGTCCTCTCGGCGCGAGGTGCGCGAGCGCAGCATGTCGAGGCAGACCCGCCCGACCACGGTGGTCAGCCAGCCGCCCAGGTTCTGGATCCCGTCCGCGTCGCTGCGGCTCAGCTTGAGCCAGGTCTCCTGGACCGCGTCCTCCGCCTCGGCGAGCGAGCCGAGCATGCGGTAGGCGACCGCCTTCAGGTGACCCCGGTGCTCCTCGAACCGGTCGGCCAGCAGTTGCCTCTCGTCCATGCCACTCCCCCGTCGCACGCCGTGCCGTCCGGCCACCCTGACAGCCCGACGATCAAACCACGCCCCCGGGCCGCTTTCAGCACCGTTTCCAGCGGTCAGTAGCGTTGCGCCTTGGCCAGCTCGGGGGTCAGCACCGGCTGGGGCGGCTTGCGGCTGATGGCGATCGGCTGGGCCTTCTCGCCGGGAGCGAGGTTCTCCGCGCCGACGTAGCGGGTCTCCACGACCTTGCCGGCGGAGTCGAGGAAGTCGATCTGGACGGCGTAGGACGCCTTCTTGTCGGTCCTGTTGGTGATGGTGACCACGACGGCGAGCAGTCCACTGGTCTGCGCGCGCGGCTTGCCGGTCATCGCGACTTCGGAGATCGCGTTGCCCCGGCCCTTGACGCCCTTCAGTTCCCGCTCCGCGTCCATGTTGGCGCGCTCGACCTGTGCCGACACGGAGGCCTCGAAGGACGCCGCGGCGGCGGAGGCCGACGATGCGGCGGCCGAGGCGGAGTCCCTGGCCGAGGCCACGGCCGACGCCGCCGCGGACCGCATCGCGGGCGGCGGCGTTCCCGAGAAGGAAGCCGTGTCGGGGGCCGTGGGCCGTCCGGTGGACGGTGGGCCAGAACCGCTGTCGCCGGAGCCGCACGACACCAGGGTGATCGTGCTCGCCGCGACCAGGCCCACCGCGACGGCGCCCGGCCGGTACCGGCCGGCTCCTCGCACCGGGCGGAATGTCCCTGCCCTCATGAACGATGCCCTCTCGCACGCTTCGACGAAATGGACCTTATGCCGGAATCATCCAGGGAGCATGTCGTCACGAGGCGGGTGACCGAGCTGCCGCCGGTGGCGTCACACCTCGTCGCGGGCGAGAGCGAGCAGCCGGTCGAGGACACGCGGCCCGCCGGCCCGCACGCCGTCGTGTTCGAACTCGTCGGTGACCCAGGTACGCAGGCCCTGGACGGCGCGAGCCGTCTGCAGCGCGTGCCCGGTATCGACGTACATGTCGTCGTGGTAGACGGCCGCCGCGACCGGGACCTGGTTGGCGGCGAGGCGGGCGGGGTCGTAGAGGGACGGCCAGTCGGTGCGGGCGGCGAGGAGTTCGGCCGTCTCGCGCAGCGGGCGCAGGGCGGGGTCGCAGTCGAACATCCAGGGGTGGACGGACTCGCCCGTGAACAGCAGCGGGCCGTCGCCCGCGAGGGCCTTGGCGGCGTCGAACTGCGGGAACTCGGCGCGCACCCGTTCGGCCGACCATGCGGTGGGGCGCTCGCCCTGTCCGTAGACCGGCTCGTGGACGAGGGCGTAGAGGGGGTGGCTCGCGTACGAGAGCAGGCCCTGGACGTCCTCCTGGAAGGCGTCGGACAGGGCCGCGCCCAGCGGCGTGCGGACGAAGGCCTGTTCGAGGAGGTGATGGAGGCGGTGGCTGCCCTCGCCGCCGCCGAGGATGATGCCGAGGGACTGGAAGGCCTCGACGGTGAGGCGGTAGCCGTTCGGCAGGGTCACGTCGTGGGTGAGCAGGTGGTCGGCGATGCGACGGGCGCGCTCGACGTCCTGCGGGTAGCGGGCGTAGTGCGCGGCGACCTTGCGCTCGATCCGCGGAAAGGCCGCCCGGTAGACGTCGTCGGCGTGGGCGTCGAGGGAGGGCAGACCGCCGGTGATCAGGGCGGTGGCCAGGCCCTCCGGGGCGCTGGAGAGGTAGGTGACCGCGCAGAAGCCGCCGAAGCTCTGGCCGAGGACGGTCCAGGGGGCGCCACCGGTGACCAGCGGACGGATGGCCTCGCAGTCGCGGACGATCGCGTCCGCGCGGAAGTGGGCGAGGTAGTCGGCCTGTTCGGCGGGACCGCCGCGCAGCGGGAGCGTCTGGCGGTTGGCGGGCGTGGAGTGCCCGGTGCCGCGCTGGTCGAGCAGCAGGACGCGGTACTCCTTCAGGGCACGCCCGAGCCAGGCCGGCTTACCGACGAAACGATTCGCCCCGAAGCCGGGACCGCCTTGGAGGTAGACCAGCCAGGGCAGCTCCTGTCGTGCCTTCTCGCTGGCGACGACCTCACGGGCGTAGAGCTCGATGCTCTCCCCGGCCGGGCAG
Source organism: Streptomyces sp. NPDC101152 (assembly GCF_044768275.1). Taxonomy (NCBI): domain Bacteria; kingdom Bacillati; phylum Actinomycetota; class Actinomycetes; order Kitasatosporales; family Streptomycetaceae; genus Streptomyces; species Streptomyces sp. NPDC101152. The sequence continues at coordinate 54,981 of NZ_JBIWPO010000016.1, read as the reverse complement.
TCGTGGTCGAGGGGCACCGTGAAGTGGCGGTCGGTGAGGACGACGCCGGGCTGGCGGTACGTGGCGGTCAACAGGTCTCCCGGGACGGACGGACTTCCGGTCGCCTCCCACTTCACCACATGTTCGTCCGCCGGCCGACCCCTGGGATCATGAAATCCTACTGAACGCCCGATCAGCGGGCGGGCAGACTGGAGCGCCGTACGACCAGCTCCGGCTGGAGGACGACACGCCGGTGCTCGTGCCGTTTCGCGCCGCCTTCCAGCTCCTCGGTCTCCTCCAGCAGCAGTTCCGCGGCCAGGGCGCCCATGGTGACGGCGGGCTGCCGTACGGAGGTGAGCGGGACGGCCGCGGCGGCCGCGAACTCGATGTCGTCGTAGCCGACGATGGCGAGGTCGTCGGGGACCGTTATGCCGGCCGCGTACATGGCCTGCAGCACGCCGAGGGCGAGCAGGTCGTTGGCGCAGAAGACGGCGGTGGGACGGTCGGCGAGGCCGAGCAGCCGGGCCCCCGCGTCGCGGCCCGCGGCCACGTCCAGCCGTTCGGTGGGCAGCTCGCGCAGGCACTCCGGGCCGAGACCCGCCTCGGCGAGGGCGTTCAGGGCACCGGTGCGCCGGTCGCGGACCTGGTTGAGGCCGGGCGGGCCGCTGACGTACGCGATCGAACGGTGTCCGGCGTCGACCAGATGCCGTACCGCGAGCGCGCCGCCCGCCACGTCGTCGACGGAGACCGAACACTCGGTGGTGCCCTCGGCCACCCGGTCGACGAGGACGAAGGGGATGTTGTGCCGGCGGAACGTCTCGATGTTGCGGCCGGTCGCGTCGGCGGGGGTGAGCAGCACGCCCCGCACGCGCTGCTCGGCGAAGAGCGAGAGGTACTCCGCCTCCTCGCCGGCGCTCTGGGCGCTGTTGCAGACCATCACGCCGAGCCCGGCGTCGCGCGCGGCGCGCTCGGCACCGCGCGCCACGTCCACGAAGAACGGGTTGCCCATGTCGAGGACGAGCAGCCCCATGATCCGGCTGCGGCCCGCGCGCAGCTGGCGCGCCGACTCGCTGCGGACGTAACCGAGCCGGTCTATCGCCGACTGCACCCGTGCCCGGGTCTCCGTCGCGACCGTGTCCGGACGGTTGATGACGTTGGACACCGTGCCGACGGAGACTCCGGCGGCACGGGCGACGTCCTTGATACCCACCGACTGAGCCATCAGGCAGGGACCTCCAGAGGAACGCGGGGCGGCGGGAAGAAGGCCTTCACATTACCGTCATCGCCCCACACATCGGCGCCGGTCACGTGGGCAGGGCGAAGTCGACGACATGCAGCGCCGACGGGGTCGTGCCGCTCGACTTCTCCTGGTACATGAACGACAGGACGTTGTCGTACTTCACCCGCAGCTCGTCGATGACGACCTCGCCGAAGGCGTTCAGGTCACCGCCGTCGTACAGCAGTGTCCAGTCGGTGTACCCGGACGCCTTCGACGCGGCGGCGATCCGGCCGAACGGGAAGACGGCGTAGGCGTTGTCGTACCTGTCCAGGACCAGCTTGGTGCGCTGGCTGGAGTTCAGGGCGACGGGGATCTCGGTCTTGGTCCACGTGCCGGAGGAGTTCTTGCGGACGTGGAACGCGCGGCCGCCCGCGGTGCGGTCGGCGACGTAGTTCGTGGTGCACTGGCCGAAGCGGCCGGGGACGTAGCTGATGATCGCGTGCGGGAGGCCGGTGGAGTCCGTCCACTGGCTCTCCTGGTTCATCAGGGAGTGGTCCGGGTTGAGGGAGTCGACGACCAGGCCGGAGTCGGTGACGGCCACCGTGTCCGCGGTGCCGGTCGTGGCGACCAGGGCGCCCGCGTCGTTGCGCCAGGTGCGGCCGCGGTCGGTCGAGTAGACGTAACCGGTGTCGTGGTTGGTGATGCCGCCGCTGTTGCACATCACGGCGGCGTTCTGCTCGCGCCAGGTGAAGAAGGAGTGCAGCCGGCCGTTCACGTCGTAGTCGATGCCGTGCAGGTACATGTTGCGGGCCGTGGAGGAGCCGTGGGAGCTGGTGTACGTGCCCGTGGAGCTCGACCACTCCCCCAGCGCCGTCCAGCTCGAACCGTCGTACTCCGCGAGGGCGTTGCGGCCGTTGCCGGAGATGCCGGTCCGGTAGCTGAGCTGCAGCTTGCCCTCGGGGGTCGAGACGAACTGCGGGTAGGTGAACTGCGAGGTGAGGGCGAGGCCGTCCAGGGAGGTCTGGACGGCGCCGAAGACCGACGTGGTCCAGCCGGTGGTGCCGGGGTCGTCCAGCAGCCCGGCGACCGACTTCACGTAGAAGTAGCCGTCGCTGTGCGAGTCCATGTTGAGGTGGAGACGGCCGTCGACCTTGGACACACCCATGGAGATGACGTTGTGGGAGTCACTCGTCTTCAGGACGTGGGAGAGGGTGACGGTCGACCAACTGCTCGCGGTCAGGGCGCGCCGACCGACCATGGCGTCGCCGGTCGAGGTGTACCAGACGGCGTACTGGTAGCCGTTGTAGGTGAGCAGGCCGTTCTTCTGGAACGAGTTGTTGTTGACCAGCCCGTCGTAGGAGACGAAGAAGACGGCCTGGGAGTCGAGTTGGGTGGTGCTCTTCCTGCTGATGGAGGGGCCGGGGTCCGCGGCCCGTGCGATGCCCGGGGTTGCCACGGCCGCCAGTATGGCGGTCGTCAGCACGGCGCGTCTTTTCATGAGCGGCTCCAGCGGGGCTTTCAAAAGACCCCCTAGGGGGAGGTCAGGCGAGGTGGAACACTTCGGTGAGCGGTTTCATGGCCTCGTCGGGCCGGGCGCCGTCCAGCGACTCGAAGAACGGTGCCATCTCGGCCTGCCAGCGCGCGTTGACCTCGGTGGCCTCCATGCCGGCCTGCGCGGCGGCGAAGTCCTCGGTCTCCAGGTAGCCCACGAGCAGGCCGTCGTCGCGCAGGAAGAGGGAGTAGTTGTGCCAGCCGGTGGCGGAGAGCGCCTCGAGCATCTCCGGCCACACGGCGGCGTGGCGTTCGCGGTACTCGGCGAGCCGGTCCTCGCGGACCTTGAGGAGGAAACAGACGCGCTGCATGAAGTACCGCTCCCGGACTAGAAGTTGAACTGGTCGATGTTCTTCGCGTCGAACACGGTCGGCTTGCCGAGGGAGATCACGCCGTCCTTGCCGATGGTGTACGTGGTCGAGCCGGCCTTGAAGGTCTCGCCCTCCTTGCCGGTGATCTGGCCGGAGGCCAGCGCGACGGCGGTACGGGCGGCCAGGTCGCCGAGCTTCGCCGGGTCCCACAGCTCGAAGGCGTCGACGGTGCCGTTCTTGACGTACTTGCGCATGTCGTTGGGGGTGCCGAGCCCGGTCAGCTTGACCTTGCCCTTGTACTTGGAGCCGGACAGGTACTGAGCGGCGGCCTTGATGCCGACGGTCGTCGGGGAGATGATCCCCTTCAGGTTCGGGTACTGCTGCAGCAGGCCCTGGGTCTGCTGGAAGGACTGCTGGGCGTCGTCGTTGCCGTAGGCGACCTTGACCAGCTTGACGTTCTTGTACTTCGGGTCCGCCAGCTCCTTCTTCATGTAGTCGATCCACACGTTCTGGTTGGTCGCGGTCTGCGCGGCCGAGAGGATCGCGATGTCGCCCTTGTAGCCGATCTGCTGGGCCAGCAGCTGCACCTCGGTGCGGCCGAGGTCCTCGGCGGAGGCCTGCGAGACGAAGGCGTTGCGGCAGTCGGGCTTGGTGTCGGAGTCGTAGGTGACGACCTTGATGCCGTTGCTCATGGCCTGCTTCAGCGCGGTGCACAGGGCGCCCGGGTCCTGCGCGGAGACGGCCATCGCGTTCACCTGCTGCTGGGTGAGCGTGTTGACGTAGGAGACCTGTCCGGCGGTGTCCGTGGCGCTGGAGGGGCCGACCTCCTTGTACTTGCCGCCCAGCTCGGTCAGCGCCTGCTCGCCGCCCTTGTCGGCGGAGGTGAAGTACGGGTTGTTGACCTGCTTGGGCAGGAACCCGACGGTCAGCCCCTTCTTCAGCGCGGCGTTGGGGTCCGCCTTGGCGGTCGAGGTGGCCGCCGCGCTGTCACTCTTGGAGTTGTTCTTGGTGGTCCCACCACAGGCGGTGAGCGCCAGGGCGAGCGAGGTTCCAGCGGCGAGCGCCGCACAGGCACGACGAAGGGATGACTTGCGCATGGCTTGGAGTCCTTTGAATGAGAGGGTGAGCGATACGCGCCCCGTCAGGGGCGCGGGGCGAGACATGGTGCGGCTCCGCCGCGTGGGCGCGACCAGCCACAACGGGCGCGCAGCTGACAACCGGCCTAACCAGCGGAACGTGCCGCCCTCGCGACGGAGATCTGCCGTGCGACACGAGGGCCGAGTACGGAGATCACCAGCAGCACACCGGTGACGACGATCTGCGACTGCGCCGAGACGTTGAGCAGGCTCATCACGTTCTGCAGAGCCCCGAGCAGGAACACCCCGGCGATCGCACCGCCCAGCGTCCCCTTGCCGCCGTCGAAGTCGATGCCACCGAGCAACACCGCGGCGACGACGGACAGTTCGAGACCCGTGGCGTTGTCGTAGCGCGCACTGGCGTAGTGCAGCGCCCAGAAGATCCCGGTCAGGGACGCCATCAGGCCCGTCACCGTGAACAGGATCAGCTTGTGCCGCTTGACCCGGATCCCGGCGAACCGTGCCGCCTCCTCGCTCGCGCCGATGGCGAACAGCGACCGCCCGAACGGCGTGGCGTGCAGGACGACCACGGCGATGGCGAGCAGCACCAGGAAGGGCAGGAAGGCCTGCGGGAGGAACGAGTTTCCGACCCGGCCGGCCGCGAAGGTCAGGTACTGGGAGGGGAAGTCGGTGACCGCGTCGGAGCCGAGCACGATCTGTGCGATGCCCCGGTAGGCGGCGAGGGTGCCGATGGTGACGGCGAGGGAGGGCAGCCCGAGCCGGGTCACCAGCAGGCCGTTGACCAGCCCGCAGACCACGCCGAGCAGCAGGCAGAGCGGGATGATCGTCTCGATCGCCATGCCGTCGTTCCACAGCTTGCCCATCACCGCGCCGGACAGACCGGCCGTGGAGGCGACGGACAGGTCGATCTCACCGGAGACGACCAGCAGGGTCATCGGCAGGGCGATCAGTGCGATCGGCAGGGTGTTGCCGATGAGGAAGGACAGGTTCAGGGCGTTCCCGAAACCGTCGACCGTGCCGAACGACAGCAGCAACAGGACGACCAGGAGCGCGCCGACGACCGTGTCCCAGCGGACCGCTCGCGTCAGGGACTCAGGCATGGGCGTTCCCCTTCTGCAGGGCCGTCTTCTTCGCGGCCGTCTTCTTGAGTGCAAAGGCCACGCGCAGCGCGACGATCCGGTCGACCGAGATGGCGAGGATGAGCAGGACGCCGTTGATGGCGAGCACCCACACGGAGCTGACGCCGAGGGCGGGCAGCACACTGTTGATGGAGGTCAGCAACAGGGCGCCCAGCGCGGCCCCGTACACGCTTCCGGAGCCGCCGGTGAAGACGACGCCGCCGACCACGACCGCGCTGACGACGGTGAGTTCGTAGCCGTTGCCGGTCCCGGAGTCGACGTTGCCGAACCGGGCCAGGTACATCGCGCCGGCGAGTCCGGCGAGACCGCCGCAGAAGGTGTACGCGGCGAGGATCCGCTTGCGGACCGGGATGCCGGCCAGCCGCGCTGCCTCCGGGTTGGAGCCGAGCGCGTACGACTCGCGCCCGCCGCCGAAGTTCTTCAGGTAGTACGCCGTCGCCACCAGCACCGCGAGCGCGATCAGCGCCAGGTACGGCACCGCGGAGACGCCGCCGGAACCGAAGTCCACGAAGCCGCCCGGCAGGTCGGCCGCCGTGATCTGGCGGGAGCCCACCCAGATCGAGTCGATGCCGCGGATGATGTACAGCGTGCCGAGGGTCACCACCAGCGCGGGCACCTGGCCGAGGCTCACGAGCAGGCCGTTCAGCAGGCCGAAGCCGACGCCCAGCAGCACCGCCAGCAGGATGGCGACGAGCGCGTTCCCGCCGCCGTGCAGGTAGTCGCCGGCGGCGAAGGCGGCGATGCCGAGGGTGGAGCCGACGGAGAGGTCGACGTTCCTCGTGATCACCACCAGGGACTGGCCGGTGGCCACCAGCACCAGGATGGTCGCGTTCAGCAGCAGGTCCTTGATGCCCTGCTCGGACAGAAAGTCGCTGTTGCCGAGCTGAGTGACGGCGATCATCACCAGGAAGACGACCAGGATGGCGAGTTCACGCATCTTGAAGACGCGGTCGACGAGCCGGGTGCCGCTGGACCTGGGCACCTCGGCGACGGGGGTTTCGTCGGGAGTGGTCACCGTCATGCGGCGGCCCTCCCGGTGGCTGCGGCCATCACGGTTTCCTCGGTGGCTTCGGCGCGTGGGATCTCGGCGGTCAGGCGGCCCTCGTGCATGACGAGCACGCGGTCGGCCATGCCGAGGATCTCGGGCAGGTCGGAGGAGATCATCAGGACGGCCACACCGTCGGCGGCCAGCTGGCTGAGCAGCCGGTGCACCTCGGCCTTGGTGCCGACGTCGATGCCCCGGGTGGGCTCGTCGACGATCAGCACCCTGGGGCCGGTGGCGAGCCACTTGGCGAGGACCACCTTCTGCTGGTTGCCGCCGGACAGGGTGTTGACGGTATCGGCGATCCGGGCGTACTTCACCTGGAGCTTGACCGCCCAGTCGAGGGACCGGCTGCGCTCGGCGCCCCGGTCGACCAGGCCCGCTCTGACGGTGGTGCGAAGGCCGGTGAGGCCGATGTTGCGCTCGATGGACATGTCCATCACCAGGCCCTGGGCGCGCCGGTCCTCGGGGACCAGGGCGAGGCCCGCGGCCATGGCCGTGGAGGGAGCGCCGTTGGTGAGCCTGCGCCCCTGCACCTCGACCTCGCCGGCGTCCCAGCGGTCGATGCCGAAGACGGCTCGGGCCACCTCGGTGCGGCCGGCGCCGACCAGACCGGCGAGGCCGACGATCTCGCCGTGCCGTACCTCGAAGGAGACGTCGGTGAACACGCCCTCGCGGGTCAGCCGTCGTACGCTCAGGGCGACCTCGCCCGGCTGGACATCCTGCTTGGGATACAGCTCGTCGAGGTCGCGGCCGACCATGCGGCGGACCAGGTCGTCCTCGGTCATGCCCGCGATCGGCTCGCTGGAGATCCAGGCGCCGTCGCGCAGGGTGGTGACCCGCTGGCAGATCTCGAAGATCTCCTCCAGCCGGTGCGAGATGAACAGTACCGCGGCGCCCTGCTCGCGCAGGGTGCGCACGACACCGAAGAGCCGGGCGACCTCGCTCCCGGTCAGGGCGGCGGTCGGCTCGTCCATGATCAGGACACGGGCGTCGAAGGAGAGCGCCTTGGCGATCTCGACGATCTGCTGGTCCGCGATGGACAGGCCGCGGGCGGGGCGGTCGGGGTCGAGTTCGACACCGAGCCGCTTCATCAGGGCGAGTGTCGCGGTGTGCGTGGCCTTGTGGTCGATCCGGCCCAGCGCACGCCGGGGCTGGCGGCCCATGAAGATGTTCTCGGCGATCGAAAGGTCGGGAAAGAGCGTCGGCTCCTGGTAGATGACGGCGATGCCGGCGTCGCGGGCGTCGCCGGGTCCGTGGAAGACGACGGGCTCGCCGTCGAGCAGCACCCGGCCGGCGTCCGGACGGTGCACCCCGGCGAGGGTCTTGATCAGGGTGGACTTGCCCGCGCCGTTCTCGCCGGCGAGGGCGTGTACCTCGCCGGGGAACAACTCCAGGGACACGTCCCGCAGGGCACGCACGGCGCCGAAGGACTTCGAGATGTCCTCGAGCGCCAGCACCGGGGCCGGACCCGGGTCGGACGGGTGGGTCATGAGTGGCTCCTCGACGACGCCCCAGGAGGTCCTCGGGAGGTCTTCCGGGCGTCGTGAAAGGTTTCAACTTGGTTGCCGGGACGTTAGGCGCGGCGAGCTTGTCACGTCAATGGGTGGGCTCCGAAAAAATTTCGAGAACCCTTCGAGAGCCAAAGGTCACGGTCAGGCCACGAGAAACAGGGCGTGCGCGAACGCTTGACACCCCGAGCAACGGGCCTAAGCTTCGCCTGCTGAATCGATTCATACCGAAGCCTTTCCGACCCGACGTCACAGGAGCCCTGAAGTGACCGAGCTCGCCGCGGTGAAGTCCGCGCTCAAGACCCAGGCAGTCGAGACGCCGTCGTGGGCGTACGGGAACTCGGGGACCCGGTTCAAGGTGTTCGCCCAGGCCGGTGTGCCGCGGGATCCCTGGGAGAAACTGCGGGACGCGGCCAAAGTGCACGAGTTCACCGGAGTCGCGCCGACGGTCGCGCTGCACATTCCTTGGGACAAGGTGGAGGACTACGCGAAACTCGCCGCGTTCGCCCGGGAGTTGGGTGTCTCGCCTGGTGCGATCAACTCGAACACGTTCCAGGACGACGACTACAAGCTCGGCAGCATCTGCCACCCCGACGCGCAGGTGCGGCGCAAGGCGCTGGACCATCTGCTGGAGTGCGTCGACATCATGGACGCGACGGGGTCCTCGGATCTGAAGCTGTGGTTCGCCGACGGCACGAACTATCCCGGGCAGGACGACATCCGTGCGCGGCAGGACCGGCTCGCCGAAGGACTCGCCGAGGTGTACGGGCGGCTGGGCGCGGGGCAGCGGATGCTGCTGGAGTACAAGTTCTTCGAGCCCGCCTTCTACTCCACCGACGTCCCCGACTGGGGCACCGCCTACGCCCACTGCCTGAAGCTGGGCGAGAAGGCGCAGGTCGTGGTCGACACCGGGCACCACGCACCCGGGACCAACATCGAGTTCATCGTCGCCACACTGCTGCGCGAGAACAAGCTCGGCGGGTTCGACTTCAACTCGCGGTTCTACGCCGACGACGACCTCATGGTCGGCGCCGCGGACCCCTTCCAGCTGTTCCGGATCATGTACGAGGTGATCCGCGGCGGCGGCTTCTCCCCCGATGTGGCGTTCATGCTGGACCAGTGCCACAACATCGAGGCCAAGATCCCCGCGATCATCCGCTCCGTCATGAACGTCCAGGAAGCCACCGCCAAGGCACTGCTCGTCGACCGGGACACGCTGGCGGCCGCCCAACGCTCGGGAGACGTCCTCGAAGCCAACGCCGTGCTCATGGACGCCTACAACACCGACGTCCGCCCCCTGCTCGCCGAAGTCCGTGCCGACATGGGCCTCGACCCCGACCCCATCGCCGCCTACCGCCGCTCCGGATGGGTCCAGAAGATCATCGAGGAGCGGGTCGGAGGACAGCAAGCAGGCTGGGGAGCGTAAAGCCGGCCGCGCCCGCGCGGCGGAGCCGCACATCGACTCAGCCCCGCGCCCCTAAAGGGCGCCATACATCCGCATCTTTTGAAGGACTGGATTCACATGGCAACCCATCCCGAAGCCGCCGCTCTGCTGGGGCGGTCCCATCGGCTTGGCTCTGATCCCCGTAACACGAACTACGCCGGTGGCAACGCGTCGGCCAAGGGGACCGACACCGATCCCGTGACCGGTGGTGAGGTCGAGTTGATGTGGGTCAAGGGGTCCGGTGGTGACCTCGGGACGCTCACCGAGGCCGGGCTCGCCGTGTTGCGGCTGGATCGGTTGCGGGCGCTCAAAGGGGTGTCCCCCGGCGTCGAGCGTGAGGACGAGATGGTCGCCGCCTTCGACTACTGCCTGCACGGCAAGGGCGGGGCTGCTCCGTCGATCGACACGGCCATGCACGGGCTCGTCGAGGCGGCGCACGTCGACCATCTGCACCCGGACTCCGGGATCGCGCTGGCCTGTGCCGCGGACGGGGAGAAGCTGACCGCCGAGTGTTTCGGGGACAGTGTGGTGTGGGTGCCGTGGCGGCGGCCCGGGTTCCAGCTGGGGCTGGACATCGCGGCCGTGAAGGAGGCCAACCCGCAGGCCGTCGGGTGCGTTCTGGGCGGGCACGGGATCACCGCCTGGGGTGACACCTCCGAGGAGTGCGAGCGCAACTCGCTGCACATCATCCGGACCGCCGAGGCGTTCCTCGCGGAGCGCGGGAAGGCGGAGCCCTTCGGGCCGCTCATCGACGGGTACGCGGCGCTGGAGCCCTCGGTGCGTCGAGAACGCGCGGCGGCCCTCGCGCCGTACGTCCGGGCCATCGCCTCCCAGGACAAGCCGCAGGTCGGGCACTTCGACGACTCCGGCGTGGTGCTGGAGTTCCTGGCGCGGGCCGAGCACCCGCGGCTCGCGGCGCTCGGCACCTCGTGCCCGGACCACTTCCTCCGTACGAAGGTGCGGCCGCTCGTCCTCGACCTGCCGCCGACCGCTCCGTTGGAGTTGGCCGTGGCGCGGCTGAAGGAACTGCACGCCGGGTACCGCGAGGAGTACGCCGCCTACTACCAGCGGCACGCGCTGCCCGACTCCCCCGCGATGCGGGGCGCGGACCCGGCGATCGTGCTGGTGCCGGGTGTCGGCATGTTCTCCTTCGGCAAGGACAAGCAGACCGCGCGGGTGGCGGGCGAGTTCTACGTCAACGCCATCAACGTGATGCGCGGGGCCGAGGCGGTGTCGACGTACGCGCCGATCGAGGAGTCGGAGAAGTTCCGCATCGAGTACTGGGCGCTGGAGGAGGCCAAGCTCCAGCGGATGCCGAGGCCGAAGCCGCTGGCGACCCGGGTGGCGCTGGTGACGGGCGCCGGCAGCGGCATCGGGAAGGCGATCGCCGAGCGGCTGGTCGCTGAGGGTGCCTGTGTGGTGGTCGCGGATCTCGACGCGGACAACGCCGCTCAGGTCGCCGAGGAGCTGGGCGGCCCCGACAAGGCCGTCGCCGTGACCGTCGACGTGACGTCGGAGGAACAGATCGCGGAGGCGTTCCGGGCCGCCGTGCTCGCCTTCGGCGGGGTCGATCTGGTCGTCAACAACGCCGGGATCTCGATCTCCAAGCCGCTGCTGGAGACCTCGGCGAAGGACTGGGACCTGCAGCACGACATCATGGCCCGCGGTTCCTTCCTCGTGTCGCGGGAGGCGGCCCGGGTGATGATCGCGCAGGAGCTGGGCGGTGACATCGTCTACATCGCCTCCAAGAACGCCGTCTTCGCCGGGCCCAACAACATCGCCTACTCCGCCACCAAGGCCGACCAGGCGCATCAAGTACGGTTGCTCGCCGCCGAGTTGGGTGAGCACGGCATCCGGGTGAACGGGGTCAACCCGGACGGTGTGGTGCGCGGCTCGGGGATCTTCGCGGGCGGCTGGGGTGCGCAGCGGGCGGCCGTGTACGGGGTGCCGGAGGAGAAGCTGGGCGAGTTCTACGCGCAGCGGACCATCCTCAAGCGTGAGGTGCTGCCCGAGCACGTCGCGAACGCCGTGTTCGCGCTGACCGGCGGGGAGTTGACCCACACCACCGGGCTCCACGTCCCCGTCGACGCCGGCGTCGCCGCCGCCTTCCTGCGATGAGCACCGCCGTGAAGTCGTACGCCGCGGTCGACCTCGGCGCGTCCAGCGGGCGCGTCATGGTCGGCCGCGTCGGCCCCGACAGCCTGGAGCTGTCCGAGGCGCACCGGTTCGTGAACCGGCCGGTGCGCGTTCCGGAGGGGCTGCGCTGGGACATCCTCGCGCTGTACGGGGGTGTGCTGGACGGGCTGCGGGCGGCAGGGCAGGTCGACTCGGTCGGCATCGACAGCTGGGCCGTGGACCACGGGCTGCTGGACGCCGACGGTGCGCTGCTCGGCAACCCCGTGCACTACCGGGACGCTCGTACCGAGGGCATCGCGGAGAAGGTGTGGGCGACCGTGCCCGCCGAGCAGCTGTACGCGGCGACCGGGTTGCAGTACGCGCCCTTCAACACGCTGTACCAATTGGTCGCTGCTCGGGATACCGCCCAACTGGCGGCTGCCCGGCGGCTGTTGCTGATCCCGGATCTGCTGTCGTACTGGCTGACCGGCGAGCAGGGCACCGAGCTGACCAACGCCTCGACGACCCAGCTGATCGATCCCCGGACGCGAGAGTGGTCGTACGACGTCGCTTCCCGGTTGGGTATCGACCTCGGTCTGTTCGCGCCGCTGCGGCAGCCCGGGGAGGCTGCGGGCGTGCTGCGGGCGGAGGTACTGGAGGAGACCGGGCTCACGGGTCCGGTACCGGTGACGACGGTCGGCTCGCACGACACGGCGTCCGCGGTCGCCGCCGTGCCGGCCGACGGCGCGAGGTTCGCGTACATCTGCACCGGGACCTGGTCGCTGGCCGGCCTGGAGCTGGACGCGCCCGTGCTGAGCGAGGAGAGCCGGGTCGCCAACTTCACCAACGAGCTGGGCCTGGACGGCACGGTCCGGTATCTGCGCAACATCATGGGGTTGTGGCTGCTGCAGGAGTGCGTACGAGCCTGGGGTGACCCGGAGCTGGGCGGGCTGCTGCCGGAGGCGGCCAAGGTGCCGGCGCTGCGGTCGGTGGTGGACGCGGGGGACCCGGCGTTCCTGGCGCCGGGCCGGATGCCGGAGCGGATCGCTGAGGCGTGCCGTGGCTCGGGGCAGCCGGTTCCCGGGACGCCCGCCGAGATCACGCGGTGCATCCTCGACTCGCTCGCCCTCGCCCACCGCAGGGCCGTCGAGGACGCGCAGCGGCTGGCGGGGCACCCCGTCGACGTCGTGCACGTAGTGGGGGGCGGCACCCGGAACGAGCTGTTGTGCCAGCTGACCGCCGACTCGTGCGGACTGCCCGTGCTGGCGGGTCCGACGGAGGCGGCGGCGCTGGGGAACGTGCTGGTCCAGGCCCGGGCCCACGGGCTCGTCGGCGATCTCGCGAGCGGACGGCGGCTGCTCGCCCGTACCCAGCCCTTGACCCGGTACGAGCCGCGGGGTGACACGGCGCCGTGGCGGGAGGCGCAGGCCCGGCTCGCCGGACGGTGAAAGGGGTCTCCCCTCGGACCCCGTGGCCGACTACCCTGCACTCATCCGATGATCGATTCACAAGGAGCCGCGATGCGTGTCGCCCTGTTCCTGACCTGCGTCAACGACACGCTGTATCCGGACACCGGGCGCGCCGTGGTGAAACTGCTGACCAGGCTGGGCGTCCACGTCGACTTCCCGATGGCCCAGACCTGCTGCGGGCAGGCGCACTACAACACCGGATACCGGCACGAGGCCGAGCCCCTCGCCCGACATTTCTCCGATGTCTTCGGGGAGTACGAGGCGATCGTCACGCCGTCCGGGTCGTGCGGGGCGATGGTGCGGGAGCTGTATCCGCGGATGGGTGAGCGGGCGCGGGCCGAGGGGCGCGGCGACTCTCTCGCCGCCACGCTGGCACCTGTTGTGCCGAAGACGTACGAGCTGACGGAGTTCCTGGTGGACGTGTTGGGGGTGACGGACGTCGGGGCGTACTACCCGCACAAGGTGACCTACCACCCGACCTGTCACGGGCTGCGCGGCCTGGGGCTGGGCGACCGGCCCCGGCGGCTGCTCCAGGCGGTGAAGGGGCTGGAGCTCGTCGAACTGCCGGGTGCCGAGGAGTGCTGCGGTTTCGGCGGGACCTTCGCGCTGAAGAACTCCGACGTCTCGGCGGCAATGGGCACGGACAAGGTGCGTAACGCCGAGTCGACCGGCGCGGAGGTGCTGTGCGCGGCCGACAACTCCTGTCTGATGCACATCGGGGGCACGATGGCGCGGCTCGAGGTGGGGATGCGGCCGGTGCACATCGCGGAGATCCTGGCGAGCACGGAAGGGGAGCCGGCCGTATGAGCGGGACGTTCGTGGGAATGCCGGCCTTTCCCAAGGCCGCGCACGAAGCCGTCGGCAACCAGACCCTGCGCGGGAATCTGCGCCACGCCACCCACACCATCCGCGCCAAGCGGGCGAAGGCGGTCGCGGAGGTCTCCGACTGGGCGCTCCTGCGGGAGGCCGGGAAGCGGATCAAGGACCATACGCTGCGGCATCTGGACCGCTATCTGGTGCAGTTGGAGGGGTCGGTCACGGCGGCGGGCGGCACGGTGCACTGGGCCGCCGACGCCGAGGAGGCCAACCGGATCGTGGCCCGGCTGGTCAAGGAGACCGGCGAGTCGGAGGTCGTCAAGGTCAAGTCGATGGCCACGCAGGAGATCGGGCTCAACGAAGCCCTGGAGGCCGAGGGCATCCGGGCCTACGAGACCGATCTCGCCGAGCTGATCGTCCAGTTGGGCAAGGACCGGCCGTCGCACATCCTGGTCCCCGCCATCCACCGCAACCGGGGTGAGATCCGGGACATCTTCGCGAGCGAGATGAGCGAGTGGGGCCGACCGGCCCCGGATGGCCTGACCGACACGCCCGCCGAACTCGCCGAGGCCGCCCGGCTCCACCTGCGGGAGAAGTTCCTGCGCGCCAAGGTCGGCATCTCCGGCGCCAACTTCATGATCGCCGAGACCGGCACTCTGGTGGTCGTCGAGTCCGAGGGCAACGGGCGGATGTGCGTGACCCTGCCCGAGACGCTGATCTCGGTCGTCGGCATCGAGAAGATCCTGCCCACCTGGCAGGACCTGGAGGTGTTCCTGCAGACCCTCCCGCGCTCCTCGACGGCCGAGCGCATGAACCCGTACACGAGCATGTGGACCGGTACGACGGACGAGGACGGGCCGCGGAACTTCCACCTGGTCCTTCTCGACAACGGCCGCACCGACACCCTCGCCGACGAGGTCGGCCGCCAGGCGCTGCGCTGCATCCGCTGCTCGGCCTGCCTCAACGTCTGCCCGGTGTACGAGCGGGCCGGCGGCCACGCCTACGGCTCGGTCTACCCGGGCCCGATCGGCGCCATCCTCAGCCCCCAACTCCGGGGTACGGCGAGCGAGATCGACGCCTCCCTGCCGTACGCGTCGTCGCTGTGCGGCGCCTGCTACGAGGTGTGCCCGGTCGCGATCGACATCCCGGAGGTGCTGGTGCATCTGCGGGAGCGGGTCGTCGAGGGCGGGCCGGTGACGCGGGAGGGCAACAAGGTGGTGCTCAAGCCGGCGAAGGGGCACGCCGCCGAGCGGGCGGCGATGCGGGCGGCCCGCTGGGCGTTCAGCCACCCCGGCGCCCTGCGCGGCGGCCAGCGCCTCGCCTCCCGTACTCGCCGGCTGCATCCGCGGACCCTTCCCGGACCGGGCAAGGCGTGGAGCGGCAGCCGGGATCTGCCGACGGTACCGGCGGAACCGTTCCGGGACTGGTGGCAGCGCACCAACGGTGGAAAGGACGGCGCCAAGTGAGCAGCAGGGACAGGATCCTGGGCCGGGTGCGGCGCGCACTGGCGGACGTGGGGCAGGACGAGACGCCGTACGGGGAGGCGGTCGCCCGGGACTATCTGCGCGAGCACGGTGAGCGCGGTGTCGAGCAGACGGTGGATCTGCTGGCGGAGAATCTGGCGGACTACAGGGCGATCGTGCACCGCACGGACCAGGAGGAGTTGCCGTACCTGATCATGCGGCTGCTCGCCCAGCGTGGGTCCCAGTCCGTGCTCGTGCCCCCGGGACTCCCGCCTGAGTGGATGTCGGCCGCCGACCCCACGCGCGTTCAGGACCGTGCCGTGAGCACCCCGCATGAGCTGGACAAGGTCGAGAGCGTGGTCACCGGCTGCGCGCTCGCCGTCGCCGAGACCGGCACCATCGTCCTCGACGGCTCCCCCGACCAGGGTCGTCGCCGTATCACCCTGATCCCCGATCACCACATCTGCGTCGTACGGGTGCCGGAGCAGGTCGTCTCCTCCGTGCCGCAGGCCCTCGAACGCCTGGATGCGGCGCGTCCGTTGACGTGGATCTCCGGCCCGTCGGCCACCAGTGACATCGAGCTGGACCGGGTCGAGGGGGTACACGGACCGCGCACCCTGGAGGTCGTGCTGGTGAGCGCGGAGGCCGATGGACAGCGTCAGCTGTAGGTCATCGGGCAGCCCCGGCGCAGTGAGTGCTCGGCGGCACGCAGGTGGACGGCGACGTAGAACGCGGTGTCCAGGTCCTCGCTCCACGGACCTGGACTGACCGCGGCCAGTTCCTTCGCCTCGCCTTCGAGGAACCAGAAGGTCAGGCCGAGGTTGCCGGGCTCCTGCGGCACCTCCGACGGCAGCCCGATGACGTCCGCCAGCCGCCGGGCCAGGGCGAGGACCTGCGGCGCCCCCGCGATCACGGTGGTGTCGGTGTAGGCGGAGCCGATGGGCAGGTGTATCTCCTCGTCCAGCGACACCGGTACCAGTACCGACCACTCACCGAGCGTCTCCTGCTCCGGCGGTGTCAGGTGGGTGCGGCACAGCTCGGCGAACCCGTCCATGGGAGGGCTGAGCTTCTCCTCGAACCAGCCGCCCGGTTCCTCCTCCGCGACGGGCTCGTAGCGCGGGAGCCCCCGCCGCTCCAACTCCTCGTTGAGCGCCGAGGCGACGGCTCCGCGGCCGCCCTCGTCCTCGGCCTCGTCGCCGTCGAGCCATTCCCGTGCACCGACGCTGACCAGATAGATACCCATGTCCGGAAGGTAGCGCCCGCCACTGACAACGCCGTGTGGGCCGTGGACGGGATCGAGGCCTGGTCCGGCCGTGACATCGGGGTGAACAAGCGCTTAGATAGTAGGCCCGGTACCGCCGTCCACCTGGAGGCCCCGTTGTTCACGTCCGTCGACGACGTCTCCGCGCGTCTGGCCGCCACCGGCTACCTCGCCTCAGCCGCGGTGGCCACGACCGTCTTCCTCGCCGACCGGCTCGGCAAGCCCCTCTTGGTCGAGGGGCCGGCGGGGGTGGGCAAGACGGAGCTGGCCAAGGCGGTGGCCGAGGTGGCCGGGGCGCGGCTGGTCCGGTTGCAGTGCTACGAGGGCGTCGACGAGTCCCGGGCGCTGTACGAGTGGAACCACGCCAAGCAGTTGCTGCGCATCAGCGCGGGGCGCGACGAGACCTGGGACGAGACGCGCACCGACATCTTCAGCGAGGAGTTCCTGCTCACCCGCCCCCTGCTGACCGCGATCCGCGGCGACGACCCCAAGGTGCTGCTGATCGACGAGACCGACAAGGCCGACGTCGAAGTGGAGGGGCTACTGCTCGAGGTGCTCTCCGATTTCCAGGTGACGGTGCCCGAGCTGGGTACGATCGCCGCGACCCGCCGCCCCTTCGTCGTCCTCACCTCCAACGCCAGCCGCGAGCTGTCCGAGGCCCTGCGCCGCCGCTGCCTCTTCCTGCACATCGGCTTCCCCGACGAGGAGTTGGAGCGCCGGATCGTACGGCTGAAGGTGCCGGGTCTCGACGAGGCGCTGGCCGCCTCCGTGGTGCGGGTGGTGGGCGCGCTGCGGGCGATGGACCTGCGGAAGGTCCCGTCGGTCGCCGAGACCATCGACTGGGCGCGCACGCTGCTCGCGCTCGGCGCCGACACACTCGACGAGACCGTCGTACGGGACAGCCTGGGCGTTCTCCTCAAGCACCAGGACGACATCCTCAAGGCGGCGGCCAAGCTCGACCTGGACGCCGTGTGAGCGCGCCCGGCGTCGCGGAGCGGCTGACCTCGCTGGTCGGGGCCCTGCGGGCGCACGGCATGCGGATCGGTACCGGCGAGACCGTGGACGCGGCCCAGGCCGTCGCCGAACTCGGGCTGGCGGACCGGGAGTTGCTGCGGGAGGGGCTGGCGGCGACGCTGCTGCACGGTCCGGCCCAGCGGCAGGTGTTCGACCCGGTCTTCGACCTGTACTTCCCGCGCGGGGTCGGCGGCCCAGGGACGGGACCGGCGGACCGGGACGACCTGCGCGAGCGTCTCGCCGCCGCCCTGGCCTCCGACGACCGCGCCCTGATGGGTCGGTTGGCGGCGGAGGCGGTCGACGGGTTCGGCGGCTACGGCTCCTCCCCGGAGTCGGAGGGCTGGTCGTCGTACCAGACGCTCGAACGGCTGCGTCCGCAGACGCTGTTCGCCCGGGTACGGGACGACGTCCGGGCCGGCAGCGGTGGTTCGGGGTTCACCGACCGGCTGCTGGAGGACGAGATCCGGCGGCGTGTCGAGGCGTTCCGGGGGCTGGTGGCGGCGGAGGCGCGGCGGCGTGTCGCCGAGCGCCGGAACCGGGACGAGCTGGCGCGGCGCGCGGTGGCCACGACGCCCGACCGGCTCGACTTCCTGTACGCGGGGAAGCTCCAGCTCGCCGAGTTGCGCAGGACGGTTCAGCCGCTCGCGCGCAAGCTCGCCACCCGGCTCGCGGCACGCCGGCGCCGTGCCGCGCGGGGCAGCATCGACCTGCGGCGCACGCTGCGCGGATCACTGTCCACGGGCGGTGTGCCGATGAAGCCGGTGCTGCGCAGACGGCGTCCGGTGCGGCCCGAGTTGGTGCTGCTGTGCGACGTGTCGGGGTCGGTGGCCGGGTTCTCTGACTTCACGATGCTGCTGGTGCAGGCGCTGCACGACCAGTTCAGCAAGGTCCGGGTGTTCGCCTTCGTCAACCGGATCGACGAGGTGACCGGGCTCCTGGTGCGCGGCGCGGCCGACGCGGAGGGGCTGAGCGCCCGTATCAGGGCCGAGGCGACACTCACGGGCTGGCACGGCAGCAGTGACTACGGCATGGCGCTGGGCGAGTTCGCGGAGCGCTACGGCGACGCGGTCGGCCCGCGGACGACGGTGTTCGTCCTCGGTGACGCGCGGACGAACATGAGCGACCCGAACCTCCCGGCGGTCCGGGAGATCGCCGGCCGGGCACGGCGCGTGTACTGGTTGAACCCGGAGCCGCGCGCCCAGTGGGGCACGGGCGACTCGGCGGCACCCGAGTACGCCGAGCTGGTGGAGATGCACGAGTGCCGCAACGCCCGCCAACTCGGCGCGTTGATCGCCCGGCTACTGCCGGTGTGACCCCTGACCCTTCGCTAACCCTTGGCCTTCGCGTATTCCGTCGCCATCTGACCCGCGAAGTCGTAGACCACGCACGGTTCGTCGCTGACCACCCAGGCGTCATGGCCCGGTGTCACCACGAACACGTCACCCGGTCCGACCTCCTGCTCGGCGCCGTCGTCCATGCGCAGCCGCATGCGCCCCGAGACGCAGTACCCGTTGTGGTGGACCTGGCAGCTCTTCGTCCCCGCGATGGGTGCGACGGACTCCGACCAGCGCCAGCCCGGTTCGAAGGTCCCGATGGCGAAGTCCAGCCCGCTCATGTGTACCGCTTCGAGGTGTCCGCGCGGGAAGTCGCGCCGCTCGTCGGGCTTCTCGATGGCCTTGATCTCAATCATGTCGGCTCCCTCCATTGCGAGCCCTGCCCACGCCACCATCGTCCGCCTGTCCGGTCGACACCGCCATTCGGGTGAGCGCAGAATGGCGCCTGGAGGCCGCATTCGCCGAACCACCAGAAAGGTGGCGATCACCGTGGCTGAACACCCCCACGCACAACTCGTCCGCACGGGCTACGAAGCCTTCTCGCGCGGCGACATGGACACCCTGCGCTCGCTGATGACGAACGACGCCACGCACCACGTTCCCGGAAGCCACCAGCTGTCCGGTGACTGCAAGGGGATCGACGCGGTCCTCGACTACTACCGCCGGCTCTACGAGGAGACCGGCGGCACCTTCAAGGTCGAACTGCGCAACGTCCTCGTCGACGGCCGCGGCCACGCGGTGTCCGTGCACCACTTCACCGCCCGGCGCGGCGACAAGAGCGTCGACGAGGACGGAGGCATCGTCTTCCGGGTCGTCGGGGACAAGATCACCGACCTGGACGAGTGCGTGCAGGACATCGACCGGGTCGACGAGTTCTGGTCATGACGCCGTCGCCCGGCCGCAGAGCCGGGCGAAACGGTCGGCGTCCACGTTGCCGCCGGAGACGATGACCCCGATCCGGCGCGGCAGCGGGTCCACCCGCCCGGCGAGCAGCGCGGCCAGCGCGCTGGCCCCGCTCGGCTCGACGACGGTCTTCAGTCGTTCGAAGGCGAACCGCATCGCCTCGCGGATCTCGTCGTCGGACACCAGGACGATCCCGTCCACGAGTCGCCGGCTGACGGAGAAGGTCAGCTCGCCGGGCGTCTCCAGCGCCTGTCCGTCGGCGATGGTGCGCGGCACGGGAATGCTGACGCGCCGCCCCGCCTCCAGGGACCGCCTGGTGTCGTCCCCGGCCTCCGGTTCGACGCCGATCACCCGGATCCCCGGATGCAGGCCCTTGGCCGCCGTGGCGCTCCCGGCGATCAGTCCGCCACCGCCGACGGGCACCAGGAGTGCGTCCAACTCCCCTGTTTCCTCCAGGAGTTCGAGGGTCGCGGTGCCCTGCCCCGCCATGACGTCGGGATGGTCGTAGGGCGGGATGAGCGCGAGGCCCCGCTCGGCTGCGAGGGCTTCGGTGACGGCGGCGCGGTCCTCGGTGTAGCGATCGTAGGTGACGATCTCGGCGCCATAGCCCTCGGTGGCCGCCCGCTTGGAGGCCGGGGCGTCCTCGGGCATGACGATGACGGCGAAGGAGCCCAGCTCGCGGGCGGCCAGCGCCACGGCCTGGGCGTGGTTGCCGGAGGAGTAGGCGGCGATGCCCCGGGCCAGTTGCTCGGGGGTGAGGCGGGAGGCGGCGTTGTAGGCGCCGCGGAACTTGAAGGCGCCGACGCGCTGGTGGTTCTCGCACTTGAGGTGGACCTCGGCGCCGACGAGGGCGTCCAGGGTGCGGGAGCGCAGCACGGGGGTGCGGTGGGCGACGCCCTTGAGGCGGGCCGCCGCTTCGCGGACGGTGTCGAGGGTGACCGGTGGGGTGGTGGTCGTCACGCGGGTTCTCCAGCGGTGGTCGGGTCGGTGGCGGCGCGGGCCTGGGCGAGGTAGCTGTAGGCGGAGGCACGGGAGATGCCGAGCCGGCCGGCGACCTGCTCGACGGCGCGGCGCACGGCGAAGACGCCGTGGGCGTCGAGGCCGCGGAACAGGTCGAGGCGCTCGGTGCGGTCGAGGGCGGCCCAGGGTCGGCTCCGGCCGATCCGGTGGGTGTCGAGGACGGCGTCGACCACGGCGTCGATGTCGTTGCCGAAGGTGGTGACCGGGGCGTCGGACGCGCCGGTGCCGAGCCCGGCCAGGGCTCCGAGCAGCGTGTGGGCCTCGTGCACGGCGCCGACGTCGAGGTTGAGGCACAGGGCACCGAAGACCGCGCCGCCTGAGTCCCGCAGGACCATGGTGGACGCCTTGACCAGCTTGCCGGACCGGGTGCGGGTGACGTAGTTCAGTTCGTCCTCCGCCTGGTCGCCTCGGGCGAGGACGCGCATCCCGATCTCGCTCATGGCGCTTCCCGGGGCCCGTCCGGTCACCGAGCCGGCCACGGCGACCACGGAGTTCTCCGGGTGCCGGTAGTCGTGCAGCACCGCTTCGCACACGGGCCCGAACGTCGCCGCGATGCCGTCGGCCACGCAACGCAGCGCGCCGAGGATCGCGTCCCGCTCGGCATCGAGGGCATGTTCGTCCACCACACGCTCAGACTACCGGTCCACCTCCTGGACGAACAGTCCAGGACGGAGGACTGTCGTGGGTGGCCGCGTACGTCAGCGCGTCCCGGGCGGCATGGCGGTCGCCGACCGTCTCCCACCAGGGGTGGGTGTGCATCTCCTCGGCGAGGCGCCGGCACCGCTCGCGTGCGTCGGCCAGGCGCTCGCGCTGATCGCCGGTGATCTCGGCGCGACCGGCCGCGATGTCGGCGCCGCTCGGCAGGTGCCCGGCGATGTCCGCGGCGTGCTCCACGGCACGGGTGAAGGTGCGCCGGGCGGCCACCAGGTCGCCGGGTATGACGAACTCGCCCACCGTGAACGGCCGCGAGAACTCCGACGGTCCCGGCTCGGTGTGCCACAGCGAGCCGTCGACGGGCCGCTCGTCGTCCCGCGCGCGGGCCAGTTCGGCGCGTACGCCCGCGGCCGGTTCCTGCGGGTGCGGGCCCGTCCCGTTCGCGCGGCGGGCGGTCGGCACGGCCGTGCCGGGGACGGGTTCGGGCCGGCCTTCGAGGAACTCCGCCTTGTCGGTCGGGGTGACCCACATGTGCCAGCCGCGGCGGCCCGCCGGGTGGGGCAGGTAGAGAGAGACCAGTTCGCCGGTGGCGGTACGCCGGATGACGTCGTCGTAGTACAGACCCCGTACCGGTTCCCACAGTGCGTGCCGGCCGCCACAACGGCCGGCGCCCTGCTGCGGGCAGGGCACGGGGTTGCTCCAGTCGCAGCGGGACATGTGCAGCTGCTTGATCCCGCCGCGCACCGGGAGGGCCGCGCGGTCGGTGACGTCCCGCCAGCTCTGCACGTTCAACCGGGCCCAGGGGGCGCGGTCGATGGGGATCGCGTTCTCGTTGTTCACCAGCCACAGCGGGGTCAGTCCCGCCCGGTGCGCCGCCCGCGTGCGGTCGTCGACGGAACCGCCCGCTATCGCGGCGAGCTGGATTTCGTAGGCCAGCCGATGACTGCCGTCGCCCTCGACCGTGACGTCCACACGGGTCTTGCCGCGTGCGTCCCCCTCGGGCCGGGTCACCCGGAATCCCTCGCCCGTGGCGACCTTGGCGGTGTATTCCCCCAGTGCCTTGTGGAGATCGCTTTCCGCCTTCGTCTCGGGGCGTTCCCCTTTTGCCACATGCATCGCGTGCGGACGGCCGTTGACCTTGCGGATGGTCATGAAACCCGGGCAGATGAAGCCCTCGTCCTCGTGGGCTTCGAGGCAGTACAGAAGATCCGGTTGGTAATTTCCGTAGATCTCGTCGAGCAGCCGGGGATATTCGGGGTGCCCGAGATCGGTCTCGGTCAGATCGAGCGTGATACCGAGGCCCCTGTGCCAGACGCTGTAGGTCATATGGCGAGAGTAGGACGCGGCACTGACAATGGGCTTCGGGCAAGATCGAAAAAGGCCGTGGAATGCACGGCCGGCGATTTCAGGAAGTGCCGGAATCGGCCTGCGGCTCGAGGCCCGCAGTTGCGCGAGTAGTGGCGCAGGCCCGTGTCGTCCTGGTCGTGGACGAAGTCGCGGAGGGCGCGGGCGAGGAGGTCGGCGTCGTAGAGCGGAGGGCCGAGGGAAGCGGTGGTCCGGGCGGACGGCGTGGTCCGCTGCCGGCTGTCGCCCGACCCCGGACGGAGCACTTCCGCACCTTCGTGACGCTTTCCCCTCTATCGTGGAAATTCACTCCGACAACGGCTCGTGGCGAGGCAGGCTGTCCATGAGGAAACCGCAGATCGACTACGAGGCGGTCTTCCGCGCCCTGCCCGGCATGGTGGCTCTGCTGACCCCCGACCTGGTGTACGCGGACGCCAACGAGGACTTCCAGCGGCTTTCCGGGCGCACCCGGGAGCAGTTGGTGGGCCACTACATCTTCGACGTCTTCCCGGAGAACCCGAACGACCCGGCGGCCGCCGGCATGCGGGACGTGAAGGCGTCGATGATGCGCGCGGTCGCCACCGGCGAGCGCGACACCATGGCCTTGCAGCGCTACGACATCGAGGACCCCCAGCGCCCCGGGCACTGGCACGAGCACTACTGGAGCCCGGTCAACGCGCCCGTTCTCGGCCCAGACGGGAAGGTGGCGCTCATCGCGCACCGGGTCGAGGAGGTCACCGAGCTGATCCGGGCCCGCGGCGGCACCGGCAGCAGCGACCGCCAGGCACGCGTGCTGGAGGCCGAGCTCTACACCCGCGCGCACGAGCTCCAGGAGGTCAACGATCGTCTGCGCCAAGCGCACGCCCGCGAGCGTGAGGTGGCGCTGACCCTGCAGGCGGCGCTGCTGCCCGCTCCACGGCCGCTCGGGGAGCACCGGGTGGCCGTGCGCTACCGGCCGGCCATCGACGCGCTGAACGTGTGCGGCGACTGGTACGACCTGGTCGACCTGCCCACGGACGGCGACCGCTTCGCCCTGGCCGTGGGTGACGTCGTCGGGCACGGTCTCGCGGCCGCGTGCGTGATGGGGCAGTTGCGCAGCGCGCTGAGCGCGGCCGCCCGGGTCGCCGACGGCCCCGCGCAGGCGCTGGACGCCCTGGGGCTGTACGCCCGGTTCGTGGAGGGCGCCGAGTCGACGACCGCGGTGAAGACCTTCGTCGACTGGGACAGCCACACCATCACCTACAGCAGCGCCGGCCATCCCCCGCCCGCGCTGGTGCATCCCGACGGCACCGTGGTCTTCCTCGACCGGGCCACCGACCCGCCGCTCGGCGCCCGCCCGGAGCACCTCCCCCGCCCCCAGGAGTCCGTGACCTTCACCGAGGGCGGCACGCTGGTCCTGTACACGGACGGGCTGATCGAGCGCCGCGACGAGGACATCGACACCGGCCTGGCCCGCCTCACCGACTCCCTCACCCGCCACCGGCGCGCCGACCCCGAGACCCTGGCCGACGCCCTGCTGACCGACCTGCTGCCGACGACCGGCAGCACCGACGACACGGCTCTGGTGGTGCTGCGCCTGTGACGCCGCGAAGGGCCGCAGGCGAGCCACCTCACGAAGGTCGCCTTCGTCACCGGTGTTTGACGCCCGCCTGGGCCATCGGGGCGAGGGTCGGTTCGGTGACGGGGACGTCGCCCAGGGCCTGGTCGACGGCGGCCAGCAGGTCGGCGGAGAGCTCCACGCCGGAGGCGGCGGCGTTGCTGTGGACCTGCTCGGGTCGGGAGGCGCCGGTGATCGCGGAGGCGACTTCGCTGCGGCGCAGGACCCAGGCCAGGGCAAGCGTCGGCATGCTCATCCCGGCCTGCTCCGCGATGGGGACCAGGCGCTGCACCGCCGCGAGGATCTCGTCGCTGTAGACCAGGTCCTTCGCCGCCGCCATCGTGTCACTGGCGAACCGGCTTCCCTCCGGCACCGGCTGCCCGGGCTTGTACTTGCCGGTGAGAATGCCCTGCGCCAGCGGTGACCAGACGATCTGGGAGATGCCGTTGCCGGAGCAGAGGCCGAAGACCTCGGCCTCGGGAGCCTGCCACAGCAGGGAGTACTGCGGCTGGGAGGAGACGAACAGATCGGGCCCACCGATGTCGACGGCCGCCTGGATCTGTTCAGGCGTCCACTCGCTGAAGCCGAGATAACGTGCCTTGCCCTGTTCGACGACCTTCTGGAACGCCTCGACGGTGTCCTCGATCGGCACGGAGGGGTCGAAGCGGTGTGCCTGGTAGAGGTCGACGTAGTCGGTCCGCAGACGGGTGAGGGAGGCGTCGATCTGCTGGGCGATGTGCGCCGGGGACAGTCCCCTGTCGGCCGGGTCGTCCGACATCTGGCCGCAGACCTTGGTGGCCAGGATGTACGAGTCGCGCGGGTGGGCGGAGAGGATCTCCCCCCACGCCGTCTCCGCGGCGCCGCGCCCGTAGACGTTGGCGGTGTCGAAGAAGTTGATGCCCGCGTCGAACGC
This sequence comes from Streptomyces sp. NPDC101152, assembly GCF_044768275.1. Classification (NCBI taxonomy): domain Bacteria; kingdom Bacillati; phylum Actinomycetota; class Actinomycetes; order Kitasatosporales; family Streptomycetaceae; genus Streptomyces; species Streptomyces sp. NPDC101152. The sequence goes on along the minus strand of NZ_JBIWPO010000016.1, from coordinate 29,785 downwards.
GGCCTCGGTGCAGGCGCGCGTCGCGTCCGCCTCCACGCCGCCGGAGTAGGTGAGCCAGGACCCCAGGGAGATCTCGGAGACCTCCAGGTCCGAACTGCCGAGCTTGCGGTAGCGCATGTCTGCTCCTCCCGGTGCGGGTACGACTGCTCACCCTGGCCCTCGCGAGCACCCTCGGCAACACCGCAACAGGCGCGGTCACGAATCCCTCACCGCCAAGACCGGTCGCCGGGCGGGAAGGCCGCTCCGGCCGTCTTCCGTATCCTGTCTGCCCCGAGGAGAAGGACACGCCCGCACAGGACCCGTCGACGGCGTCGCACACCTCCGCCTCGTCCGGGGCCCCGTCGCCGTCCGCCGCGCCCGGTGCGCTCATGACGCGCGGGCTGACCTTCCTGTTCGCGGTGGCCTCCGGTGCCGCCGTCGGGAACCCGTACTGGGCACAGCCGCTGCTCGACTTCATCGCGCGGGACCTGCACGCCTCGGCCGGCTCCGCCGGATGGCTGGTGACGGCCACTCAGGTCGGCTACGCAGCGGGCGTGCTGCTGCTCGTCCCGCTCGGCGACGTGCGTGACCGGCGCAAGCTCATTCCCCTGATGCTGCTGTGTTCAGCGGTGGCACTGCTGTTGTGCGCGCTGGCGCCGTCCTTCGGCATGCTGCTGGTCGCCATCACACTCGTGGGCGTGACGACCGTCTCCGGGCAGCTCCTCGCGCCGCTCGCCGGCGACCTGGCGGGCGACGGCGACCGCGGCAGCGTGGTCGGGACGGTCGTGTCGGGCATGCTCACGGGCATCCTGGTGTCCCGGACGGTGAGCGGTCTGATCGCCGGTGCCGCGGGCTGGCGCACCATCTACGTCGTTGCGGCCGCCGCCGCGATCGTGTTCGCGGCGCTGCTGTACCGGGCCATCCCGTCGCTTCCCGTGAAGACCCCCCTGCCCTACTCGACGCTCATCGCCTCCGTGTGGACGGTCGTACGACGGGAACACAGCGTGCGCTGGACCCTGGTGCTCAAAGCCACCTCCTTCGGCGCGTTCACGATGTTCTGGACGGAGCTGACGTTCCTGCTCAGCGGCCCGCCCTTCCGTTTCCCCGGCACCGGGATCGGGCTGTTCGGGCTTCTCGGCGTGGCGGGTGCCCTCGCCGCCCGACGGGCCGGCCGCCTGCACGACCGCGGGCTGTCGCTGCCCGCGACGGGCGTCGCGTGGGCCCTGGTCCTGACGTCGTCCGTCCTGGCGGCGTTCGCGGGGCACTCGGTGGTACTGGTCGTGATCGTGATCGTCCTGCTCGACATAGCCGTCCAGGCCGTCAACCTGCTCAACCAGGCGCGGGTGTTCGCCGTGTCCGACACGGCGCGCAGCAGGCTCAACACCGCCTTCGTCACCGGCAACCTCCTCGGCGGCGCGATCGGCTCGGCCGCCGCCTCGATGCTGTGGGCGGCGGACGGCTGGACGGCGGTGACCGTCGCGGGCACGGCCCTGAGCTGCTTCGCGCTCGTGATCTGGGCGCTCGGCAGCCGGGGCCCGCTCATCGTCCCGCGCGCCGGATGATGCGCAGCCGCGGGCAACCGCTCACGGCTCATGTCGCGGCGTTCAACAGGTCGGCCAGCACGTCGGGCCGCTCGAGCGCGATGAAGTGGCCCGCTCCCGGCACCTGCGTGAAGTCGGCGGCCGGAAGCAGCTTCTTGTCGGCCTCCCGGTCCGAGGGGCGGGACCAGTCCTTCTCTCCGTAGAGGAGATGGACAGGGGCCTTGACCCGGGGATACAGGGAGCGGGCCGCGATGAGGCTGGGCAAGGCCTGGTAGACGGCCCGGGCGACGGTCGGGTAGCCGGGCCGGCCGCCCACCTGGAGGAGTTCGTCCACGTAGTCGTCCCGCAGGGCGCGCCTGTCGCCGAGGCCGCCACGGAGGATCGCGCGGAGGGCGGGCTTGGGTTCCACGCCGGCGATCACCGGGCCCACGCCCGGGGCGAGGACGCCGCTGACCACCACGCGGGCGAGCAGACCGGAGCGGGCGATCCCGCCACGGAAGTCGTAGGCGTTGACCGCGACGACGCGCCGGACGCGTTCCGGGAGGTCGGCCGCGGTGGTCAGGGCGAGGACCGCCCCCATGGATTCGCCGAGCAGGGTCACGTCGTGGAGGTCGAGTTCCGTCAGGAGTCGCTTGACGCCGGCGCGCATGGCGGGCTCGTCGTACGACGCGCCCGGCACGATCTCGGAGTAGCCCATCCCGGGCAGATCGAGGGCGTAGATCGTGTAGTGGTCGGCGATCAGGGGGATGAGGAGGCGGAAGTGCTCGGCCTGGGTGCGCACGGTGTGCAGCAGGACGACGGGGGCGCCGGTGCCCGCCTTGAGGTAGCGCAGCTGTCCTTCTCGGCGGTCACGTGGGGCGAGGGCGTGGCTGGTGGTCCCCGGGATGTGGATCGTGGGTCGGGGCTCGCGGTCGGGCATGTCGTCGTCTCCTTGCCGGCTGGTCCGCGGTGCCCTACTGGGCGATCTGCGGGTACAGGGCGGTCAGGTCGTGGGCGAGGCCCGCTTTGACCTGGCGGGAGATGTCGTCGGCGAGCACTTCGTGTGCGCCGGTCTCGATGCCGTCGAGGGCGAGCCGGGCCACGTCGCGGGGGTCGGACTTGGGATCGTCGACGCCGGCGGTCAGGTCGGTGTCGACGTAGCCGACGTGCAGTCCGGTGACAGCGATGTTGCGGGGCTGGAGTTCCAGCCGCAGGGAGTTGGTCTGCGACCACAGGGCGGCCTTGGAGGCGCTGTAGGAGCCGCCGAGGGCGATCCAGGAGAGCACGGAGTGCACGTTGAGGATGTGGCCGCCGCCGTTGAGCTCGATGACCGGCACGAAGGCCCGGGTGAGCAGCAGCGGGCCGTAGAAGTTGGTCTCGAACTCCCGGCGTACGTCGTCCAGCGGGGAGTCGAGGAAGGAGGCGGCGACCGAGGCGCCGGCGTTGTTGATGAGCACGGTGACGTCCTGGGCCTGGGCGGCGGCCGCGGCCACGGAGGCCGGGTCGGTGACCTCCAGCGCGACCGGGACGGCGTCGGGGTGCGTCACCGTGCGCGGGTCGCGGGCGGTGGCGTACACCTTCGCGGCGCCGCGTGCGTACAGCTCCTCCACCAGCGCCTTCCCTATGCCACGGCTGCCGCCGGTGACGAAGACGTTGGCGCCCTTCAGTGCGGTCATGACTGTGCCTCCACAGCTGGGAAACCGATCGGTTTCAGTCACAGTAAACCGATCAGTTTCCACGCGCAAGCCGCCCGGTGAGAAACAGTAGCCATGGCTATAGTGTCCATGTACTGTATCTCTCGTGAGCAGCGGTTACGAGAACGCGACGCCGGGCTTCCTCGTGTGGCGTCTGTCGATGAAGTGGCGGGTGGCCGTCGGCCGGGCGACGGCGCCGCTGGGGCTCACCCACGCGCAGTACTCGCTGGTGGCCTCGTTGTACGGCATGCAGCGCGGCGGCGAGCGCCCCAGCCAGCGTCGGCTGGCCGACCACACCGGTCTGGAGCCGCTGTACGTGTCCAAGCTGGCCCGCGGCCTGGAGTCGGCAGGCCTCGTCGAACGCGCCCGTGACCCCCGTGACCCGCGTGCCGTGCAGTTGGCCCTCACCGACCAGGGGCGCGAGGTCACCGGGCGTGCCATCACGGTCGTCCAGGGCCTGCTGCGGCAGTTCCTGGCGCCGCTCGGCGGCCTCGACGGCCCGCGCGCACAGGAGTTCACCCGCGACCTCGTGACCCTGCTCGACGCACCTCTTGATCCGTTCCGTCACAACGACCACAACGAGGACGACCAGAACGAGAAGGAGCGGTCATGACCACCACCGCACCCGTCGCCGACTCCCGCGCCCTGGGGCTGGCGCACTACGCCGCCCGCGCCGTCCTGGAGAGTGTCCTGGGTCGGCATGGTGCGACGTTCCAGCAGCAGATCACCTTGCGGCTCGTCGCCGTCGCCGAGCAGCCGGTCGAACGGGAGGCCCTCGTGACGCAGGTCGTCGACGCGCTCAAGGTCGATGCGGCCGACGCGCACCACGTTGTCGAGGAACTGGGTACCAAGGGGCTGGTGACCGTCGACGGGTCCCAGGTCCGCATCACTGACGCAGGCCGTGACCTCTACGCCGCCGTGACCGCCGAGACCGGGCGCGTGAGCGCCCGGATCTGGGGCGACATCCCGGCGCAGGACCTCGCGGCGGCCGGTCGCGTCCTGGCGACGGTCACCGAGCGGGCCAACGCGGAGCTGGCCGCGCTGTCCGCCTGAGACCAGGTGTTCAGCGCGCCGGGGAGCGGGTGCGCCGGTGCGCGATCTCGCCGTGGACCACGTCCGCGACGACGAAGGCCGCCAGCGGGACGCCGAGCAGCGGGACGAAGTAGCCCAGCACCGCGATGACGGCGACGCACGGGACCAGGATCTGTGGGGAAACTTGCTGCCAGGCACCGCGGGGAACGGGACGGCCGAGGGTGGAGCCGCGGCCGCGCTGCCACCACATGCGGTAGCCCCAGAGGATCAGCAGGATCAGGGAGAGTGCGAGGAGCATCAGGGCTGTCTGGTTGGCCAGGCCGAACAGGGTGCCGGTGTGCAGGTCGATGCCCCAGCGCGTCAGTTTGGCGAGCAGCGGGTAGTCGGCGAAGCGCAGCACGTCGGTGACCTCGCCGGTGGCCGGGTCGACCGCGGCGGAGTCCTGCTTCTCGGGCCAACTGCGCTGGATCTGCCGTACGACGTAGGCGGCGTCCGCGTCGGCGGGCGGCACGATCTCCACGGGGTCGGTCAGGCCCTCGGCGCGGGCCGCCGACAGGACCTTGTCGAGCCCGACGCCGTGCTGGGCGCCGCCCGCGGAGACCGAGGCGCCGTGGCCCGCGTGGTCGCCGCTCGCCGTCGCCGAGACGGACGGGGTGGCCTGGCCGAGCGAGGTGCGCAGTTGGTCGACGTTGGCGCCGGCGTAGGTCGACCAGGTCAGTCCCGTCGCCGAGAGGAAAACGAACCCGGCGGCCGTCCAGACCCCGAGCGTGCCGTGCAGGCCGAGTGTGCGCCGGCGGCCGCTGGTGCCGCGGAACCTTCGCCGGGCCCGGCGGCGGGAGAACCACAGCACCAGACCGCCGCCCGCGATCACCCACAGCCAGCTAGCGGCGAACTCGCTGTACAGCCGGCCGGTGTCGCCGAGGTGCAGGTCGCGGTGGAACTCGTCGATCCAGGTCCGCAGGGGCAGCGCGCCGGTCGAACCGTACTGTTCGAGGGCGCCGCGCACCTTGGCCGTGTACGGGTCGACGAAGACGGCCAGCGTGTGGTCGGGGTCGACGCCGTGCACGCCGGACAGCAGCACCCTGGTGGTGGCGTCGGCCTGCGGGGAGGGCCGTACGGCCGAGACGGTGCCCTCGGGATGCGCCTTGCGGGCGGCTGCCACCTGCTGGGAGAGCGGCAGCTTGGCGCCGGCGACCTTGGTGACGGTCATCTCGCGGGCGTACACGAGCTTCTCGGCCTGGAGGGAGCCGGCGTACAGGAAGCCGGTGACGGCGGCGACGAGCAGGAAGGGCGCGACGAGCACTCCGGCGTAGAAGTGAAGCCGCAGGACGAGGGGGCGGAGGGAGGCCCAGGGGCCGGGGGACGCAGTGGGGGTCGGTTCGGCTTTCGGGGCCTCGTCCTTGGTCGGCGAGGGAGCGGTGGACATCGGCGGGCTTCTCCGGGGGACGGGGAGGGTGTGGTGCTGTGGCGGTCCAGTAGTCGGGGGAAGCGGACGCCGAGTTCCCTGAGGCTCAAGTGGTCTGTGTCACCCAGTGATACGTCCGCCGCGGACGGTCCGTGGCATGCTGGCCTCATGGCAACTCCCCGTAATCACCCGTCACTTGCCGAGCAGGTCGAGGAACTCCTCGCCGTCGAAGGCCCGCTGCCGATCGTCACGGCCGGTGACCCGGTGCTGCGGCGCGGCACCGAGCGCTTCGACGGACAGCTGGACTCCGCCCTGCTCGCCCGCTTCGTCGAGGCACTGCGCGTGACCATGCACGCGGCGCCGGGCGTGGGTCTGGCCGCTCCGCAGGTCGGCGTGGCACTGCGGATCGCGGTGATCGAGGATCCGGCGCCGGTGCCGGAGGAGGTGCGGGTGGCGCGGGGGCGGGTGCCGCAGCCGTTCCGGGTGCTGGTCAATCCGTCGTACGAGCCGGTCGGCGACACCCGGGCCGCCTTCTTCGAGGGCTGTCTGAGCGTGCCGGGCTGGCAGGCCGTGGTGGCGCGGGCCGCGGAAGTACGGCTCACGGGTGCGGATGAGCACGGGCGGCCGGTGGACGAGGTGTTCACCGGGTGGCCCGCCCGGATCGTCCAGCACGAGACGGACCACCTGGACGGCACGCTCTACCTCGACCGGGCGGAGCTGCGGTCGCTGTCCTCGAACGAGGCGATGGCCCAGCGGTGGACGCGGCCGACACCGCGGGAGGCCGCGGAGGCGCTGGGCTTCGAGCTGCCGTAGGACGTCGGCGTCAGTTGTCCCGGTACGCCTCCAGCAGGCGCAGCCACACCTCGCTGATCGTCGGGAACGAGGGCACCGCGTGCCACAGGCGGCTGATCGGGACCTGGCCGACCACCGCGACCGTCGCCGAGTGGATGAGTTCGCCGACACCGGGGCCGACGAAGGTCACTCCGCGCAGGATCTCCTCGTGGACGTCGACGACCATGCGGGCGCGGCCGCGGTAGCCGTCGGCGTACAGGCCCGCGCCGGCCGCGGAGGTCATCTCGACGTCCACGGCCCGCACCCGGTACCCGGCCTGTTCCGCCTCCGCGAGGGAGAGACCGACGGCCGCCGCCTCCGGGTCGGTGAAGACGACCTGCGGGACGGCGTGATGGTCGGCGGTGGCGGCGTGGGCGCCCCACGGGTCGGACTCCAGGATCGGTACGCCCAAGGCGCGGGCGGCGATGGCGGCTCCGGCGATGCGGGCCTGGTACTTGCCCTGGTGGGTGAGGAGTGCGCGGTGGTTGACGTCGCCGACCGCGTAGAGCCAGTCGCTGCCGGTCACGCGCAGGCTGTCGTCGACCGGAAGCCAGCCGCCGGGTTCCATGCCGATGGTGTCCAGGCCGATGTCGCCGGTGCGGGGCCTGCGGCCGGTGGCGAAGAGGATCTCGTCGGCCTCGATGCGGTCTCCCTGGTCGGTCACCACCACGACGGTGCCGTTCTCACGGGTGACCGACTCGACGGAGGTGCCGGTGCGGATGTCGGCGCCGGCCTCGGCGAGGGCCTCGGCCACCAGTTCCCCGGCGAAGGGTTCCATGCGCGGCAACAGCCCCTTGCCACGGACGAGGACGCTCACCTGCGAGCCGAGTGCCTGCCAGGCGGTGGCCATCTCGGTGGCCACCACTCCCCCGCCGACCACCACCAGGCGACCGGGCACCTCCCGCGCGCTGGTCGCGTCGCGGCTGGTCCACGGCCGGACGTCGGCAAGGCCCGGCAGGTCGGGCAGCACAGCGTCGGTGCCGGTGCAGACGGCGACGGCGTGCCGGGCCGTGAGCACGCGCCGGCCGCCGTCCGAGCCGGTCACGGTCACCGTGCGGGGACCGGTCAGCCGGCCGTGGCCGCGGTGGAGGTCGGCGCCGATGCCGTCGAGCCACTGCGCGGCGCCGTCGTCGTGCCAGTCGGAGGTGTAGTAGGTGCGATGGGCGAGGACCGCCTCGGCGTCGAGGGGTCCCTGCACCGACTGGCGCAGGCCGGGCACGCGTCGGGCGTCGGCGCGGGCGATGGCGGGGCGCAGCAGGGCCTTGCTGGGGATGCAGGCCCAGTACGAGCACTCGCCGCCGACCAGCTCGCTCTCCACGACCGCGGTGGAGAGGCCGGCCGCGCGGGTGCGGTCGGCGACGTTCTCCCCCACGGGCCCGGCCCCGAGCACCACGACGTCGTACGCGAAGGTTTCCGTTTCCGTCATGGGGTCAGTCTGGTGGGTGGTGTGCCCCGTGGCCACACGGGTAGGGGCGCGGAATACGTGATGGGCCGGTCGTGTTGTGCGGACGGTTTCGCCCCGACACCAGGAAGAGGGATTTTGGCCATGAGCAGCACCGTGGAGCTCACCAAGGAGAACTTCGACCAGACGGTCACGGACAACGAGTTCGTCCTGATCGACTTCTGGGCGTCCTGGTGCGGGCCGTGCCGTCAGTTCGCGCCGGTGTACGAGAAGGCGGCGGAGGACAACCCCGACCTGGTGTTCGGCAAGATCGACACCGAGGCGCAGCCCGAGCTGGCCGCGGCCTTCGGCATCCAGTCGATCCCGACACTGATGATCGTGCGCGACCAGGTCGCCGTGTTCGCGCAGCCGGGCGCCCTGCCCGAGGCCGCCCTGGCGGACGTCATCGGGCAGGCACGCAAGCTGGACATGGACGAGGTCCGCAAGGCGGTCGCCGAGCAGCAGGCCCAGGCCGAGCAGAACGGGCAGTAGCCCCCTGGGAGACCGCGGTCAGAAGGGGTACGTCGCCACGTCCCCGCGCACCGTCGTCCAGCGCACGTCGGTGAAGGCCTCGATGTTGGCCTCGCCGCCGAAGCGGGCGCCGGTGCCGGACGCGGCGATGCCGCCGAAGGGCGCCACGGCCTCGTCGTTGACCGTCTGGTCGTTGATGTGGACGATGCCGGTCGGGATGCGCTCGGCCAGGGCGAGGCCGCGCGCGGCGTCGCGGGTGACGATGCCCAGGGAGAGGCCGTACTCGCCGGCCGAGGCCAGGGCGGCGGCCTCGTCGACGGTGGCGAAGGACCGTACCGGCGCGACCGGGCCGAAGACCTCCTCGGTGTAGGCCGGGCTCTGGTCGTCGACGCCCGCGAGGACCGTCGGCCGGTAGAAGAGGCGGTCGTGGGTGCCGCCCGCGGCCAGTTTCGCACCGTGGGAGGTGCTGGCCTCGACCAGGCCGCGCACCTTGGCGAGCTGGGCGTCGTCGATGATCGGCCCGAGGTGGACCTGCTCGCGGTGCGGGTCGCCGACGGCGAGCGAGTCGGCCTTGGCGGCGAGCCGCTCGACGTACTCCGCGTACAGGGACTGGTGGACCAGGTGGCGGCCGGTGGTCATGCAGATCTGCCCCTGGTGGAAGAACGAGCCCCAGGCGGCCGTTGAGATCACGGCGTCGAGGTCGGCGTCCTCGAGGACGACCATGGCGGAGTTGCCGCCGAGTTCCAGGTGGACGCGCTTGAGGTGACGTCCGCCCGCCTCACCGACCGCGCGGCCGGCCGCGGTGGAGCCGGTGAAGGAGATGACCGGGACGCGCGGGTCGGCGACCAGCGCCTGGCCGACGTCCGGGCCGCCCGGCAGCACGTGGAAGAGGTTCTCGGGCAGACCCGCCTCCGCGAAGACCGCGGCGAGGGACAGCCCGCCGCAGACGGCCGTGCGCGGGTCCGGCTTGAGGACGACCGCGTTGCCGAGCGCGAGGGCCGGGGCCACCGAGCGGATGGACAGGATCAGCGGCGCGTTGAACGGGGAGATCACGCCGACCACGCCGACCGGGACGCGGCGGGTGTACGAGAGCCGGGGCACCTCGGTGGGCAGGACCTGGCCGGCGGGGCGGGAGGCGAGGGCGGCGGCCTCGTAGCACTCCTGGGCGGCGACGTGCAGTTCGAAGTCGGCCTTGCCCGGGATGGAGCCGGACTCGCGCACGATCCACTCGCGCAGTTCGTCGGCGTGCGCGGAGAACAGGTCACCGGCCTTGCGCAGGACGCCGGCGCGGACGAAGTGCGGGAGGCGGGCCCACTCGGCCTGGGCGGCCCGCGCCGCCTGGGCGGCCGCCTCGACGTCCTCGGCCGAGGCGAGGGTGACGGTGGCGAGGGCGTCCCCGGTGGCGGGTTCCGTGACGGCGTACTCGGGGCCCGACAAAGGGCCGGACTGCCAGGTCTTCGGGTCGAGCAACGGCATGACGGCTCTCCGTTTCGTCACCGCGGGACTCAGGTCAGGAGCGGAAGTCCCGTGTAGTTCGCGGCCAGTTCGGCCGCCGCGTGGCGGGATGCGATGATCCGGCGCAGCCGTGTGAGCTGCATCCGGTCCTCGAACGCGTCCCCATCTGGTTGAGCATGCAACATCTTAGTCATGTCGTACGAGAAGCGTGTGGCCTGCCACACACGGGCGAGGCAGGTCGGCGAGTAGGCGTCGAGGAGTCGCTCGGATCCCGTGCGGTGCAGTTCGGCGAAGGCGCGCGCGAGGACGCGGACGTCGGAGACGGCGAGGTTGAGGCCCTTGGCTCCGGTCGGCGGGACGATGTGGGCGGCGTCGCCCGCCAGCAGCAGCCGGCCGTGGCGCATGGGTTCGTGGACGTAACTGCGCATCGGCGTCACGGACTTGGCGGTGATGGGCCCGCGTTCGAGCGTCCAGTCGGCGTCGACGGCGAAGCGGGCGGCGAGTTCGTCCCAGATGCGTTCGTCGGGCCAGTCGTCCGGGTCGGTGTCGTCGGGCACCTGCAGATAGAGGCGGGAGACGTGCGGGGAGCGCATGCTGTGCAGGGCGAAGCCGTTCTCCCCGCGCGCGTAGATCAGCTCCTCGCAGGAGGGGGCCACGTCGGCGAGGATGCCGAGCCAGGAGTACGGGTACTCACGCTGGTACGTGCGGCTGCTCGCGGCCGGGAAGGTGTCGCGGGAGATGCCGTGGAAGCCGTCGGCGCCGACCACCCAGTCGCAGGCCAGCGTCTGCTCGCGGCCCTGGTGCAGGAACCGCACGAGGGGCGCGTCGCTGTCCGGCTTCTCGATCGCCACCGCCTCCGCCTCGAACAACAGCGGTGGGCCCTCGGCGAGTTGGAGGGCGACCAGGTCCTTCACGATCTCGGTCTGGGCGTAGATGGTGACCGTGCGGCCGCCGGTGAGGGCGGGGAAGTCGATGTGGTGGCGTTCCCGGGCGAAGCGCAGCTCGATGCCCCGGTGCACCAGGCCCTCGGCGTCCAGCCGCTCGTCGGCGCCGGCCTCGCGCAGGGCGTCGACCGTGCCCTGCTCCAGCATGCCGGCGCGCTGACGGTGCTCGACGTACGCACGGGTCCTGGCCTCCAGGAGGACGCAGTCGATGCCGGTGCGGTGCAGCAGCCGGGCCAGCAGCAGCCCGGCGGGGCCGCCGCCGACGATGCCGACCGTGGTGCGCATGGGCGCCTCCCTGGGGATCAGCTGGAGTCGCGGTGGACCACCGTGGCTCCGAGCACCTTGTGCGTCTCGGGCGCGGCGCCGGGGTTGCGCACCGCGCGATCGACCAGTTCGGCGAGGTCGCGGCCGGACGGCAGCTCGAGATGGACCGTGCTCAGCCGGGGCCTGAGCAGCCGGCCGAGCATCAGGTCGTCGGCACCGATCACGGCCACCTCCTCGGGGATGCGCACGCCCTCGTCCTGCAGGGCCCGCATCAGCAGCATCGCGTACTCGTCGTTGTACGCGAACACGGCGTCCAGGTCGAGTTCACGCCAGCGGGCGGCGAGCCGCGCGGCGGACTCCTCGGTGTAGGCCAGCGCCAGCTCCGTGACCGTGGCGCCGGTGCCGCCCAGGGCCCGCCGCACGCCTGCGAGGCGGGGCTGGGAGAAGGCCTCCAGGCCGCCCTCCTCGGGCACGACGACGCCGACGCGGCGCCGGCCGCGGTCGAGGAGATGGGCGCCTGCGCAGTGGCCGACGGCCTCGTGGTCCATGAGCAGGGCGTGGGCGCCCTCCACGGCCTCGGGGCCGAGGGTGACGACGGCCCGCGCGCCGGAGCGCTTGAGCAACGTCACGCCCTGCGCGCCCAGGCCGGCGCCGGGCACCAGGACGGCGACGGGACGCAGTTCGGCCCAGGCGCGGGCGGCCTCGTCGCCGTGCAGGCCCACGCTGCCGTGCTGCACGACGGTGTAGTCCAGGCGGCCGAGCGCCCAGTGGAGTTCGTTGATGAACTGGCTGTAGAGCGGCCCGACCGGGATGGCCGGTGCCGGCATCAGGACCATCCGGCTGTGTCCGGCGCGCAGACTGCGGGCGGCCGCGTGCGGCACGTACCCGAGTTCCCTCGCGGCATCGTGGACACGGCGCCGGGTCGGTTCGCTGATCCGTACGGCGCCGGTGTTGTTCAGGACGTAGGACACGGTCGCGCGCGAGACGCCGGCCAGGCGGGCCACGTCGGCGCTCGTGGGCACGGAACGTGTGGTGGGCAACGAGTGCCCGGGCGGGTTCGGTATCTGCACCATGACGTACGGCATCTTCGCAGAAGCGGGGCCGGAGGCCCGGGCCGGGGGAAGACGGAAACAGGACCGCCATACAGGGCCGGCCGCTAGTGCGGGCACTCCGTGCCCGTCACCCTGGCCACCAGGTCCACCCAGCCGATCTCCAGGCGCTCCAGCGGCATGCCGCACTGCTGGGTGCGGTGGTGGACCAGCGCGGGGTCGAGGTAGCTCATCAGCGTCTGGCCCAGCAGCTCGCAGTCGGCGTCGGGCACGATCTGCCGGAGCAGCATGGTCACGTGCATGGTCAGGGCGCGGGCCGAGGGATGGCTGTAGCGCCGCGTCGGCTCCGACTGCGCCGCCAGCTGCAGCTCCAGCTGCTCCGCGGAGCGGTAGAGCACCGCCACGCCGAACGCCCGCAGCCGCTCCAGGGGCGGTGCCCCGGGCCCGAGCGGCGGCGGTCCGCCCAGGAAGTCCTCCTGCAGCTTCCTCGACGAATGGTCCAGCAGCGCCGTCAGGAGTCCGGTGCGGTCGCCGAAGCGGCGGAAGACGGTGCCCTTGCCGACGTCGGCCGCCGTCGCCACCGCTTCCATCGTGACTCCGGCCACACCGTGCTCCGCGATCAGCCGGGCGGCGGCCTCCAGCAGCCGGGCCCGGTTGCGCGCTGCGTCCGCACGCAGGCAGGGGTGCTCGTCAGCGGTGCTGACCTGCAGCAACTCGGGCTCGCCGACGGGCTCCTGCGGCGTCGGGAGGGGCGGCAGTGTGGCAGACATGTCGCCAGCGTAAAGCATCGGGAAGAAAACTGGACCGCGGTCCGCTTAGGGTGCTACAACAATAAGCGGACCCCGGTCCGGATTGTCACGGCAATGTTTCAGCTTCTTGGAGTTCACATGTCTGTTCGCATCCTCGCGCTCGTCGGCAGCCTTCGCGCCGGTTCGACCAACCGCCAGCTCGCCGAGGCGGCCGTCAAGTTCGCGCCCGAGGGCGCGGACGTCGAGATCTTCGAGGGCCTGTCCGAGGTCCCCTTCTACAACGAGGACATCGACGTCGAGGGCAACGTCCCGGCCGCCGCCGCCAAGCTGCGCGCCGCCGCCCAGTCCGCCGACGCGTTCCTGCTCTTCTCCCCCGAGTACAACGGCACCATCCCGGCCGTCCTGAAGAACGCCATCGACTGGCTGTCCCGCCCCTACGGCGCCGGCGCCTTCGGCGGCAAGCCGGTCGCGGTGGTCGGCACGGCGTTCGGCCAGTACGGCGGCGTGTGGGCGCAGGACGAGGCCCGCAAGGCCGTGGGCATCGCCGGCGGCAAGGTCATCGAGGACCTCAAGCTGTCCATCCCCGGCTCCCTGACCCGCTTCGCCGAAACCCACCCGGCCGACGACGCCGAGGTCGCCGCCCAGCTGACCGAGGTGGTCGCCCGTCTGCACGGCCACGCGGGCGAGACCGTCGCCGCCTGACCCTGGCGACACGTACGGACAGGGGCCGGAGCCTGCGGGTTCCGGCCCTTCGTCGTCTCAGGCCACCGCGGTCGGCGCCAGTTCCCGCAGCTCCTCCAGGGCGGCCGCCACCGCAGGCCTCTGTCCCGCGCCGCGGCGGGTGCAGGTGAGGAGTTTGCGGTGCGGGTTGCCCGCGCAGCGGACGCGGGCGATCGGCAGGTGCGGGGTGTGGTGGGCCAGCCGGGGGACCAGGGCCACGCCGAGCCCGTTGGCGACCAGGTGGGCCGTGACGTTCCAGTCCACCGCGTGATGGACCACGTCCGGACTGAACCCGGCCTCGCCGCACGCGGACATCACATGCGCACGGCACGGACTGTCGGGCACCGGCGCGATCCATGCCTCGCGCGCCGCCTCGGCCAGGTCGACCGGCTCGCCCGGCTCGCGGCGGGCCAGCGGATGGCCCTGCGGTACGACGAGGTCGAACGGGTCGTCCAGCAGCGGCCGTTGGTCGAAGCGAGCGTCGCTCAGCGGCGGGCTGTGCGGGGTGGCCTCGACGATCGCCAGGTCGATCTCGCCCTCGAAGAGCAGGTCGAAGCTCTCCGGCACGCCCGTCTCCTGAACCCGCACGGACAGCCGCGGGTGACGCTCCCGCAGCCGGGCCGCCATCGGTGCGAGCAGCACCGACACGGCCACCGACAGGCCGCCCACCCGCAGCGGCCCCGCCGGATCGCGGTGGTCGGCCCGCAGATCGAGCTCCGCCTGCTCCCAGCGCGCCTCGATGGCGTCGGCGTGCGCCAGCAGGCTCTCGGCGGCCGGGGTGAGCCGTACCCCCCGCCCCTGCGGCTCGAGCAGGTCGACACCGAGGTCGCGGGCGAGCTGACGGATCTGCTGGGAGGCGGCGGACGGTGTGAAGTGCAGGGCCTGGGCGGCGGCGGTGACCGTGCCGTAGTGGCTGACCGCCCGCAGGACGTGGAGCCGGCGCAGATCAATCATGAAGCCCACGCTTCAAGGTGAGGTCCGGAAAGTCAACCTGGACGTGCACGATTCCCACGCTGCACCCTTGGTGTGTCGCGACGGTCGACCAGCCACCACGTCCGAGGAGTTCCCCGCCATGTCCAGCACCACCGGCACCGCCTGCCCGCACTGCGGCTGGCCCGACGGAGCCGAGCCCTTCCAGGTGGTGTCCCGGCACGCCACGGCGGCCGGGAGCACCCTGTGGACGCGTTGCGCCTGCGGCTCGCTGCAGGTCCGGATGACCGACGGCTGCGGCACCCGCGTCGTCTCCCGCAGCAGGCCCGCCTGAGCCGGCGCCCGGCGCGGCACCGCGCATCCGGCCCCTCTGGAAGGATGATCGAATGCGCACCCTCTACGAACGACTGCGAGACCTGATGCCCGAGTCGGGCGTACGGGCGAGGGCGACGGACGAGACCGGACGCGATCTGCAGTCGCTGGCCTCCGAGTTCCTGTGCCACCAGCACGTCGGCGAGATGCTGGAGTTGTACGACGTCAACTGCGTGTTCGACGTCGGGGCCAACACCGGGCAGTACGGCAGGGAACTGCGTGAGCTGGGCTACACCGGCCGGATCGTGTCGTTCGAGCCCGCCTCGGCCGCCTTCGAGGAGCTCTCGGAGGCGGCGGCCGGCGACCCGGAGTGGCGGGTGCACCGGCTCGCCCTGGGCCGTGAGGACACGGTCACCACCATCCACACCGGATGGGACACCATGAACTCGCTCCTGCCGCCCAGCGACTACGGCCGCGACCGCTACGAACGGTTCACCGAGACCCGCACCGAGAAGGTCCGGGTCCGCCGCCTCGACGGCGTCATCGACGAGGCACTGGCCGGCCTGGACGAGCCCCGCCCGTTCCTGAAGATGGACACCCAGGGCTACGACCTGGAGGTGTTCACCGGCGCCGGAGACCGGATCGGGGAGTTCGTGGGCCTGCTCTCCGAGGTCGCCCTGCTACGGCTGTACGAGGGCAGCCCCCGGATGAGCGAGTCCGTGGCCGCCTACGAGGCCGCCGGCTTCGAGATCACCGGCCTGTACTCGGTCTCGCGCGACCCCGCCACCGGCAGGGTCGTCGAGTTCGACTGCGTGATGATGCGCGCGAGGACACCTTGAGCGATAGCCCCGGATCTACTTGCCCGGCGGCTGGATGTAGTCCTCCAGGCGTGCGACGGCGAACCCCTGCTCCCGGATGCGCTTGAGCAGGTTGGCGAACATCTGCGTCATCGTGGTGCCCTTGAGTTCCGCGGGCCCGCGGAAGTGGGCGAGGATGATGTCGCCGGGCCGCAGCTTCTTGGCGGGATTCTGGTACTGCATCTGGCGGATCTGCATGGACTCCCGCCACCACACGATCGCGCGGGGCCCGCACTCCCCGACCGCGATCCTCGTGTTGGCGTTGTAGGCACCGTAGGGCGGGCGGAACAGGAACGGCGCGCTGCCGTACTCCTCGGTGAGGATCTTCTGGTCGCCGCACACCTCGGCCTTCTGGCGGGCCAGCGGGACGGCGCTCATCACGGGGTGGTGCAGGGTGTGGTTCTGGATGCGGTCACCCAGTGCCTGCAACTGCCGGAAGTACCCGTAGTCGGACTTGATGGCGTCGTTCATCAGGAACATCGTGATCGGGACCTTCAGGTCCCGCATCATCGTGATGAACCTGGGGTCCTTCTCCAGCCCGTCGTCGACGGTGATGAAGACGACCTTCTGGGAGGTCGGTATGTGGGTGAAGACCGGCACCGCTCCGGTGGCGGACAGCTTCACCGGCTTGTCGGCCGGGGGTTCGGGGGCGGTGGGCAGCGGCGTCAGGCCCCACTTGTGCCAGGCCGCGGCCTGGGCGGCACCAGGCGCGGGGGTGGTGGTTCCACCCGTCGCGGCGGACTGTGAGGCGCCAGCGGCATGACCGCTTCCGCTCCCGCCGCCGCAGCCGCCGACCGCCAGGGCCGCCGCGACGGCCCCCGCCACCCCGGCGTACCTGCACCGCTTCCCGTGCCGCTTCATCGCGCTGTTCCCCCATGGTCGAAACATGTGGCCTGGTCGAAAAACGTGTGGCCTGGTCGGTGGCCGTCGATCCGCTGAAAAGATAACCCGACCATGTGCAAGAAATGGTCATTGATCAGGTGTAATTCCGTTACGCCGGGCCCACCGCAGGCCGCCTGACCGACGCGGTCGGGCCGCCGTCCCGCCGAGATCGGGCTTCCATCCTCCATTCGTTTGCTAGATTGCGCAATCACGCAACCAACGTGCCTGACCGGGCCCGACCGTTCATGGGAGTGGGAGATGAGCGACCCCTGGCACGGACGGAGTTCTCAGGCCACGCGACGCCGCGCCTCCCGCGTACCCGAACCACGGACGCGGACAACCGGCGCGGAGCGTCCAACGACCGGCCGGGCAGCGGGGAAAGCGAGGCGGCCCGGGCGCGGCAGGCGGCTCCTGAAAGCCGTCGTCCTGTGCCTCGCTGTCCTCGTGCTGGGCACCGCCGGGGTCGGCTGGTGGTTCTACCAGCACCTCAACGGCAACATCAACAGCGTCTCACTGGACGGCAAGGGCGGCGCGGAGAAGGCCGACGCCTTCGGCCGGACGCCGATCAACATCCTGGTGATCGGCTCGGACGGCCGGACCAGCGCCGCGGACTGCAGGCTCGGCGGCGGCTGTTCGAAGACCGGGGTGCAGAGCGGCTACGGCAACGCGGACGTGGAGATGGTCGTCCACATATCGGCCGACCGCTCCAACGCCACCGTCATGAGCATCCCCCGCGACACCATGACGAACATCCCGGCCTGCAAGGACAGTTCCAGTGGCCAGGCCACCAACGGCTACTACGGGCAGATAAACAGCGCCCTCACGTACGGCCCCGCCTGCCAGGTCGCCACCATCCACCAGCTCACCGGCATCCCCATCGACCACTTCGTGAAGCTGGACTTCTCGGGTGTGGTCAAGATGTCGGACGCGGTCGGCGGCGTCTCGGTGTGCGTCAGCGACAACGTGTACGACACCTACTCGCACCTGAAGCTGTCCAAGGGCACCCACACCCTCAAGGGCGAGGGTGCGCTGGAGTTCGTCCGCTCCCGGCACGGCTTCGGTGACGGCAGCGACCTGGGCCGTACGGTCTCCCAGCACCTCTTCCTCAGCGCGATGATCCGCAAGTTCAAGAGCGCGGGCACCCTCACCGACCCCGTCGCCGTGTACGACCTCGCGGACGCGGCCACCAAGGCGCTCACCGTGGACGACGGCCTCGGCAGCGTCGGCAGACTGGTCGCGCTCGCGGCCGACGTGAACAAGGTCCCCACGAAGCGGATGACGTTCACGACCATGCAGACCGCCCCCGACCCCACCAACCGCGACCGTGTCGTGGTGGGCGCCGGCGCCAGGTCGTTGTTCGCCACGATCGCCAACGACCAGTCGCTGACCACCGGTTCGGGTGAGAAGACGCCGGCGGCGTCCGCCACCGCGAAGGCCACGGCGAGCGCGTCCCCCGTCTCCAGGTCCGCGATCGACGTCACGGTCGAGAACGGCGCCGGCATCAAGGGCCGCGCCCTGGCCGTCGCGACCGCCCTGACCGGGGGCGGTTTCGGTCCCGGCACGAAGACCGCCAACGCGCCGTACCCGGCGACGTCCACGACGCTGACCTACGGTCCCGGACGGAAGGCGGAGGCCCACACGGTCGCCGACGCCCTCAATCTGCCGGGCTCCGCGCTGAAGCAGGGCTCGACCGCCGGCCTGGTCCTGGTGATCGGCAGCGACTGGTCCAGTGGTACGACGTATCCCGACACCGCCGCCACCGCGAAGACCGCGACCGCCAACGCGCGCGCCTCCACCGCCGACGACTCCCGGACCTGCGCCAAGGTCAGCCCGTACAGGACGGTCTCCCTCAACGGGGTCGCGATGACCCCGGCCCAGGCGTACGCGGCGGCACGCAACGAGCCCGACTCCGACGCGTGAGAGGGACACCCGCCGTTCGGCGGGCAGGTTCCGCCGTACGGCGGCGGTCCGGACGGCGGCCGGTGCCCGGATCATGTCGGCACGAGCCGCCGCACCCCCGTGTGAGGAGACAGCCATGACCCTCGTTCCCCCGCCGTTCGACCCGGAACTCTCCGGAGCACTGGAGCTGATCAAGGACATGATCTCGCCCGGTCTCACCCTGGACGAGATCGACGTGGTCCGCCAGGGTCCGGGCATCGAGCTGCTGGCTCAGCTCGACCTGACGGCGGGCGGCTTCTTCGAGGTCGAGGACCGTGCCGTGCCGGGGCCGGAGAACGCGCCCGACATCTCGCTGCTCATCTGCCGTCCGGCCGCCCCGGCGAGCGCCGGACCGCGTCCCGTCTTCTACCACGTGCACGGCGGCGGCATGATCATCGGCAACAACCGCGTCGGGGTGGACGTGCCGTTGGCGTGGGCGAAGGAGCTGGACGCGGTGGTGGTGTCCGTGGAGTACCGGCTCGCACCGGAGCATCCGCACCCGGCGCCGATCGAGGACGTGTACGCCGGGCTGGTGTGGACGGCCGAGCACGCCGAGGAACTGGGCGGCGATCCCGAGCGGATCGTGATCGCGGGGGCGAGCGCGGGCGGCGGGCTGAGCGCGGCGCTGGCCCTGCTCACCCGGGACCGCGAGGGGCCCCGGCCCCTCGGGCAGGTGCTGATGTGCCCGATGCTGGACGACCGCAACGACTCGCCGTCCACGCACCAGATGGCCGGCCTGGGCGTGTGGGACCGCACGGCCAACGAGACCGGCTGGACGGCGCTGCTCGGCGCCGCGCGCGGCGGCCCGGACGTCTCCCCGTACGCCGCGCCGGCCCGCGCCGAGGATCTCACCGGCCTCCCGCCGGCCTTCCTGGACGTCGGCTCGGCGGAGACCTTCCGGGACGAGGTCGTCGCCTACGCCTCCCGCATCTGGCAGGCCGGCGGAATCGCCGAACTGCACGTCTGGCCCGGCGGCTTCCACGGCTTCGACGGCTTCGCCCCCCAGGCGGCCCTGTCCCAGGCGTCCCGAGCAGCACACCTGAACTGGCTGCGCCGACTGATCGGGTGACGGCACGGCCGCGCGGTGGCCGCGGCCGATGAGCCCACCGCGCGCCGGCCACCGGCGGGCCAGTGACCGCCGCGACCTCCCACCAAGCAGCCGGATCGCCCGCGCCGACGCACCGGACACAGTCCGACACCCCAGCGCCCGCTCATCCGGTGATCGCACGCGGGCGCGAGAGCCACCGGCGCCAATGCGCCACCAGGCGACGCCCACCAGCTGAGCCGTGACCTGTGCGAGCCCCCTCCCCCGCAGCCGGACGCGGCACGTCACCGGTTGCGGGGGAGGTGGTTCGCGTGGGGTCCCTCTCGGCGGGTGGATGGCGCACCATGTGCGTATGAAAGAGCTGGCTGGACGGTTGACCGCGCTGGATCCGGACGCCGGGGCCGCGGTGCAGGTCATTTCCTACTTCGACCGGCTGGCCGAGACCAAGGCCGGTCTGGAGGCTCTGGTGCGCGGGGCCGCGGTGCTGGCCGGGTGTCCGGCGCGGCTGGTCGACGCGGGACGGCACGTGCGGGTCCGGGTCGAGCCCGACGGGGTCCGCAAGGACAGCGAGGCCCCGCCGGAGGCGGACTGGCCGTGCGCCGCGCTGGAGCCCGGCGGGGCCCCGGCCCTGTGGCTGGAACGGGCCGGCAGCGCGCCGAGCGTGGTGGACGCGGTGATCCTGGAGCGGGCCGCAGGCGCCCTCCGGTTGGTCCTGGACCGTACCCGGGGCCGCGCCCCCGCCTCCCCCGCCGACGACCCCGCGCTGGTCGAGACGCTGCTGGACGCCACGGTGCCCGAGCCGGACCGGCTGCACGCGGCACGGCGCCTCGGCGTCGCCCCCGCCGACCCGGCCGTACGACTGCGCGCCCTCGCCCCGGGCGACGGCCGGCCCCGCGTCCTGGTGGCCCGGGCGGGCGGTCGGCCCTCCGACACCGAACTGCCCGTCGGCCGCCTGGGCATCGGCCCCGCCGTGCCCGTGCTCGACCTGCCGGGCTCCTGGGCGGCCGCCCGCACGGCGTTGCGGTTCACGGCCGACGGCACCGCGCAGGACCCCGGACCGCGCGTGGTGTGCGCCGACGAACTGGGCGGCATCGCGCTGCTCGCGGATCTGGTCGTGCCGGGCGCCGAACCGCCGGCCGACGTGCGCGCCCTGGAGGCCGCGGCGGCCGCGGTGCCCGGGCTGTTGGCCACCCTCAACGCCGTGGCCGCCACGGCGAGTCAGCGGGCGGCCGCCGCCGAGATCAACGTGCACCACTCCACCCTCCAGGACCGCCTGACCCAGGCCGAGCACCTGCTGGGCTGGCCGTTGCGCACGCCGCAGGGCCGACTGCGACTGCAACTTGCCCTGACCATGCGGCACTTGGCCCGGTCCTAGTGCCGCGGCAGGCAACGTTTGCCCGGTAAGGAGCGGGGTCCGGGGCGTCCTCTCGGCGTGCCGGACGGAAGACGCCGTTGATGGACCGGACGTACTTGGGGTTTCGGCCGGTGCGGCGAGAGGGCGTGCCGGGCGCCGTGGGTGCTGTGCGGGGCTTTCAAAACACCCCCTAGCGGTCGCGGGCCCCCTGCCGGCGGAGGGCGAAGGAGGCCCGGCCCTCCCAGCGCTCGCCGTTGAAGACCACGAGGTCCACCGTCGACACGCGGGCCGCGATGGGCAGGCCCGCGCCGAGATCGGTCTCCGCCTCGACGAGAAGGGTCTCGTCCTGAGTCTGGGCGACGGTCAGGTGGGGGACCGGCTCGTACTTGCCGCCGTACGGCTGTGCCTCGGGCCACCGCTCGACGACCGCCTTGGTGAGCCGACGGAAGGGGGTGTCGGGATCGGGGGCGAGGTAGAGGACGCCGGGAAACCGTCCGCAGGTCGCGAACCGTACGTCGAATGGCCGCTGCCCGCCGATCAGCTCGTCGAGCGCGGCACAGACGCCGTCGTCGATGTGGTCGGCGTGCAGGAACGGGAAGAGCACGGTGACATGGGCCGGGACGCCCGCCCGGGCCGCGGGGTCGAGGCGCCGGCGCCAGGTCCCCACCGCGGGTTCGGCTTCGGGCACACGTACCACGAGCGCCGACTGTGCTGTCTGGAAACCACTGGGATCGTCCGCCACGGCACGTGTATAGCAGGCGGGAGGGATGCGGGGTGCGGGGCCTCGACCGACCGCCGGACGTCGCCTGTTCATCAGGGCGAGCGCGGCGCAAGGATGCCGTTCGCGCCGGTGACGACCACACCTCCTCGACATCCGCGTCGTTGACGGCGCACACGCAGACCAGGTCGCTGGCCGCGGCCAGGTCGGCCGGACCTGCTTGGGCGGCCGCGGTGCCGGCGAACGGCACGAGGGCGGCGGGGCGGAGGACCATGAGGGCGCCCTGGCCGCCCAGGCCGATGAATCCGCCACGCGTCAACTGGCCTCCTGCTCAAGGGATTCGGGACTCGGCGTCGCCGCCGGTGCCGGCTGCGGGCGCCAGAAGGTGGCGAGGAGGCCGGCGGTCGCCACGACGGCCACGCCGAGCGCGACGCCGAAGCCCGCCCATCCGGTCAGCTGGATGCCGGCGGCCTCGTCGAGCGAGGTGTCGCCCGGGCCCAGCACGGCCAGCGCCAGGGAGACGACGGCGAGGGTGAGGACGTACTCGTAGCCCTCCTTGAACACGAAGAACCCGTTCGGGCGGTGCGCGAGCAGGCCCGCGACCAGCATCACCGAGATGACGGCCGCGCAGGCCAGCGGGGTGAGCAGACCGGCCAGCAGGAGGACGCCCGCGCCGATCTCCGTGACCACGCTCATCCAGGCCTGCAGCACGCCGTGGCGCAGGCCGAGGCCGGTGAACCAGCGGGCGGTGCCGGCGATGCGGCCGCCCCCGCGCCAGTGGTTGAGGCCATGCGCGATCATGACGACGCCCAGGACCAGGCGCAACAGCAGTGCGACCACATCGGCTTGGTTCATCCCGCTCTCCCTTGTCGTGGGGGCGCGGCGATGTCGGCCTCTTGGGTCACCGCGCACCTCGGCGAACGACAGCACCTTCAGGTGATAGGCCCGGGCCGAATACCCGAGGCTCAGATTGTGCCCGCTGGAGGGCTGTTCGTTAATGAGCGTGCGCGGCCAACTCCGGGAAGTCGTGCCGCCGTTCGCGGGCGGGTACAGGTGGCCCACCCCTGGAGCGGAGCCCGCAGCCGGGAGCGGACCAGGTCCACCCGCCGTGCGGGATCGGTGAGTCGGTCCAGTTCGGCCACGTCGACGTCGGTGGGGCGCAGGGAGCGGATCCTGACGCTGAAGGCGGCGGGCGCGGTGACGTGATGCGTCAGCGGGCCCATTTCGGGGTCCAGCTGTCCGCGTCCCGCCGGGCGGTGCCGAGGTGGGCGCGCAGTGCGGCCAGTGTCGGGTGCGGGTTGTCGGCGCGCCAGATCAGCGAGTGCGGGTAGACGGGCGTGGGGTCGCGCAGCGGGATGCGGCGCAGGTCGTGGCCGGCCGGCCAGACCATACGGGTCTGGACCCCGACGAAGGTCGCCAGGTGCGGGGAGTCGGCGATCGTGTCGAGGAGCGGTTCGGTGCCGAAGTCCGGTCCGGTGACCTCGATGGTGAAGCCGAAGGCTGCGGCGAGGTCGTCGTAGAAGGCGGCCCACTCGGTGCCGGCGACGTTGCCGGGCATCCAGATGCGGTGCCCGGCCAGTTGGGCCGGGGTGACGGCGCGGGCGGCGGCGAGCGCGTGCCCGGGACCGGTGAGGAGCTGGAGGGGCTCGTCGTGCACGCGGGCCGCCTCGACGCCCTCGGGCAGGTGCCGGGCGGGGAGGGTGAGGGCGCGGAAGGACGCGTCGATGGTGCCGGAGCGGACCGCGGCGATCGCCGCTTCGGCGTCGAAGAGGGTCACGACGTCGAGGGCGGAGTCGGGGTGCGTGCGGTGGAAGTCGCGTACCAGGTCGGCCGGTGCGAGCCGGCGGCCGATGACGTCGACGCGCAGGGCACGGCGGCCGGGGCTGACGGAGGCGGCCGCCTGTTCCTCGGCCCGCAGCAGCTCGCGGGCGTGCGGCAGGAAGACCTGCCCGTCGATGGTGAGCCGCGCTCCGCGTGCCGTGCGGGTGAACAGGCGCGCGCCGAGGTCCCGCTCCAGCGCGGCGACGCGCTTGGAGACCGCCTGCTGGGTGACGGAGAGGGTGAGGGCCGCTTCCCGGAACCGTCCGGCGTCCGCGACGGCCACGAAGGTGCGTACTGCGTCGAGATCCACGGCCCCCTTTCTACAGCGTCCGGTGATGCTGTAGCGAACGCTCGCCCACAACGCCCGGTTGTCTCTGGTCGAGCGTGTCGGTTGTTTGCCCCCACGGCCCGTGAGCGGCTTTGATGTCGCCGGTCGGTGTTCGGGCGGGACGGGGAGGCGTGCATGCGGGGCGGGCGATCGCTGGGGCGGCGGTTCGGCTGGCTGTGGGGGGCGTACGCCGTCAGCGCGCTCGGAACGTGGCTCGCCTATGACGCGTTCTCGCTGATCGCGGTCATGGTGCTGCACGCCGGGGCCACTGAGGTGGCGGTGCTGTCGGCCGCCGGGCTCGCGGTGGGGGCGGCCGTGGCGACGCCGCTTGGGCCGTGGATGGAGTTCCGGCACAAGCGGCCCGTGATGATGACCATGGACCTGGTCCGCTGTGGGGTGCTGCTGAGCGTTCCGGCGGCTTACGCGCTCGACGCCCTCACCTTCGTACAACTCCTGGTTGTGTCGATCGTCGTCGGCGCCGCGGACATCAGCTTCACGGCGGCCAGTGGGGCCTTCCTGAAGTCGCTGCTGCCGCCGGAGGACCTGCTGGCCGCCAACGCGCGGTTCGAGGCGACGCAGTGGACCGCGACGATCCTGGGGCCGCCGCTCGGCGGGGCCGCCATGGGGTTGTTCGGGCCGGTGACCACCACCCTGGTCAACGCGGTCAGCTTCCTGCTGTCGGCCGTCGGGGTCCGTGCGATCGGCGGGACGGAGACGCATCCCGTGCGGACGGACCCTGCGCGGGCCGGCGGTCTCCTCGAGGGCTGGCGGTACGTCGTGGCCCATCCGGTGCTGCGGCCACTGTTCCTCAACACCGTGCTCTACAACGCGATGATCATGGTGTCGCTACCGCTGCTCGCCGTGCTGATGGTCGGCGATCTCGGGTTCACGGCCTGGCAGTACGGTCTGGCCTTCTCCGTGCCCAGCATCGGCGGCCTCATCGGCTCACGGCTGGCCCGCGTCCTGGTGCCCCGCTTCGGAGAGCGGCGGGTGCTGCTCACGTCGGGGTGGCTGCGCGCGTGCTGGCCCATCGGCCTGGCCTTCGTCGGGCCCGGCACGGCGGGGCTGGTGCTCGTCATGGCCGTGGAGCTGGGGGTGATCACGTCCTGCGCCGTCTTCAACCCGGTGTACGCCACCCTGCGACTGCGGCGGACGGCGGCGGACCGGGCGGCCCGCGTGCTCTCCGCATGGTCGGTCACCGGCAAGGCGACGACCGCCGGGCTGACCGCCCTGTGGGGTGTGCTGGCCGGGGTGACCGACACCCGCACGGCCATCGCGATCGCAGGCGTCCTCGCCCTCGCCACACCGCTGCTGCTCCCCCGCAGCATCGAGCCCGCCCCGCAGATGGCGCCGCTGCCCGCCGATGGAGCACTCTGACTCGGAAACGTCATTCTCGCTGAACAAGAAGGCGACTTCCGACTGCTCGACCTGAACGCGGAGGCGGCCTGGTCGGTCTCACTGCACGCTTCGGCCGCTCTTGGGGCGTACAAAGGCGTTCCCCTGGCGCGGATGTCTGCTTCGCCACATCCGGAGGGTGCGGAAAGCCACATGTCAGGTCGCGTCACTCAGCGTTGACAGCGCTCAGGATTTGGCCGTACAAATCTGCTCATGACCGTAGCGCGAGCGCTGGCCCGGTGGGCCCACGAGCTCCGCCCGGCGCCGGACGACCTGGCGCTGGCGGAGCGGGCTCTCGCGGACACCGTCGCGGTGGCGCTGGCCGCCCGGTCGCATCCGCTGCGGCCGATCACCGCGTCCCTGCCCGACGCGGCCCGCTGGGCGGCGATGGCCCACGTCCTGGACTTCGACGACCTGCACACCGACACCACCACGCACATCTCCGTGGTCACCGTCCCGGCCGTGCTCGCCGCGGGTGGCGACGCCCGCGCCTATCTGGCGGGCGCAGGGGTCATGGCCCGGCTCGGCGCCATGCTGGGCTGGGAGCACTACGCGGCCGGCTGGCACGCGACCTGCACGGCCGGTGCCCCGGCCGCCGCCGTCGCGGCCGGGATCGCCCTGGGCCTGGACGTGGACGGGCTCGCCACCGCGATGGCGCTCGCCGTGCCCGCCGCCGGTGGGGTACAGGAGGCCTTCGGGACGCACGGCAAGTCGTTGCAGGTCGGCTTCGCGGCCGAGGCGGGCGTACGGGCGGCACGGCTGGCTCGGGCGGGGGCCACCGCCGACCCGCGCGCCCTGGACGCCTGGCTCGGACAGGTCGGCGGCACGCCGGCCGTCGGCTTCCCCGCTGCCCCCGCCGTCCCCGGCGGTCTCGCGGTCAAGCTGTTCCCCTGCTGCTACGCGATGCAGCGGCCCATCGCCGCGCTGCGCGAGCTACGCGGCCGGATCCGCGGTGAGATCACGGGGGTCACGGTCACCACGCCGGCGGGGACCGTTCAGCCGCTCATCCACGACCGTCCGGCGACCGGCCTGGAAGGCAAGTTCTCGCTGCCGTACGCGGTGGCGACCGTACTGCTGGACGACTGGCCCGGATTCGACAGCTTCACGGACGCGGCCGTGGGGCGGCCCGCGGCACAGAAACTCCTCGGCCTCGTACGGGTCGAGGTGCTGCCCGGGGAGACGAGCAGCCTGCTGGACGGCTGTGTGGCCCTGCGCGTCGCTCTCGCCGACGGTCAGGAGCTGTCCACCGAACTGGCACTGCCGCCCGGCTCACCGCCACGACCGTTGTCGGACGCCGACCTGCGCGCGAAGGCCACTCTCTGCGGTCCGGACGTACCGGGGCTGCTGGACGGGCTGACCTGGGCCGGCGCACGGGCGGTACTGCGTGAGCACTTCCCTCACGAGGAGGCATGACCGTGCCCCGACTCCCCCTCTCCGGCATCACCGTGGTCAGTGTCGAGCAGGCGGTCGCCGCACCCTACGCGACCCGGCAACTCGCCGATCTCGGCGCCCGCGTCATCAAGGTGGAACGGCCGGGAGAGGGCGACTTCGCGCGCCGCTACGACACGACCGTGCACGGGCACTCCAGCTATTTCGTCTGGCTCAACCGCTCCAAGGAATCCGTCACGCTGGACCTGAAGGACCCACGAGGCCTGGAGATCCTGCACCAACTCCTCGACGG
This sequence comes from Streptomyces sp. NPDC101152, assembly GCF_044768275.1. NCBI lineage: Bacteria > Bacillati > Actinomycetota > Actinomycetes > Kitasatosporales > Streptomycetaceae > Streptomyces > Streptomyces sp. NPDC101152. Next base: position 2,970 of record NZ_JBIWPO010000016.1, on the reverse strand, counting down.
CGCCGACGTGTTCGTGCAGAACCTCGCGCCGGGCGCGGCCGGCCGGCTGGGACTCGGTACGGCGGCGCTCACCGAGCGCTACCCGCGGCTGGTGCCGTGCACGATCTCCGGGTACGGCACGAGCGGGCCGTGGACCGACCGCAAGTCGTACGACCTGCTGGTGCAGTGCCAGACCGGCCTGGTCTCCCTGACCGGAACGCCCGAGGAGACGGCGCGGGTCGGGATCTCGGTCGCCGACATCGCCGCCGGGATGTACGCCTACAGCGGGGTCCTGACCGCCCTGTACACGCGGGCCACGACCGGCCGGACGCATCCCGTCGAGGTGTCGTTGTTCGAGGCGCTGGCGGAGTGGATGGGCCAGCCCGCCTACTACACACGCTACGGCGGAACCCAGCCCGCCCGCCTCGGCACCCAGCACGCGACCATCGCCCCCTACGGCGCCTTCCCGACCGCCGACGGCGGACAGGTGCTGTTCTCCATCCAGAACGAGCGCGAATGGGCCGTGCTGTGCGCGGAGTTCCTGGGGCGGCCCGAGCTGACCGACGACCCGCGTTTCGCCACCGGTTCCCGGCGCGTGGCCCACCGCGCGGAGCTGAACGCGATCGTCGCCGCGCGCATCGTCCGCTGCGACGCCGAGGAGAACCTCGAGGAACTCGAGCGGATCGGCATCGCCTGCGCCGGGGTCAACGACGTCGCCGCGTTCCTCGACCACCCCGTGCTGGCCGCCCGGGGGCGCTGGCAGGAGGTGGCGGTGCCCGGTGCGACGGTCCAGGCGCTGCTCCCGCCCGCCGACCTCGCGGGGGTGCCCGCGCGCATGGACCCCGTACCGGACGTGGGTGAGCACACCGACGCGATCCTCACCGAACTCGGCCGTACCCGCGACGACATCGCCGCCCTGCGCGCCGACGCCGTCATCTGACGACCTGTGGAGAGCACCCCATGAGCGTCCTGGACCTTCTGCCCGACGACGAGCGGCTCGTCGTGCGGACCGTGCGCGAATTCGCCGACAAGGACGTCAAGCCCGTCGTCAAGGAGCTCGAGCACTCCGACACCTACCCCGAGCACCTCATCCAGCGGATGAAGGAACTGGGCGTGTACGGCCTGGCGATCCCCGAGGAGTACGGCGGCAACCCCGTCTCCACGTCCTGCTTCGTGCTGGTCACCGAGGAACTCGCGCGCGGCTGGATGAGCCTGGCCGGGGCGGTGGGCGGCCACACGGTCGTGGCGAAGCTGCTCCTGCTGTACGGCACCGAGGAGCAGAAGCGGCGCCATCTGCCACGGCTGGCCACCGGGGAGGTCCGCGCGACGATGGCGCTGACCGAACCGGGCGGAGGTTCCGACCTGCAGGCGATGACGACCGTCGCACGCCGTGAGGGCGGCGAGTACGTCGTCGACGGGGCGAAGACCTGGATCACCAACTCCCGCCGCGCCGGCCTGATCGCGCTGCTGTGCAAGACCGACCCGGCCGCCGAGCCACGCCACCGGGGCATCTCTGTCCTCCTCGCCGAGCACGGGCCCGGCCTGGTCGTCTCCCGGGACCTGCCCAAGCTCGGCTACAAGGGCGTGGAGAGCTGCGAGTTGTCCTTCGAGGGCTACCGGGTGCCGGTCGAGGCGCTGCTGGGCGGCCAGGAGGGCCGGGGCTTCGGCCAGATGATGAAGGGGCTGGAGACCGGCCGGCTCCAGGTCGCCGCCCGAGCGCTGGGCGTGGGCCGGGCGGCACTGGAGGACTCGCTGCGATACGCCCAGCAGCGGGAGAGCTTCGGCAGGCCGATCTGGCGGCACCAGTCGATCGGCAACTACCTGGCCGACATGGCGACCAAGCTCACCGCGGCCCGCCACCTCGTGCTGCACGCCGCCCGGGAGGCCGACGCCGGACGGCGGGTGGACATGGAGGCGGGCATGGCCAAGCTGTTCGCGTCCGAGACGGCCATGGAGATCGCACTCAACGCGGTGCGGATCCACGGCGGTTACGGCTACTCGACCGAGTTCGACGTCGAACGCTACTTCCGGGACGCGCCGTTGATGATCGTCGGCGAGGGCACGAACGAGATTCAACGGAACGTGATCGCGGCGCAGTTGGTGGCGAGGGGCGGTCTCGATGGCTGAACAGCCCCAGCGGGAGAGCACCTACCTGCGGCTCGCGCGCGAACTGCGGGCGGCGATCCTGCGGCACGACTACCCGGACGGTGTACGGCTTCCCACGGAGGCCGAGCTGGCCGAGACCTACGGCGTGAGCCGGCAGACGGTGCGCCGGGCGTTCCAGGATCTCGTCGCCGAGGGGCTCGTCTACCGGGTGCCGGGGCGCGGGACGTTCGCCACCCCCCGCGAGGAACAGTATCTGCGGCAGTTCGGCTCCGTGGACGATCTGATGGGGTTGTCCATCGACACCCGCATGGACGTCGTCACGCCGCTGCACCGGCGGGTCGACGTCGACGCGGCGGGCCGGCTCGGTCTGCACACCGACGGCGTGCACAAGCTGTCCTTCCTGCGACGGCACGACGACGTGGCGTTCTGCCACACCTCGGTGTGGCTGCCACCCGCCATCGGCCGACTGCTGGACGACGTCGAGGAGTTGACGCTGCCCGGCACACCCAACGCCTTCACCGTCATCGGGCTGCTCGACCAACGGCTGCCCGAACCGATCGCGGAGGCCGAGCAGAGCATCACGGTCGCCGAGGCCACGGCGGAGATCGCCGAACACCTGGGCTGCGAACCGGGCCGGGCTCTGCTGCGCATCGACCGCGTGTACCAGACGGTCACCGGTCAGCTCGTCGAGCTGGCCATCAGTCACTTCCTGCCCGAGCACTACTCGTACCGCGTACGGCTGCGTCGCAGCGGCCAATGACGCGCACAACCCGTTGAGGAGAAGGAACCTTGAGCTTGAGGATCGTTGTCACTGTGAAGTACGTGCCCGACGCCACCGGCGACCGGCACTTCGCCGATGACCTGACCGTCGACCGGGACGACGTG
>NZ_JBIWPO010000015.1:0-185295 GCF_044768275.1 Streptomyces sp. NPDC101152 | reverse complement strand
GACGAACTGCCGCTGCTGCTCCCGCAGGCGCTCAGCAACGGGATACCCGCGCCGGCGAGCAGCGCGGCACCACCCACACCACGCAGCACACTGCGCCGGCTGGGCGAGGGAAGAGAGAGGCCCGAGGGGGAGAGGTCCATGTACGGCTCCTGAAGGCAGGGTTCGGCCACAACTGCGCCACGTCGAAACAAGTCGAAACCGACCAGAAATCAACTCGACCGAACATCGTGGCGGTAATAACAGCCCCATATCAGGTCATGGGTCAAGAGCTGCCCTAGAGCTTTGTGGAAACGTAACCGACACAGTTGTGATCAATTCTGTTCGCGAGCCGGGACGGTCGGCTACGCGAAGTGACTCAACCGATACGGACGGTCCTGGTTGTGGTCACCTGATCAATGTCGGACGTCCTGACCGTGACGTTCATGGTCCAGGTACCGGCGATGGGCAGCGTGAGCGAGTTCGTCCCCCAGTAGCCGCCCTGGTCGGTGAGTTTCGCGTCCAGCGGGCCGATCTTCTGAGCCTGCAGGGTGAACGAGAGCCGCAGCTCGGGGACGCTGACGATGCCGCCGTCGGACCCGAAGACCACGGCCTGCACGGTGTTGTCGCCGACCCGGCCGGGGTCGAGGGTGATCTGCACCTGACCGTGCCCGCCGGGGGTCCCCACGTCGAACGGCACCATCGTGACGGACGCGGCGGGCAGCCCCCCGGCGGCCGCGGGTGCCTGCACCGCCTCGGCCGCGGCACGCCCCGGCAGCGTGCCGCCCAGCACGGTCGTGATCACCAGCACCACCACGCCCACCGTGACCTCGGCGAGCACGGAGCGGCGAAGGCCGCTGCGGTACCGGTCGGGCCCTGAAGGCTCGGGCGGGCCGTCCCCTGCCGCCGGGGAGGGCCCGTCAAGGGCCTTGGCTGGCGCCTGGACGCCGTCGGAGGCCGCGGGGAGGGCCACGGGCCGGGCGGGCAGCGCCGGGCCCCCCACCGGCTCCGCCACGCGTTCCGGTACGACCGTCCCGGCACCGGACATGGCCAGCGCCGCCGTCCAGCGCCGGGAGAACCGCGCCGCCGTCAGCAGCAGCACCACCGCGGCGAGCTTGGCGACCAGCAGACGGCCGTACGTGGTCCCCGTGAGCGCGTCCCAGGAGCCGAGGCCCCGCCAGGACTGGTAGACGCCGGTGGCGACCAGGACGGCCACACAGACGAACGCGAGGCGCGAGAAGCGGGCCACGGTCACTGCGGGGACCTCGGCACGGTGCAGCAGGATCAGCAGCGCCGTGAGACCGCCCAGCCAGAGCGCCATCGCCAGCAGGTGCAGCACCGTGGACACCATCGCAAAGGGCACCTGGACGCCCGCCGAGGCGTGCTCGGCCGCGGCCCACGTCAGCGCCAGCGCCACGGCGAGGACGCCGGCGGCGGCGAGCGGCCCCGCGCCGGCGCTCCACGCACCGGACGGCCGCACCAGGCGCTGCCGCGCCGGGTGTTTGCGAAGGAGTACGAAGGCGGCGGCGCCGGTCAGCAGCAGGGCGAGGCGGGTCAGCAGGGCGAGCCCCGGGCGGCCGGTCAGGGTGCGGGTCAGCGCTGCGGCGTCGAAGGCCGTCGCCGGGCCCGCGCCGGTCTCGTACGGGGCGCGAAGGAACAGCAGGAGCAGGGTGGTGCCCAGCAGGGTCCACCAGCCCACCACCAGCGGCCTTCGCAGCGGACGCCGGTCCGGCGGGCGGCACAGGAGGACGAAGCCGGCCGTACCGATCACCAGGGCCGCCGCGAGGTAGGCCAGGTACCGGCCGATGTTGTACAGACTCTCGGTCGCCGGGTTCTCCACCGGGCCGGTGTCCACCGGCGCCACCGTCGCGGAGGCTTTGCCGACCGAGAAGGTGAACGCGCCCCCCACCGGGTGGCTGTCCGCCGAGACGACCCGCCAGGCCACCACGTAGGTCCCGTCGGCCAGCTTCGCCGGGAGGGTCACGCTCGCGGTGTCGGAGCGCCCCCGCGCGTGCTGCGCCTCGCCGATGCGCACCCGGCGGTTGTCGGGGTCGAGCACGCGGAAGGAGTCGTCGAGCAGACCGACGGACTCGGTGAAGGTCAGGGTGATCTGCCGGGGGGCCGACCTGAGGACCGTTCCGTCCTCGGGGTCGGTGGACTTGAGGGCGGCGTGCGCCGACGCGGGGGCCGCCGAGCCGAGGACGAGCAGGACGAGCGCGGCCACCAGCAGCACCAGCCCCCGAAGTCCCCGGCCTCGCCCGCGGCCGCGGCCGCCGGCACCCTCACACTCCACGTCGTCTCTCCGTCGTCGGACTCGCCGCCTTCGAGATACGTACGCACGCGAACGCCTCCGTGCTCACCGCGGCCCCGGACGAGGCCGGTTCGCGCGATCAGGTCCGCGTACAACTCTTCGCGGCTCTCGTGGGTCCACGGGGGTATCCGAGGTACGGAGGCCCGGGGGCGTCGGTCAGCGCCACCCGACGAACCGTCATCACGCAGTCCACGGCCGGGACCCCGGGTGCCCCCGAGACCTGGGACGGCTTCGGCCGAACGGTGACCAGCGCCGACCTCGACCGGGCCGGGTACGCGCAAGGCCGAGCGGTTCTGGCTGACGGGCCCCTAGGGGACGACGATCTGCGCGGCTCGGTGTTCGTCGACAACGGCCCGCACGTCGAACCGCAGTGCGCAGGGCATCACCGCCGACCTTCTGCGGGGTTCGGCCTCGGGTCTGGCGACCGCCAAGGGACACCACGGGCGCCGTGGAGACCGGCGACCGAGTTCGGCGCGGCCCTGCCCAGCGCTCACGTGGAGCCCTGACCCGTGGCGAGGCATGATCGGGGTCATGGACGTCACCCTTCACCTCGCCCAGGACCCCGAGGCCGACGCGCTCCTCGGGCGGTCCCCGCTCGCCGCGCTGACCGGGATGCTGCTGGACCAGCAGGTCCCGATGGAGTGGGCGTTCAAGGGGCCTCGGACCATCGCGGAGCGGCTCGGCGCCGACGACCTGGACGCGCACGAGATCGCCGCACAGGATCCGGAGGTCTTCGCCGCGGTCCTCTCCGAGAAACCGGCCGTGCACCGCTACCCGGGCTCGATGGCCAAACGGATCCAGCAGCTGTGCCAGTACCTGGTCGAACACTACGACGGCAACGCCGAACTGGTGTGGAAGGGCGTCGGCGACGGCGCCGAGCTGCTGCGCCGGCTGGAGGAGCTGCCCGGCTTCGGCCGTCAGAAGGCGCAGATCTTCCTCGCGCTGCTGGGCAAGCAGCTCGGTGTGCGGCCCAAGGGCTGGCGGGAGGCCGCCGGGCCTTACGGCGAGGCGAAGTCCTTCCGGTCCGTCGCCGACATCACCGGGCCCGAGTCGCTGGCCAAGGTGCGGGCGCACAAGCAGGAGATGAAGGCGGCGGCCAAGGCGGCGAAGGCCGCCAGGTCCGCCGAGGGGTAGGCGTCAGCCGACCGGCCCCCCAACGGTGGCGCGGCCTGCGTCGCCGGTCCGAGCATGGACCTCATGACCGACCCGCCGAACAGCGCCCCCTGGGGTCCGCAGTACGACGACGGCAGGGCCCACGCCACCGTGCCCCCGTCCGGCCCGCACGCACCGGAACCGCCTTTCGAGGGCCCCCTGCACACCCTCTCGCAGGCCGCCTGGCAGGCCGTCCTGCTCACCGGGGTCGCCTCCCTGATCCTCGGCATCCTGGTCCTCGTCTGGCCGGGCGCCTCCCTGCTCGCGGCCGGCGTCCTGTTCGGCCTGTACCTCCTGATCAGCGGCATCTTCCAACTGGTCGCCGCGTTCGGCACGCACCGGACGACCTCGCTGCGCGTCCTGGCCTTCATCAGCGGTTCCCTGTCGATCCTGCTGGGCCTGTTCTGCCTGCGCGGCCCGATGCGGTCGATCCTGCTGCTCGGCCTGTGGATCGGCATCGGCTGGCTGATCCGCGGGATCACCCAGACGCTGGCCGCCGCCCACGACTCGTCCATGCCGGCCCGCGGCTGGCAGATCCTCCTGGGCGTCCTCACCTTCGTCGCGGGGATCGTGCTGATCGACTCGCCCCTCCGTTCCGTCGCCGTCCTCACCCTGCTCGGCGGCATCTGGCTGGTCGCGGTCGGGATCGTCGAGATCGTCACCGCGCTCCGCATCAAGGGCAGGGCGGACCAGGTGCCGCGCACGGTGTGACCGGTACACGGCCCTGCGAGTCGGGCAGGCGTTACCGGCGTCTCCGGGCCGTGCCGAAGAGGGAGCGGCTGATCTCGTGGCCGATCTGGGTGCCGACGGAGCGGGCCAGGGACTTGAACATGCCGCTGCTGACGACCTGTTCGACCACGGACCGCTGCGGCCTGGACCTCGGTGTCCGGGCCGCCTCCCTCATCTCGTCCGGGCCCTTGGCGCCGGTGGGCTTGTCCGAGGTCAGCTTCTCGTACGCCGACTCCCTGTCCACAGCCTGTGCGTAACGTCCGTACAGAGGTGAGGACCGGACGGCCTGGTCGAGGGTGCCGGCGTCGACCGGACCCATCAGGGACCCGGGGGCGCGCAGGCGGGTCGCGGCGACCGGCGTCGGGGCGCCCTTCTCGCTGAGGATGGTCACCACGGCCTCCCCCGTGCCGAGCCCGGTGAGCAGCTCCTCCAGGTCGTAGGCGGAGTTCGGGAAGGTCTTCACGGTGGCCTTGAGCGCCTTCTGGTCGTCCGGCGTGAAGGCCCGCAACGCGTGCTGGACGCGGTTGCCGAGCTGGCCGAGGACGTCGGACGGCACGTCCTTCGGGGTCTGCGTGACGAAGAAGACGCCGACGCCCTTGGAGCGGATCAGCCGGACGGTCTGCGTGATCGCGTCCAGGAACGCCCTGGAGGCTTCGTGGAAGAGCAGATGCGCCTCGTCGAAGAAGAAGACCAGCTTCGGCTTGTCGGCGTCCCCGACCTCGGGCAGGTCGTGGAAGAGGTCGGCGAGCAGCCACATCAGGAAGGTCGAGAACAGCTGCGGCTTCTCCTGCACGGCGGGCAGTTCGAGGACCGAGACGACTCCCCGCCCGTCCGGCGCGGTCCGCAGGAAGTCGGCCGTGTCGAACTCCGGCTCCCCGAAGAAGTCCGTCATGCCCTGCGCCTCGAAGGCGGTGAGGGAGCGCAGGATCACCCCGGCGGTCGCCGTGGACAGGCCGCCGATGCTCTTCAGATCGGCCTTGCCCTCGTCGGAGGTGAGGAACGCGACGACCGCCCTCAGGTCCTTGAGGTCGATCAGTTCCAGCCCTTTCTGGTCCGCGTAGTGGAAGATCAGGCCGAGGGACTGCTCCTGGGTCGGGTTGAGCCGGAGCAGCTTGGAGAGCAGGACCGGGCCGAAGCTGGTGATCGTGGCCCGCACGGGGATGCCGTGGCCGAGTCCGCCGAGGGCGTAGAACTCCGCCGGGAAGCCGGCCGGCCTCCACTGCTGGTGGACCTCGGCGGCCCGCCCCCGCACCTTGTCGTCCGGCTGCCCCGGCGCCGAGATCCCGGACAGGTCGCCCTTCACGTCGGCCAGGAACACGGGCACACCCTGCGCCGACAGCTGTTCGGCGACCAGTTGCAGCGTCTTCGTCTTTCCGGTGCCGGTGGCGCCCGCCACCAGGCCGTGGCGGTTGAGCATCGGCAGCGGGATGCGGACCTGCGCGTCCGGCAGACAGGCGCCGTCCCACAGCAGTGCGCCGAGATCCAGCGCCGGTCCCGTGAAGGCGTAGCCGGAGGCGATCTCCAGGGCCTCGCGGGTGAGGGCGGGAGCGCTCCCGGGCGCTTCGGGAGCGGTGGCCGGCGGCACGGTCTCGCTGTCACTCATCTCGGACCCCTGTTCCCTTATGCCCCGCTTTGCTGGGTCTTTTCCAGCCTCGCACTCCGTCTCCATGGCTGCGCCCGGAACGTCTGGACCGGTAGGCTTTCCGTGTGATCTTCAAGCGCATCGGAAACGGCCGGCCGTACCCCGACCACGGCCGGGAGAGCACCCGGCAGTGGGCGGACGTCGCACCGCGCCCGGTCCGCCTCGATCAGCTCGTGACAACCAAGGGGCAGCTCGACCTCGAGACCCTGCTGGCCGAGGACTCGACCTTCTACGGCGACCTGTTCGCCCACGTCGTCAAGTGGCAGGGCGACCTGTACCTGGAGGACGGCCTCCACCGCGCGGTGCGGGCGGCGCTCCAGCAGCGCCAGGTGCTGCACGCGCGCGTGCTCGAGCTGGACTGACGGACCCTCCCAGGGCGTTCGGCCAAGGCTTGGCCCTTTCGGGTTCACCTGTGCGGCGTCGAATGATCATCTAGTAGGCATCGCCGCTCAGGCGCACTACGCTGCGCTCATGAGCATGCTGACTCCCCCGGGCATGGGCGGGAAGTACCGGATCACGGGGGACAAGTTCCCGCGCATGCGCCCGCGCCGGCGCCACGGCCGGCTCGTGATCGTCGTGGTGGCCTCCGTCGCCGCGCTCGGCCTCATCGGCTGGGGCACGCTGCAGCTCATCGACGTCTTCACCGGCGGCGGCAAGAAGGCGTCCACCGCGGGACCGAAGGCGGACTGCTCGACCCGGGTGAGCGCGTCACCGAAGGCGTCCGCTTCCGCGTCCGTGCCGAAGCCCGCCCAGATCACCGTGAACGTCTACAACGCCACGACCCGCAGCGGGCTCGCCAAGACCACGGCCGACGAGCTGCAGAAGCGCGGCTTCAAGATCGGCAGCGTGGGCAACGCGAGCAAGGACTTCGACAAGAAGGTCAAGGGCGCCGGGATACTGCTCGGCCCCACGTCCGCGCTGAACACCTCGCTGCCGGTGCTCAGCACGGAGTTGGCCGCCGCCGAGAAGCGCACGGACACCCGTAAGGGCGCCGACGTCGACCTGATCATCGGGGACGGCTTCACGAGCCTCGCGAGCAAGGCGGACGCCGACAGGGCGCTGGCCGCGCTGTCCGGGGGTTCGGCTGCTCCGGTGTCCTCGAAGAAGGGGTGTTGATAACCGCATCCCCTATTCAGCTGCGCCGTACAGACGGTCGCCCGCGTCTCCCAGGCCCGGCACGATGTAGCCGTGGTCGTTCAGGTGGTCGTCGACGGCTGCCGTCACGACGGTCACCGGCGTGCCCGCGAGCTCGCGTTCCATGAGTTCGACGCCCTCGGGGGCGGCGAGGAGGACCACGGCCGTCACGTCGTCGGCGCCGCGCTTGATCAGTTCCTGGATGGCGGCCACCAGGGTGCCGCCCGTGGCCAGCATGGGGTCGAGGACGTAGACCTGGCGGCCGGAGAGGTCCTCCGGCATGCGGGAGGCGTACGTGGACGCCTGCAGCGTCTCCTCGTTGCGGATCATGCCGAGGAAGCCCACCTCGGCGGTCGGCAGCAGCCGGACCATGCCGTCCAGCATGCCGAGGCCGGCCCGCAGGATCGGGACGACCAGCGGGCGGGGACGGGACAGCTTGACGCCGGTGGTGCGGGCGACCGGGGTCTCGATGTCGATCGCCTCCGTGCGCACGTCCCGCGTGGCCTCGTAGGCGAGCAGGGTGACCAGTTCGTCGGCGAGGCGGCGGAAGGTCGCGGAGTCGGTGCGCTGGTCGCGCAGCGTGGTGAGCTTGTGGGCGACCAGGGGGTGGTCGACGACGTGGAGACGCATGACCTAACAGTAACCGCGCCCGAAGCGGCCTCGCGCTGGCATCAAACCGCCCATCAGGGGGAAAGTGGGAGGGACGCACGTCGGGGTGGTGAGCCTATGCCGGAACCTGAGTCCCAAGAGGACGCGTCACAGCAGCAGACCGACGCCGAGCGCAGGCGCCGCCGGGCCCAGTTCCTGCGGGAACGCGCCGAGGCCCGCGCCCTGCGCGACCGTGTCCAGCCGCGACGCGCCAAGGTCGCCCGCCTGCGTCACGCCATGCGTATGCGCACGTTCCGCTGGTAGTCGTCGGCCTCCGTGGGCCCGCATAAGGGCGACCGGGTGCGTGCGCACGGCATTCGCCGCGTACGATCCCGCTGGTGGTCGATCAAAACGGGCGGACACAGGGAGCCGAAGACGTCCCCTGAACGCCTTGTTTCTGCCACGATTCCGAGTGGGTGGGGCTCGGAGCCCTAGCCTTCCCCGCCCAGACCTCCGCCGGGGGGAACCCCAACCGGCACGCCTATGACCAGTGGGAGAGTCACGGTGTACTTCGCCGCACTGCTCGCGCGCACCGAAGACGGGTGGGAAGCGAGCGACACAGAGCTCGACGATGTGGAGACCCTGGCGGATCTGGCGGATCTCGCCCGGGAGGCCTCGGCCGAGGACGACACGGTGCTCGTCCTGATCGAGCAGGAGGACGCCTGGTTCGGCGTCGTCCGCGTCGACGGCGAGGACGACCCTCGTATCTACGTCTCGGACGCCGCCGCCGCTGCCCGCAGCAGTTACGGCGAGATCCTGCTCACCGACGAACTGCTCGGAAGGGAGCCCGGCGACGACGGCCCCGACCTCGACGCCCTCGACCTCGACGGCACCGAGGACGGCGACGACGACGAGGACGGCGACGAGGAGAGCCCGTCCGGCGAGGCGGTGCCGCACAGCCCCGTCGGCGACGCCGAGATCCTCGACGACCTCGGCGTCAGCGCCAAGGAGCTGCGTTCGCTCGACGAGGACGCGCTGAGCGCGATCGCCGAGGCCCTGGGCGCCTCGGAGGTCCTGGAGACCGTCCGCTGACGGCGCCGGACCCGGTACGTGACCGCTGGCGGGCCGCGATGCGGCTCGCCCTGGCCGAGGCCGGCCGGGCCGGCAGCGACGTGCCGGTGGGCGCCGTCGTCCTGGCCTCGGACGGGACGACCGTGCTGGGCGCCGGGCACAACGAACGCGAGGCGACCGGGGATCCGACGGCGCACGCCGAGGTCCTCGCGATCCGCCGGGCCGCGGCCGATCTCGGCGAGTGGCGGCTTTCGGGCTGCACGCTCGTGGTCACCCTCGAGCCCTGCACGATGTGCGCGGGCGCGATCGTGCAGTCCCGGCTCGACCGGGTGGTCTACGGCGCCCGCGACGAGAAGGCCGGCGCGGCGGGTTCCCTCTGGGACGTCGTCCGCGACCGGCGGCTCAACCACCGCCCCGAGGTGATCGAGGGCGTGCTCGCCGACGAGTGCGCCGGACTCCTCACCGCCTTCTTCCGGGGCCGCTGACAGGGGCCGGGAATACCGATTTCAAAGCACGACCGACCTTGCTGTAAGGTCTCCCTCGGTAGCGTGTCCGAGCGGCCGAAGGAGCTCGCCTCGAAAGCGAGTGTGGCGCAAGTCACCGAGGGTTCAAATCCCTCCGCTACCGCTCGAGAAGGGCCCCGTCGAAAGACGGGGCCCTTCGTGCGATCATGTGCGGTCGTTGGGCAACAGTGACTGGGGAGGCCGCGATGGCGGTGAATGCGAAGAAGATCACCGTCTATGTGCTCGTGGTCTTCGCCCTGTACGTGATCATCACGGACCCGGCCAAGGCCGCCGGCTACGTCGAGATAGGGTTCGAGGGCATATCGAACGCCGCGAAGGCCGTCGGCAACTTCTTCACCTGGCTGGCCAACGGGGCCCACTAGCCGGGAGCGCGCATGATCCGCCATCTCGTCCTGTTCAAGCTCAACGACGGCGTCGAGCGCGACGACGCGCGGGTCGTGGCGGGCGTCGAGGCGTTCCGCTCGCTGGAGGGGAAGATCCCCGAGATCCGCTTCTGGGAGCTGGGCTGGAACCTCAGCGACCGCCCCATCGCCTACGACTTCGCCATCAACTCCGGCTTCGAGGACGCGGAAGCCCTGCGCACCTACGTCGAGCACCCGGAGCACCAGGCCGGCGTGACCCTGTGGAAGGAGTTCTCCACCTGGGTGATCGCCGACTACGCGTACTGAGCCGCCGCCACAGCACCCGAAAGCCTCCCGCCGGAACGGCGGGAGGCTTTCGGGTTTTCTGCGCTCTTTGGACCAACTTGCCCCTCAACACGGCGTAACACACGTTTATGCGGTGCTTGCACACAGTGCACATGTCTTGTGATGCTATGACCGCTTTTGACGGATGAGTTGACCGATGAAGAGGTGTGGCGGTGACCGTGTCGGCCAGTACTGCGCCTCCCCAGGAAGCCGTCCATCAGGCCCCGGCGGCCCCCGCCGCCCCGCGCAGCCGCGGCGCCGACACCCGCGCCCTGACACAGGTGCTCTTCACCGAGCTCAAGGAGCTGAGGCCGGGCACCCCGGAGCACGACCGGGTGCGCGGTGCGCTCATCGAGGCCAACCTCCCGCTCGTGCGCTACGCCGCCGCCCGCTTCCGCTCCCGCAACGAGCCGATGGAGGACGTCGTCCAGGTCGGCACCATCGGGCTCATCAACGCCATCGACCGTTTCGACCCGGACCGGGGCGTGCAGTTCCCGACCTTCGCGATGCCCACCGTGGTCGGCGAGATCAAGCGGTACTTCCGCGACAACGTCCGCACGGTCCACGTACCGCGCCGCCTGCACGAGCTGTGGGTGCAGGTCAACAGTGCGACCGAGGACCTGACGACGGCGTTCGGGCGCTCCCCCACCACCGCCGAGATCGCCGAGCGGCTGCGCATCACGGAGGAGGAGGTGCTCTCCTGCATCGAGGCCGGCCGCTCCTACCACGCCACCTCGCTGGAGGCCGCACAGGAGGGCGACGGGCTTCCGGGACTGCTGGACCGGCTCGGCTACGAGGACCCGGCGCTGGACGGCGTCGAGCACCGCGACCTGGTCCGGCACCTGCTGGTCCAACTCCCCGAACGCGAACAGCGGATCCTTCTCCTGCGCTACTACAGCAATCTCACCCAGTCGCAGATCAGCGCGGAACTCGGCGTCTCCCAGATGCACGTCTCCCGGCTACTCGCGCGTAGCTTCCAACGGCTGCGTTCCGCGAATCGCATCGAGGCGTAATCGGTCGATGCATAAGAGGCGCACGGAAGGCGCACGGGCGCACACACCGGAACACAACGGAATGCCCCAGTTCGCAAGCACGATCGAGAGGTAACCGGTGCGAGCGAATCGCTCACCAGGGGCTTTCCCGACAGTTCTGCGCCGAAAAACGCCCAGACCCCCTCTTTCCAGGGCCGTTTCGCATCTCGCATGTCGACATGTCACTACAGCGTGTTGCCGACATGTGACATTCTTCCGCCAGTGCGTTTGCCGTGGCTTCGGCTCCGGTATTCAGGTGAAGGCTGAACTCCTCGCCGGAGGAGGCACGGCCACGACCGTCCCGCGACCCAGAGGGGGTGGCATGTCCGCAGACCAGGGCAGCTCCGAGGTGCTCACGCTCACCAAGAGCGAGACCGCGCCCGACGCCGTTCTCGACGACGTCACGGTCCTCGAGACCGTACCGGCCCCGGCCCTCCCGACCGCGGGAGCCATCGACACCCGCACCCTGTCCCGCTCCCTGTTCCTGCGGCTGGCCGCACTGGACGAGAACAGCCCCGAGCGTGCCTACGTCCGGGACACCCTGATCGAGCTCAACCTCCCGCTCGTGCGCTACGCGGCCGCCCGGTTCCGCTCGCGCAACGAACCGATGGAGGACATCGTCCAGGTCGGCACGATCGGCCTGATCAAGGCGATCGACCGGTTCGACTGCGAACGGGGCGTGGAGTTCCCGACGTTCGCGATGCCCACGGTCGTGGGCGAGATCAAGCGGTTCTTCCGCGACACCTCGTGGTCGGTGCGCGTGCCGCGCCGGCTGCAGGAGCTGCGGCTGGCCCTCACCAAGGCCAGCGACGAGCTCTCGCAGAAGCTGGACCGCTCCCCGACCGTCCCCGAACTCGCCGCCGTCCTGGGCGTGTCCGAGGAGGACGTGGTCGACGGTCTCGCGGTCGGCAACGCCTACACCGCGTCCTCGCTGGACTCGCCGGCTCCCGAGGACGACGGCGGCGAGGGCTCCCTGGCCGACCGGCTCGGCTACGAGGACACGGCGCTCGAGGGCGTCGAGTACCGCGAGTCGCTGAAGCCGCTGCTGGCCAAACTCCCGCCCCGCGAGCGGCAGATCATCATGCTCCGCTTCTTCGCCAACATGACCCAGTCGCAGATCGGCGAGGAGGTCGGCATCTCGCAGATGCACGTCTCCCGGCTGCTGACCCGGACGCTGGCGCAGCTGCGGGAGGGCCTCATCTCGGACTGACCCTTCCTTCCTGACGAAGCGTCAGCCACACTGGCGCGATGCTTCGTGGGACTCCTGGGACGACATGGACACGTGGCCGTCGAGGCGCCCTGGCCGGCGCGTCGGCGGCCGCCGTCTGTCTGGGCGCGGCACTGGCGGCGTGCGGGGGCGGTGCGCGTGAGGCGTACGTGGCCACCGGCGCGGCGGGCGGCGGGCCTCAGGTCTCCGGTGCGGCGGCGGCTCCGACGGGCGGGGTGACGCTGGTACCGCTGGACGGGCCGGGCGGCGGGGCTGCGACGACGCCTGACGCCAAGCGGTCGGTCAGCGGCGGGGGTTCGCCGAGCGCGGCCGGCACGGCACCTGCCGGGCAGGCGGGCCCGTCAGGAGGCGCCGACTCCGGCCCATCGACGGCGACTTCGTCGCCCCCGGCCACAACTCCCGCTCCTCCCACCTCCGTCGGCCCGGCGCGCCTGAGCTGGAGCAACCCCGTCCGCAAGCCCGCCGACAAACGATGGTGCGAGGACGTCAGCCTCACTTTCGCCAACTCCGGCGGGACGGCGGTGCGTTCGGGCACGGTGACGTTCGGTACGCACATCATCGGCCTGCTCGGCATCGACTGGGGGACGGTCGAGTCGGCCGTGGCGCTTCCGGTGCCGATCGAGGCCGGGGCGCGGGAGGAGAGGACCTGGACGGTGTGCGTCGACGCCTGGCGGGTGCCGCTCGGCATGCACGTCGAGACGCGGGACGTCACCGTCCGGTGGAAATAGGAGGCGCTCGGAGTTACATCAGGGCGAGCCAGGCCACGGCGGCCACGACCACCACGGCCACGACGACGCCGACGATCAGTCCGATGCGGGGCCCGGCGGGAGCGGGGGCCTGCTGCTGCCGGCCCTGCGGCCCCTCGTCCACGAACGCACGGAACATCTGCGTGCTGCCGGCGGGGTCGTAGTTGCCCTGGGGGTTCTGGGGGTTAGCCATAGCCCGAGACCCTAGCGAATAGGCGTGGGGGACCCAAGTGGGGGCCCGGCACCCCCCATGACCGGGCCCACCTGCGCGTTTACGTTCGCAATACTTGCCTTTGCCAAGTTTTTATGCCGCGCACGCCCTGGATTGTTTGCCTGCAGCAACCAACCAAGTCTATAGTTGCCCCAAGCAACGAATGCGGGAGGTGTGATGGCCGAGCGGGCGCAGTACGAGGAGTTGATGCGTCAGTTCAGCGCCTTCGGTGCCGTGAAACGGGAGATCGGGCGGATCATGCCGTCCGACTGCCCGAGCAGCAGCGCCGCGGTGCTGACCCTGCTGGGCCGCTACGGCGACATGCGCATGAGCAAGCTCGCCGAGCTGCTCTCCGTGGACATGTCGGTCACCAGCCGCCATGTCGCGCACCTCGCCGACCGCGGCTGGATCGACCGATCCCCCGACCCGGCGGACAAGCGGTCCCGGATCGTGCACCTCACTCCCGCGGGCCTGGCCCGCCTGGAGGCACTGTCCGAGCGGACCACGCAGCTGCTGGCCGAGCGGCTCGACGACTGGAGCGACGAGGAGGTCGCCCAGCTCGCCCGCCTCATGGCCCGGCTGCGCGCCAGCTTCGACGACGGCCGCGTCGGCGTACCGCCCCGGCTGCCGCCCCCCGCGCTCGCACTCGAACCGACCACCCGTACACCCGCAAGCACTTAAGAGAAGGAAGCCCATGGCAACGACCACACCAGCCGGTGTGCGGGCTCATGCCAAGCACGGGGGAGGTGCCCCCGACGGCAGCGCCCCCATGACGCACCGCCAGATCATGGAGGCCCTGTCCGGGCTGCTGCTCGGCATGTTCGTGGCGATCCTGTCCTCCACGATCGTCACCAACGCCCTGCCGCACATCATCGGCGACCTCGGCGGCGGCCAGTCCGCCTACACCTGGGTCGTCACCGCTTCGCTGCTGGCCATGACCGCGACCACCCCCCTGTGGGGCAAGCTCGCCGACCTGTACAGCAAGAAGGCGCTCGTCCAGATAGCCCTGATCATCTACGTGCTGGGATCGATGGCCGCCGGTCTCTCGCAGAACCCCGGCATGCTGATCGCCTGCCGTGTGGTGCAGGGCATCGGCGTCGGCGGTCTGAGCGCGCTCGCCCAGATCGTCATGGCGGCGATGATCTCGCCGCGCGAGCGCGGCCGTTACTCCGGCTACCTCGGCGCCACCTTCGCCGTCGCCACCGTCGGCGGCCCGCTGCTCGGCGGTGTCATCACCGACACCTCGTGGCTGGGCTGGCGCTGGTGCTTCTACGTCGGCGTCCCCTTCGCCGTCCTCGCGCTGATCGTGCTGCAGAAGACCCTGCACCTGCCCGTCCTGAAGCGGGACGTGAAGGTCGACTGGGCCGGAGCGTTCTTCGTCGCCGCGGCCGTCTCGCTGCTCCTGGTCTGGGTCACCTTCGCCGGTGACAAGTACGACTGGATCTCCTGGCAGACGTACGCGATGGTCGGCGGTTCGATCGTCCTCGGTCTGATCTTCGTGCTCGTCGAGTCGAAGACCAAGGAGCCGATCATCCCGCTGCGGCTGTTCCGCAACCGCACCATCACGCTGGCCTCGGTGGCCTCGCTTTTCGTCGGTGTGGCGATGTTCACCGGCACGGTGTTCTTCAGCCAGTTCTTCCAGATCGCCCGCGACAAGTCCCCGACGATGTCGGGTGTGATGACCATCCCGATGATCGGCGGACTGTTCGTCTCCTCCACCGTCTCCGGGCAGTTCATCACCCGCACCGGCCGCTGGAAGGCCTGGCTGGTCAGCGGTGGCGTCCTGGTGACGGCCGGGCTCGGCCTGCTCGGCACCATCCGGTACGACACGGCGTACTGGCAGATGGCGATCTTCATGGCCCTGATGGGTCTCGGCATCGGCATGATGATGCAGAACCTGGTGCTGTGCACGCAGAACCAGGTCGCCCCGAGCGACCTCGGCTCGGCCAGCTCCACGGTCACCTTCTTCCGCTCGCTGGGCGGTGCGGTCGGCGTCTCGGCGCTGGGCGCGGTGATGGCCCGCCGGATCACCCACTACGTCGCGGACGGCGTCGCCGCCCTCGACCCCAAGTACCGGGCGGCGCTGGCCGGTTCCAGCTCCTCCGGCGACAGCATCCCGGACCTGGGCAAACTGCCGGCTCCCATCCGCACCCTGATGGAGAGCGCGTACGGCCACGGCATCGCCGACGTCTTCCTGATCGCCGCCTGCCTCGCGGCCGTCGCCTTCCTGATCACCCTGTTCATCAAGGAGGTCCCGCTGAAGACCAAGGGCGCCCTGGCCCAGGCCGCCGAGGCGGAGGCCCCGGCACAGGCCGAGGCTCCGGCCGAGTCGCCGGCCGCCACGCGGACCCCGGCCGCCGAGCACGTCCCGAGCTGGGCCGTGTCGGACACCGAGGCCGCCACCGAGGGCACGCAGCGGCTCGCCGCGGTGGCCACCATCGCCCGTCCGGAGACCTCCGAGGGCTCGGGCGGGATCCCGGTGCGCGGCTTCGTGCGCGGCAACGAGAGCGCGCCCGTGCCGCAGGCCGCCGTCACGCTGATCTCGCTGGCCGGCCGCCAGCTGGGCCGCTCGGTCACCCAGGCCGACGGTTCCTACGCGGTGGACGCGCCGAGCGTCGGGTCGCACGTTCTGATCGCCTCCGCGGACGGTTACCAGCCGCAGGCGTCCACCGTCGTGGTGGGCGGTGAGCCGGTGTCGTACGACGTCCTGCTGAGTGGCACCAGCGGGCTGAACGGGCTGGTGCGGGCCGCGGAGAGCGGGCTGCCGGTCAAGGACGCGATGGTCATCGTGACCGACGTGCGCGGGGATCTGCTGGCCACCGGGACCACCGGGGAGGCGGGCGAGTTCTCCTTCGCCGACCTGGTGCCGGGTGCCGTGACCGTCGCGGTGAACGCCGCCGGGTTCCGGCCGCGGGCGCTGCCCGTCGAGGTCGGCGGCACCGGGGTCACCCGGGTCGAGGTCGACCTGGACTCGGGGGCGCAGCTGCAGGGCGTCGTACGGGCGCCGCACGGGCCGCTCGCCGACGCGCGGGTGACGCTGGTCGACGCGGCCGGCAACGTCGTCGGGACCGCGACCACCGGGGCGGACGGGGCGTACGCCTTCACCGACCTGGGCGGCGGCGAGTACACCGTCATCGCGACGGGCTACCCGCCGGTGGCCACCTCGCTGACCGTGAACGGCCGCGGGGTCGACGGCCACGACATCGAACTGGCCCACCCGGGCGAGTAGTTCGCACCCCGGCCCGTGGCGGCGCGTGCCCCGACCTTCGGACGCGCCCGCCACGGGCCGGTTTCATGAGACCGACAGTCTGCGCAGGGAGAAACGGGATGGGACTGACCGCGAGGATCCGTACGCGGGACGGATGGGCCGTGTCGCACGCGGTCGTCACGGTGACCGACATGACCGGCACGCAGGTGCTGCGCGCCGAGGCGGACGCCGAGGGGACCGTACGGGACACGACCGCGCTGACCCCCGGGCCGTACGTCGTCATCGTCACCGCCGTCGGCTACGCGCCCACCGCCTCCACGGCGATCGTGACCGCGAGCGGGCGGGCCGAGCTGGGGAACGTGACGCTGGCCCGGCAGGGCGGCACCGAGCTGCCGCCGCCGGGGCCGTGGACCATCGACCCCGCGCACTCCTCCGTGGGCGCGGTCGCCCAGCACCTGGGCATCTCCAGCGTGCACGGCCGCTTCACCGAGTTCCGTGGGCGGATCGAGATCGCGCCGGACGAGGTGGAGAAGTCGAGTGTGGAGGCGGTGATCCGGGCGGCCTCGATCGACACGGGGAACGGGATGCGGGACGAGCACCTGCGCTCGCCGGACTTCCTGGACGTGGAGAAGTTCCCGGAGATCACCTACCGCTCCGCCGGACTCACGGCGGCGGGCTCCGACCGCTGGACCGTGCACGGCGAGCTGACCCTGCACGGGGTGGTCCGGCCGGTCGACCTCGACCTCGCCTACCTGGGCACGGGTGCCGACCCCTGGGGCGGCACCCGGGCCGCCTTCCGGGCGACCACCGAGCTGCGGCGCGAGGACTTCGCCATGAACTACAACCAGGTCGTCCAGGCCGGCATCGCCGCCATCGGCACGACGCTGCGCGTGGAGCTGGACATCCAGGCGGTCCAGGGGGAGTCACTGCCGCAGGGCTAGGGCCCTTCTGACGGATCTCCGCGGAGGAAGGAGCGGCGTCGTGGGGGCCCCTCCCGCTCGAGCGAAGTCGAGAGTGGGGGAGCGTGCGATCGGCGTGCGGTGTGAAGGGTCATGTGGCGGAGCCACCTGTCCCTTCGCGCCGTGCGGCATGGGGGTCCCCCCGCTCGAGCGCAGCCGAGAATGGGGGAGTGCGTGCCGGGCGTCGCGACGCCGCGGAGATCCGTCAGAAGGGCCCTAGGCTGAGGGCATGGCACCCAACATCGCTACGAACACGACCGTCTCGCTGGACGAACTGCTGGACTTCGTACGGCCCCGGCACCGCGCCATCCTGCTGACGCGACGGACCGACGGCAGCCCCCAGGCCTCGCCGCTGACCTGCGGCGTCGACGACTCGGGACGGATCGTGGTCTCCACGTACCCCGAGCGTGCCAAGACCCGCAACGCCAAGCGGGACGAGCGGGTCAGCCTGGTGATCCTGAGCGACGACTGGAACGGACCGTGGGTCCAGGTCGACGGCACGGCAGAGGTCATCGACTCACCCGACTCCGTCGAGCCGCTGGTGGCGTACTACCGCAACATCGCGGGCGAGCACCCCGACTGGGACGAGTACCGCGAGGCCATGGTGAAGCAGGGCAAGTCGATCATCCGGGTCACGCCGGAGAAGTGGGGGCCGGTGGCCACGGGTGGTTTCCCGGCTCGGCTGGTCTCCGAGGGCTAGCGGGTCGTCTCACTCATCGCCTCGATGCCCGCGATCAGCAGGTCCAGGGCGAAGGTGAAGTCCCTGGCGCGGATCTCCTGCACCGTGTCGCCGCTCCGGGCCACCAAGATCTCCTCGTTCTCCTTGACGATCTCGGCGGCCTCCGGGGACCGGGTCACCGCGCTCATGGCGTGCTGGAAGTACTCGTCCTGGGTCATGCCTGCGGCCGCGCAGCGGGCGATGAAGCGGCCCTCGATGGTGCCGAAGCCGTAGACGAACTGGAAGACGGCCGAGAGGGCACCGGTCAGACCGTGCCCCGGCAGGCCCGTCTTGCGGATCACCTGCCGGACCACCCGGGAGAACGCCAGCGAGTTCGGGCCGATGTTGAGGAACGTGCCGGCCAGCGGGGACAGCCAGGGATGGCGCACCAGCAGGGAGCGGTACTCCGTCGCCAGCGTGCGCAACTGGTCGCGCCAGTCCTCGGCGGCCTCCGGGGCGGGCAGCGTCAGTTCGCCGTAGGCCGCGTCGAGGGCGAGTTCGAGGAGGTCGTCCTTGGTGTCGACGTACCAGTAGACGGACATCGCGGTGACGTTCAGCTCGGCGGCCAGCCGGCGCATGGAGAACCTGGCCAGCCCCTCCGCGTCCAGGAGCCGCACGGTCACCTCGGTGATCCGGTCCCGGTCCAGACCCGACGGCTGCCCGCCGCCGCGCCCACCCCGGCGGACCTTGCCCTCCAGCCACACGCTGGTCCGCACGGCCCGCTCGGCTGCCCTCACCATGGCGTACCTTCCTGGACTTCCGTCACTCATCGAGGTGCCGGTCGGCGGCCGGCCGCTCAGGCGGCCGCCAACTCCGAGTGTGCCCGCCGCGCACGTCGCAGCAACGCCGCCGCCACGAACCCTCCCAGCAACCGAACAGCATCGTGTCGTACACCGTACAGCCAGCCGCTATACGGTGTACGACACGGTTTCCGTCAATGAGGCGGAGTATCTCTTCAGCCGCTCGTCTTCCGCGTCAGGTCGTAGAAGGTGGCCGAACCGAACGTCACCTTCTTGAAGTTCTTCTCGACCCAGGTCGTGATCTGCGAGGACGTGCCGGTGCTGCTGCCGCCCATGCCGCCGCCGGTTCCGGAGGCGATGAAGTAGTGGATCTTTCCTTCCTGCACGTACTTCTGGAACCGGGCGAGCGTCGGGGACGGATCGGTGCCGTTGAAGCCGCCGATCGCCATCACCGGATCGCCGGTGGAGAGCTGGTAACTCGCCGCGTTCTGGGCACCGATGGCCGCCGCGACCCAGGTGTACTTGGCGGAGTCGGTCTCCAGCAGCTTCTTGGCCTGGGAGGAGACGCTGGCGCCGTTGAGCAGGCCGCCGACGCCACCGCCGCCGCCCATGCCACCCCGGGTGACGCCCATGCCGGGGAAGCCGTTGCCGTTCTGCCGGCCCTGGGTGGTGCCGGTGTTGCCGTTGCCGTTCTGGCCGGTCATCCCGCCGAAGCCGCCGTTGGCCCTGCCGTTGCCGTTCTGCTGGCCCGGCATCCCGCCGCCGAAGCCGCCCCGCGTGCCGCCGCCGAAGCCGCCGCGACCACCGCCGGGACCGCCCATCATGCTCGCGCCGGCCGGCCCCGCGGTGACGATGGAGCCGGTGTGGCCGGTCTGCAGGGTGCTGAGGGTGTACGCGGTCGGGCCGGCCAGCGAGGCGGCCAGGCCCACGGCGGCCGCCGCGAGGGCGAGCCGCCGGTTGACGCGGCCCGCGAAGATCAGGCCGAGGGCGGCGGTCAGACCGCCGATCAGGATCAGGTACTTCAGCCAGGGCAGGTAGGTGGAGGTGCGGTTGAGGAGGACGTAGCTCCACACCGCGCTCGCGACGACGGCCGCCGCGAGAGTGATCGAGGCCCGGGTCTCCTTGCGGCGCTCCCACAGGATCGCGGAGCCCATGCCGATCACGGCCGCCAGGTACGGGGCCAGCGCCACCGTGTAGTACTGGTGGAAGATGCCCGCCATGTAGCTGAAGACGACCATGGTCATCAGCAGCGAACCGCCCCAGACCAGGAACGAGGCGCGGGTGGCCGAGGTCCGCTTCAGTTTCCGCGTGGCCACCAGGCCGGCGACGAACAGGATCAGCGCGGCGGGCAGCAGCCAGGAGATCTGGCCGCCGACCTCGGAGTTGAACATGCGGTTCCAGCCCGTGGCGCCCCACATGCCGGTGCCGCCACCGCCACCTCCGCCGCCGCCGACGCTGCCGGTCTCGTTGCCGCTCAGGCGCCCGAAGCCGTTGTAGCCGAAGGTCAGCGAAAGGAAGCTGTTGTCCTGTGAGCCGCCGATGTACGGGCGGGAGGACGCGGGCCACAGTTCGACGATCGCGACCCACCAGCCGCCGGCGACGACCAGCGCGGCGGTCGCCGCGGCGAGTTGGGCCAGCCGCTTCCTGACCGACACCGGCGCGCAGACCGCGTACACGATCGCCAGCGGCGGCAGGATCAGGAACGCCTGCAGGGTCTTGGCGAGGAACGCGAAGCCGATCGCCGCCCCGGCCCACACCAGCCACTTCGTCCGGCCGTCCTCGACCGCTCGGACCACCAGGTAGCAGGCCACCGCCATCAGCAGGGCCAGCATCGCGTCCGGGTTGTCGAACCGGAACATCAGTGCCGCGACCGGGGTGAGCGCGAGCACCGCGCCCGCGACCAGACCGGCCCCGGGGCCGAACCGGCGCCGTACGGCCGCGTGGACCACGGCGACCGTCGCGACGCCCATGAGGACCTCGGGGACCAGGATCGCCCAGGAGTTGAGGCCGAAGATCCGCACCGACAGTTCCATCGGCCACAGGGAGGCCGGGGGCTTGTCGACGGTGATCGCGTTGCCCGCGTCCAGCGAGCCGAAGAAGAACGCCTTCCAGGACTTGCTGCCGGCCTGGACGGCCGCCGAGTAGAAGGAGTTGGCGTAGCCGGAGGCGCTCAGGTCGTAGAGGTAGAGGAGGAGGGTGGCGGCGAGCAGGCCGAGGAAGGCCGGGCGCGCCCAGCGGGGGTCCTCGGGGCGGCCGCGGCGCAGTCTGTGTGCGCCGGGCTGCTGGGGTTCGCCGGCCTGGGGTCCGGTGGGGGCCACCGGTTCCTGGACGGCCGTGGGGGCGGTGGGGGGCGGTCCCCATGAGGAGGGAGCGGGCGCCCCCTCGTACGTCGTCCGGTCGTAGTGCGTCGTCATCGGGGGTCCCTCGGATCGGTGTCGGTCGGACGCACCGGCTGCAGGTGCAGGGTGGCGTCCTCCCAGCTGCGGTCCGCGACTTCACCGGCGCGGAACGGGGTGGTCTCGTAGGCGGTGCGGCCCGTCGGGCGCTGGGGCAGCGGGGGCTGCGGGGAGGAGGCGACGGCGTACGTCGGCGGGGACGGCTCGTGTGCGGCCACCACGGTGGTCGGCTGGTTGTCGTGCCGCTCGGGGAAGACCCAGGCGCGGAAGAGCAGGAAGCGCAGGACGGTCGCCGCGAGGTTGGCGGCGATCAGCACCGCCAGTTCGGTGGAGTGCGCCGGGTTGCTGGTCGCCGCGTTCAGGGCGGCGAGCGAACCGCTGGTCAGCGCGAGACCGATACCGAAGACGACCAGGCCCTGCGCCTGGTGCCGGACGGCGCCGCCGCTGCCGCGCACCCCGAAGGTCAGCCGGCGGTTGGCGGCCGTGTTGGCGACCGCGGAGACCAGCAAGGCCAGCGCGTTGGCGACCTGGGAGCCGCCGAACTGGCGGAAGACGCTGTAGAGGAGGAGGTAGAAGAGGGTCGACAGACCGCCGACGACGCAGAACCCGACGAGCTGACGGGCCAGCCCCTTCGGCACGTCCTGGATGTCGCGGTCGCGCGGGTCGTCGCCGAAGGGCCGGGTGATCCGGTCCAGCGGCAGCGACCCGGTGGCCAGGGCCCTGCCCACGCGCCAGACCCCCTTGAGGTCCTCGGTCGCCGTCCTCAGGATGTGGACGGTGGAGTCGGGGTCGTCGACCCAGTCGACGGGCACCTCGTGGATCCGCAGCCCCGCGCGCTCGGCGATGACCAGCATCTCGGTGTCGAAGAACCAGCCGGTGTCCTCGACCATCGGCAGCAGCACCTGGGCGACGTCACGCCGGATCGCCTTGAACCCGCACTGCGCGTCCGAGAAGCGGGCCTGCAGCGAGCCGCGCAGGATCATGTTGTACGAGCGGGAGATGAACTCCCTCTTGGGACCGCGCACCACGCGCGAGGAGCGGGCCAGCCGGGAGCCGATGGCCAGGTCGGAGTGGCCCGATATCAGCGGGGCCACCAGTGGGAGCAGGGCGTTGAGGTCGGTGGAGAGGTCCACGTCCATGTAGGCGAGGATCGGGGCGTCCGAGGCGGACCACACGGTGCGCAGGGCGCGTCCGCGGCCCTTCTGCTCCAGCCGGACGTGGGAGACCTCGGGGATCTCCGTCGCCAGCCGCGCCGCCACCTGCGGGGTGGTGTCGGTCGACGCGTTGTCCGCGATGGTGATGCGGAACGCGTAGGGGAACGTGCGCCTCAGGTGCTCGTGCAGTCTCAGCACACACGGCTCGAGGTCCTTCTCCTCGTTGTAGACGGGGACCACTACGTCCAGGACAGGCGTACCGGCGTCGCCGGCCGGGAGGTGCTCCCGCGCCGGCAGGGTGCCGGGAGAAGAGTCGCTTCGCATGGAAGCGACTCTGGTCAAGTGCCCTGTTGCACCCATGTGCTGGCACTGTGGTGCACCTGTGAGTGCGCCTGCCAGTTCGTTTCGGGGGCCGGGTGGGGGACGGCCGGGGCGAGCGCCGGCAGGTGCACGGTGAAGACCGTACGGCCCGGAACGCCGTCCACGGTCACGGCACCGCCGTGCGCGGCCGCGACAGCCTGCACGATGGCGAGCCCGAGGCCGGTGGAGCCGGTGGCCCGCGAACGCGCCGAGTCGCCGCGGGCGAACCGCTCGAAGACGTGCGGCAGCAGGTCTGGCGGAATGCCCTGGCCGTTGTCCTCGACATCCACGCACATCCACGGCCCGCGCCGCTGCACGCGGGCGGTGACAGTCGTACCGGGCGGGGTGTGTTTGCGGGCGTTGCCCAGCAGATTGACCAGCACCTGCTGGATCCGGGCCGCGTCCGCCGACACCAGCGCCGGTTCGTCCGGCAGGTCGAGCCGCCAGTTGTGGTCCATGCCGGCCGCCCGCGAGTCGCTGACCGTGTCCACGACGAGGGGGATCAGATCGGTCTGCTCGAACTGCAACGGCCGCCCCGCGTCCAGCCGGGCGAGCAGCAGCAGGTCCTCGACGAGGAAGGTCATCCGACCGGCCTCGGACTCGATACGGCCCAGCGCGTGCCGGGTGTCGGGCCCGACCTGCTCCCGTCCGCGCCGGGTCAGCTCCGCATACCCGCGGATGGAGGCGAGGGGTGTGCGCAGCTCGTGGCTGGCGTCGGCCACGAACTGCCGTACCCGCATCTCGCTCTGCTGCCGTGCGTGCAGGGCGCCGTGGACGTGGTCCAGCATCCGGTTGAGCGCGGCACCGACCTGGCCGACCTCGGTGTGCGGATCGGTCTCCGACTCGGGCACCCGCTCGCTGAGGTTCACCTCGCCGGTGTGCAGGGGCAGTTCGGAGACCCGGGTCGCGGTCGCGGCGACCCGGCGCAGGGGGCGGGTGGCGACGCCGACCATCACGTAACCGGCGATGACGGCGGCACCGAGGCCTGCGGCGGTGACGCTGACCTCGACGAGGATGAGGGTGTTGATCGTGTTGTCGGTGTCCGCGGTGGGGATGGCGACGTAGTAGCTGCCGTTGTCACTGGTCCGGTACTCGACGCGGTAGCTCCCGATCCCGGGAAGGTCCACGCTGTGCGCGTTGCCGTCCCGGGAGACGGCCCCG
This sequence comes from Streptomyces sp. NPDC101152, assembly GCF_044768275.1. Lineage (NCBI taxonomy): Bacteria > Bacillati > Actinomycetota > Actinomycetes > Kitasatosporales > Streptomycetaceae > Streptomyces > Streptomyces sp. NPDC101152. The sequence goes on along the minus strand of NZ_JBIWPO010000015.1, from coordinate 161,570 downwards.
AGGGCGGACATCTGGTCCTTGGTCAGCGTCTTCGCGGTCATCTCGAAGTCGCTCGTGGACTTCTGCCCGCGCTGGGCGTCGGTGATGGAGCCGTTCTCCACCTTGGCCGCGATCGTGCCCGGGGGCTGCGGCCCCCTGGTGACGAAGTCGCTGAGCTTCTCGCGGTGGGGCTGGATCTTCTGCCCGTTGGGACCGGTGAAGCCGCCCCTGGGCTGCTGGCCGGGAGGCCCGAAGGAACCCGACGCCCGCGAGACGGCCTCGTTGAGCTGATGGTCCAACTGCTGGTACAGATGCGAGCGCAGCGCCAGCGTCGTCACCGTGCCGATCACCGCGCAGACGACGGCGATCAGCACCACCGACGCGACGACGAGCCGCGCCCGCAGGGTGCGCGGCTTACCCGCTCGTGGCTTCTGCGGACGCGGTCGTCGTCGTCCGCTCATCACGCGGCGGGCTTGATCAGATAACCGGCCCCACGCCGGGTGTGGATCATCGGCTCCCGGCCGGCGTCGATCTTGCGCCGCAGATACGAGATGTACAGCTCGACCACGTTGGCCTGGCCACCGAAGTCGTAGGACCACACCCGGTCGAGGATCTGCGCCTTGCTGAGCACGCGCCGCGGATTGCGCATGAGGAAGCGCAGCAGCTCGAACTCGGTGGCGGTGAGGTGGATGTTGTCCCCGGCCCGCGAGACCTCGTGGCTGTCCTCGTCCAGCGTCAGGTCACCGACGACCAGCACGGAGTCGGAGCGCCGGTCGGCCGCACCGGAACGGCGGATCAGCCCCCGCAGTCGCGCGACGACCTCCTCCAGGCTGAACGGCTTGGTGACGTAGTCGTCCCCGCCGGCAGTGAGCCCGGCGATACGGTCCTCGACGGCGTCCTTGGCCGTCAGGAACAGCACCGGCACGTCCGGCAGCTCCCGGCGCAACCGCCCCAGCACGGCCAGCCCGTCCATGTCCGGCAGCATCATGTCGAGGACGACGGCGTCGGGCCGGAACTCGCGCGCGGTCTGTATGGCGCCCGTACCGTCTCCCGCGCTGCGGATCTGCCAGCCCTCGTAGCGCAGGGCCATGGACAGCAGTTCCGTGATCGACAGCTCGTCGTCCACCACAAGCACTCGGACGGGGCTCCCGTCCGGCCTCAGCAGTTCGGTGCGCCCCTGGGGCGAGGTCGTGGTCATGGTGGACACACTGTCGGGACCCTCTGAGAGCACCCTTTCGGCAACCTGTGATTTCCCTGAGAAACGCACAGGCGCCTCTCAGGTAACCACTGGGAACTCCGCCGGGCCGTGTCACAGCCCGAACAGCCGTGCCCCGTTGTCGTGGCACACGGCCCGCAGCCAGTCGTCCCCGAGGTCCAGGCGTTCCAGGGCCTGAAGTTGCCGGAGGTACGGATACGGGATGTTGGGGAAGTCGCTGCCCAGCAGGATCCGGTCGCCGAGGTCGGCCAGCCGGGGCAGCGCCCGCCGGGGGAACGGCGCGAACCGCTCGCCGAAGTCGGTGAACGCCATCGTGGTGTCCAGCCGCACCCGCGGGTACCGCTCGGCCAGGTCGAGGAAGTCCTCGTACTCCGGCATCCCCATGTGCGCGACCACCAGCGGCAGCCTGGGGTGCCGGGCCAGTACGCGCGCGATCGGCTCGGGTCCCGTGTGCTTGCCGGGAGCGGGCCCTGAACCACAGTGGATCACCACCGGAACCTGTGCCTCCGCGAGCAACCCCCAAGCAGCGTCAAGGAGTTCACTGGCCGGGTCGTAGTCACCCACCTGCACGTGCGCCTTGAAGACCCGCGCCCCGGCGTCGAGCGCATCCTGGACATAGCCCTCGACCCCGTCCTCTGGAAAGAGGGTCGAGGTGTGCAGACAGTCAGGGGTACGGGCGGCGAACTCGACGGCCCAGCCGTTCAGCCAGCGCGCCATGCCGGGCTTGTGCGGATACAGCATCGCGGTGAAGCGGCGCACGCCGAACTCCCGTATCACAGCGAGCCGTTGCTCCTCCTCCGCCCGATAGGTGATCGGCCACTCCACCCCGCCGATCAGCGGCCCGAGCGAGTCGAAGTAGTCCCACACCTTGCGCAGCACCCGCTCGGGCATGAAGTGCGTGTGCACGTCGACCAGCCCCGGCAGCCCCAGCCGCTCCCAGAACCGCCGGACCTCACCGGCCTCCGCTGTCCCAGCCATCCGCCCTCTCGACCCGCTCGACCCGCTCGCTCGCCGTCTTCACACCTCTTCCCCCGGCCATGGTCCATCAGAAGAGTCCGTCCTGAACCCCCGCTTCCCCCTTCACCTCCCTCACCGGAACGGTGACCCCGTCCTCGCCCGCCGTCGGCACGAGGTCCCACCCCCTCATCAGCCGCGTGTCGAGCACGACCACCCCGCGTCCCGTATCGAGGTGCAGATCAGGCCCCGCGGCCGCGAGCAGCTTCCCGTTCACCCCGCTGCCCGCGGCCAGTTCGGTCACCTCCCCGGCGGCGGCCGGAAGGTCGGTGAGCCCGAAAACCCCGACGTGGTCCACGACTCGGCACGGCTCCCGCGCCAGCGACTCCGGCCACGCGGTCAGCGCGCCGGCCCGGGCGTGCAGCGCCTCGACCTCGGCCGCCCGCTCCGGAGCCGACGCCGGCAGCCGGGAGCGGACCGCGCGTTTGTCGCCGTAGGGGATGCGGTCCGGCACCCCGAGGGCGGCGCGCAGCAGTTCCTCCGTGCGCCGGGCCGCCATCAACGGGCCGAGGCCCAGCCAGCTGAAGCAGACCGCACCCTGCTCGAGCAGCCGCGCCGAGCCCCGCTCTTCGGCGGTGATTCCGACCTTGACCATGCCGGGCCCGAACCACGCCAGATACACGCGGTACGGCCGCGGATCGTCGGCGATCGTGTCGGCGGCCACGGAGTGCGCCCGGTCCAGCCGCGCACACTCCTCGCACCGCGCCCCCGTACTCCGCCCCGGCACCACCGCCCGTACCGGGCACGCGTGCCCTCGCGCTCCCACACACGTCCGCACACCCCCGTCCGCGACCCCGAAGGCCACCCGTTTCCCCCAGGTCAGCGCACTGCGCCGCCCGCCGTCCCACGCCAGCACGGGACCGCTGTCCGCCCACCGCAGCCCCGAGCACTTCCATGCCTGTGCCATCGCCTCCGAGAGTAGAGGGCACCACTGACATCGCCTCGCCGGGCGCTCACCGCAAGGCTTGAGCGAAGATCTCGTAGTAGGCGGCCGTATGGGCGTGTTCGCGCTCCGACCGGTCGACGCGCTTGGTGATCCGGTCGGCTTCGGCTCCGGTGGAACCGGTGAGACGGGCCGCCCGCCGACGCGCGTTGCGGGACTGGCGCACCAGGTCCACGCCATGTAGCCGAGGTCGTCCAGCTTGTCGCCCGGTGCGGCCGTGTCGAAGTCGATGAAGGCGACGGGCATCCCGTCCGGACCGTCCGGGAAAACGGCGTTGTTCGGTCCAGGGTCGTCGTGGCACACGACGGAATACGGCCCGGTGAGGCGGCATGCGCACGTGGCGTCGTGCAGCGCTCGCGGCAGGGCGCCGCCGGCGGCGACCTGGGCGTCGGTCCAGCGCTGGAAGCGGGCCGGGACCCAACCGGGGAGGTGGCCGAAGGTGTCCCGTCCGGCCGCGTCGAGGCCGAGGTGGCGCGGGGCGCCGGTGAAACCCTGCTCATGGAGGTGACCGAGCAGTTCGGCGACGACGGCGGACGACGCGCTCACCGGCCGCCGTACCGTGTCTCCGACCCTGACCACACCACTCGGCCGTCTTCCCTTCTGACGCGCAGGGCCGCCTGGGCCGCTTCCCTCAGGACGGGGCGAGGACGCAGAACTCGTGGTCCTCCGGGTCGGTCAGGCAGGTCCACGGGACGTCGCCCTGGCCGATGTCGAGGTCGGTGGCGCCGAGGGCGCGCAGCCGGGCCACCTCCGCCGCCGTGTCGTCACCTGGGTAGGGCAGCAGGTCGAGATGGACGCGGTCCGGCGCGGTCTTCGCGTCGGGCGTGCGGAGGAACTCGAGATACGGGCCTGCCGCCTTGGCTGAGCGCAGCACCGCGTGATCGTCCTCGACGTCGTGCACGATCCAGTCCGTCGCCTCGCCCCAGAACCGGGCCATGGCCCGTGGATCCGCGCAGTCGGCGACCACCGCGGCGATCGGACCGGTGTCCCGGTAGATCTCCCGCGGCTCCAGCACACAGAACTCGTTGCCCTCGGGGTCGGCGAGGACGGTCCACGGCACATCGCCCTGGCCCACGTCGGCGGACGTCGCCCCGAGAGCCCTCAGTCGGGCGACCAGTTCCGTCTGCTGGGCCGCGGAGGTGGTGGCGAGATCGAGGTGCACCCGGTTCTTCGCCGCCGTCTTGGCCTCCGGGACGGGAACGACGTCGATGCCGAGGACGACCGGGTCCGGCCAGACGAGTCCACCGCCGGGTCCGACATACGTGGTCACCCCGGCGCTGTACGCACTCCAGCCAAGCGCCTCCGCCCAGAACCGGCCGACCGCCGCGGCATCGAGGGCCTTGATGTTCACGTGAACGGGTCGCAACGCCATGCCGGCGATCTTATGCAGGTTGTGATCTTGGCGGTCGGTTCCAGGGGAACGCCAGCCGGCCCCTGCCTCGCGGGCCGCGTATCGCTGCTTCCGATGGACGCATAAATCGAACACATGATTGAATTCAGCCATGCGACCGTTTCCAGCCGACCTCACCCGGGCGCAGCAGGAGTGGAGCGCCGCCTACCAGCAACTCGCCGAGCGGCCCGGCGGTACCGAGCTGCGCCGGCGTCTGTACCGGCTGTCGGTTCAGCTGTTCTTCCACTCCCACTGGCAGCAACGGCGACCGAGCCCCGCGGCGTGGTGGGAGCTGCGTCGCGTGGGACGTACGGGCAGGGACCTGACGTGAGCGGCTCCACCGCGGGGCGCGAGCGCCGTACCCGCCCGGCACCGAGGGTCCGCCCATGACGCGCTGGAGTGCGGAGCCGTACCCCGCGGACGATCCTGAAGGCATGTCGGGACCCATTCGCGTGATCGTCCACCCGCCATCGCCCACGGGCGGCCGGCGCGTCCGCGTGGACGGCGAGATCCTCGGCCTGGCCCACACGATCGTCGACCTGGTCGAGTTCCTCCGCCGAGCCGGCCTGGAGGTCGACGCCGACGAGGTCGCGCGGGCGTCGTGGATCGACTGGCGCGGGGTGGGCCCGGACCGCTGGGGCCCGGACAGCGGCATGTGAAAAGGGCACGTGGAGCAGGGCATGCGGGGCCGACATGCGAGACCGCTCCGCCCGCCATCGTGCCCCGACCTCCCCCGTGCTACGTTGCGCCCCTTGATCGTGAAGGTTGGGTGGGGGCCCTCATGAAACTGGCGCGATTCTCGCCGCCGCTCGCCGCAGCGCTGCCCGTGGGACTGACGACGGTCGCCGGCGCCGGCGCCGCGCGCACGTCGGTGTACGTCGACCACTGCTCCTCGGGAGCCTGGCGCCACGTCACCTCACGGAGCTGCGCCCCCCTCTACTCCGACGGCCGGTACGGCCACGACCGCGCCCTGAAGTCCTTCGCGGCCAAGGGATCCCAGACCGGCGGCGTATGGAGCGGATCCACCTACCTCACCGTCCTCCCCGGTAGCCCCTCATGAGGCCCGGCAAGGCGGAGAAGGCTGGACAGCCAGGGTGGACCAAGGACAAGGCGGGAGCGTACCTGGCGGGTACAACCGGCTACTTCCTCACTTCTGGGCTGGCTCGCGACCCGGCCGAGCGACTGACCCGGGACCATCCACACACAGCTGTCACGCTCATCAGCTTGGCGGTTGCCACCCTCGCGTACCGGCTCGGACTCTGGGTGATGAGAAAGCTTCCCTGACGGCTCCCGGGCACCTTGAAGGACTCGCCCAACCCGAGCTGTTTGCTGCCCGCGTGGCATCCTGGCGCCATGGCGGCGGACGTTCAAGACGACCTGAGGTCCCTGCTCAACGCCTGGGACCCGATCGGCGTGGCCGATCTTGTACACGATGAGTACGACTGCCTCATCGTGCCGATCCTCAGCCGACTGCGGTGCGGAGCCGACCGAGTGGAGTTGGGTGAGTTCCCGCTCCGCGAGATGACGGGCCACTTCGGTCTGAGCCACCCGCACGACGCGGACGCAATGGCGAACCGCCTCACCACTTGGTGGACATCGACGTATTCACGCGAGCCCTGACGCCCAGCGTTCGAACTGCCCTCCGGCCGACGTCAACGGCTTCAGTACCCCGTTGCTGTTCACCGCCGGAACGCGAGAGGCCCCGCATCCCTGCGGGGCCTCTCGCTTGTGTGCACTCGGCAGGATTCGAACCTGCAACCTTCTGATCCGTAGTCAGATGCTCTATCCGTTAAGCTACGAGTGCTTGTTCTGTTCTGTGTCGTTATCCGGGCCCGTGGGCCCTTCGCGGCGACAGGAAGAACATTACATGACTGCCGCTGACATGTGAAATCCGTTCCGTGCACCCCTTGTGAGCTGCGAAAACGGCGTTTCAGGGCTTGATCACCTGTTCGAAGGTGTAGGTGCCCCGCGGGTCCAGTCGGACGATGGCCATGGGCTTGTCGTGCGGGTTGCCGTCGGAGTCGAGCTGGATGGGGCCGGTGACGCCCGCGGCGGTCACGCCGGTGACGAGTTGGCTGAGGGTGCTCTCGGCGTTCACGGTGGCGGAGCCGTCGTCGCCGGCCGCCTGGTGGATGGCGACGCCGAGGGTCCAGACGGCGTCGTGGCCCAGGGTCGCCTGGCCGTCCTGGAGTTCCTCGTCGCCGGTGCCGCCGAACGTGCGGCGGTAGAGCTCCACGAACCCGGTGTAGGGGTTGTCCGCCTTGGCGTACAGCCGCTCGGGCAGTCCCGGATGGCCCAGCGCCGTGTAGAGCACGGTCATCCGGCTCACGGTCCAGTCCCGCTGGAACTGCTTGACCGTCGCGTCGGGAGTGTTCGCGTCGTAGTACACGCCCACCGCGTCGTCCCCGGTGAGCACCGTCACGGGGCAGCGGCGGCCGGCGGCCGACATGGCGATGACCAGACCCCGCAGGTTGGCCCCGCGGCCCGCGAAGAAGATCGCGTCCGGCTTCTTGTAGCAGACCTGCTGGGCGACCGCGGAGAACGCGTTGCTGATGCCGTCGATCCCGGACGCGTACTGCACCTCGCCGTCCATGAGGGCGAGTTTCTTGGCGCCGGCGGCGGTCATGAAGTCCTTGTAGAGGGACGTGTTGTAGATGTCGTCCTGGTTGCGGTCGCGGATGACCAGCACCTTGTAGCCGTGCCTCGCCCGCTGCTGTCCGGCGAGGTAGGCCGCCGCCGCGCTCGCCTGGTCGCTGTTGGGCGCGGAGACGCGGAAGAAACCCACGGCACTCGCGGAGCTCAGGGCGTCCGCCGTCACCGTCGCCCCCATCATCGGCACCTTCGCCGCGCGCAGCGCGTCCACCGCCTTCAGCGTCCCGCCCCGGCTGGTGCCGAAGCCCGCGACCGCCACGAGACGGTCCTTGCCGTGGGCCATCGCGATCAGCTGGTCCGTCAGCGGCTTCCACTGCTGCGAGCGCTCCCCGATGTTGGCGACGAGCAGCCGGATCTGGGGGAGGTCGCCGAGCCCGCCGAGCTGGTTGTCGTTCAGCTGCCGCTGGGCCAGGTAGGCGCCTTTCAGCTCCTCGACGATCTGGTACTTGGCCGCCTCGTCGTTCGGGTCGGAGGAGAGCGGCTCGACGTAGGCGACGCTCACCCACTTCCGGCCCGACTTCTCGACCCGCCGGTTCTCCTCCTTGATCTTGTCCATGACGGGCTTCAGGGAACTGCGGAACGCGTACGAACCGTCGCTGACTCCGACGCACTCGTTCTGGGGGCCGGTCCTGCGCACGCCGGACCCGCACTCGTCCATCTTCTGGGAGATCAGCAGGTACGCGGTCACCCCGGCGGCGACGAGCAGGACGACGGCCGCCGCCCAGGGCCACCTGCGGCGCGGCGGTGGGGTCGGCCGGCGAATGCCCCCGTGGGGGTCCGAGTTGCCGCTCACCAGGGTTTCCTCTCGTACTGTTTGGTCCGCTCGCGGAACACGAACAGGTCACGGGCGTCGCGGGCCAGCATCCCGAGCGCCCTGAAGTCCTCGGCGATGTCGCCGTACAGCTCCGCGTAGGGGTCGCCGAACGGGTCCTCGTAGAGCTCGGCGTAGGGATCGGTGCGCGGGTGGGCGGTGATCCAGCCCGCCACCAGCAGCCTCGTGATCACCTTGCGCGTCTCGTCGCCCGAGACGGAGCCGACCAGCCGCTCGTACCGGGCCCGGGGCTGTTCGGGCAGGCCCCCGCTCCAGCGGGCGGGGGCGCGCTGGAGCCAGGACAGGTCCGCACACCACTCGTCAGCCGGTACGGTGCCGAACCTGCGCCGCAGGTGGTCGACCGCGCTGTCGACATCGCCGCAGGCCAGGTCGTAGTAGACCCGGGTGCGTTCGTCGCGTGCCGCGGCCTGGAGTCTGCGGCAGGCCGCCTCCCAGGGCCCCGCGCCGGGTTCGCCGGAGGCCGCGTCGAGCAGGCGCAGCAGCAGGAAGCGCGCGACCGGCTGGGACACGTCGGCGGCGACCGCCTCGAACCAGGTGCGCGAGGCGAGGTTGGGCAGCAGGCCCGGGGCGGCCTCCGCCTGGTCCGGGGTCAGTGCGGCGGCGGTGCTCGGCAGCGCCCGCCACAGGGCGTTCTCCACATGGGGGAGCAGCCGGTCCAGGACCTGGGGCGCGGCGGTCAGCGTGGGGTCGAGCCCGGGCACCGCCTGCGGCAGGGCCAGGCACTGCCGCAGCCGGGTCTCCCAGTCGGTGTCGGCGGGGAAGCGGCCCAGGGTCTCGAGGACCACGCCGGTGGCGGCGGGCTGCCCGCGGGTGGCGCCGTACACCGCCCAGCCGAGCCACTCGGCCTGGTCGCGCACCGGCGGCAGCTCCGCCCGCTCGGGCAGCTCCCTGAGCACGGCGGCCGCGTGCTGCGCCACCTCGTCGCGGTTGAGGTCGCGCAGCCCTCCGACGTGCAGACCGCGCACCGGTACCGGCCGGAAAACCGTTTCCTCGGGCCAGCTCCCGCGGTCGTAGTCCAGCGCGGCGGACTGCGTCCCCTCCTCCCGCCGGGCCAGGGTCTGCGGCCTCGTGCGGGCGGCGGCCACCACCAGCAGCGGATCGGCGTGGCCGGCGGCACGGGATTCGAGCAGCAGCCTCAGCAGCCGGTCGCCGGCCTCGTGGTCGGCGTTGTCCAGCAGGAGGATGCAGTGGGCGGTACGACGTCTTCGCCCGCGCCTGTCGGTGTAGGCGGCCCGCAGATCCGCCAGGAATGCCCGCAGCAGCAGCGCCTCCGCCTCGTCGCGCTGCACGGACGGGCCGTTGAAGAGCCGGTTGACCTGGACCAGGAAGTCCATGGGCGCGCGGTGGCGGCCGGCGTCACGTGCGGCCTGCGCGACCCGGCGGCGGATCTCGACCGACGCGCGGATGCGCTGGCCGCCCCGGACGACGGGGATGACCTGGGTGGCCCAGCCGGGCACCCCGCCGATCGCGGCCGCGACGCCCTGGATCAACGGCTGGAGCCTCTCGTACGCGTACTCCTGCTGTCCGTCCGGCTCGAAGGCCGCGTGCATCTCCTGCACGGCCCGCTCCCGGGACCGCGTGTTGACTCCGGTGACGACGGCCATGAGCAGCACGCTGAAGGACGGGAACAGCAGCGGCGGGGAGTCGTCCTTGACCTCCTGGAGCCGGAAGACCAGCTCGGTCAGTGCGTCGAAGAACGACTTGGCCTGGCCCTCGGGCGTGGCCGCGGCCAGGTCGACGGAGGCCAGCGGAAGGCGCTGCCCCCAGTGTTCGAGGGACCGCAGCAGGGAGCTCTTCCCGCTGCCGTGCGGCCCGAGCAGCAGCAGCGCGGGCGGGGTGCCCAGGCCGGAGCCGGGCGTACGGTCCACGTGCTCGTCGACGTAACGGCGTACCGCCTGGTCCCGTGCGGACCGCCCAGGCCACTGAGGCATGGCACACTCCCCCCGGCATGCGCACACGTAACGTGTTTACGTGATGACTCAGACTGCATCGATCACCTTGTACGACAAGCGATTTCCCCGCTTTTCCCACCGGCCACACACAATTCCGGTAACGCAGTGAAAACGACCCGGGAGCCCGTGAGAACGACTCAGGGAGCCCACGCCGTTCGGCATGGACTCCCTGGGAAGGTGGCGGAGGCGGAGGGATTTGAACCCTCGATGGGAGGTAAGTCCCAAACCGCATTAGCAGTGCGGCGCCATAGACCGGACTAGGCGACGCCTCCAGCACAACCGCCCGCGCGAGCGCGAGTGGTGCGTGCAGATGATGACACAGTCGAGCGTGCTGTCACCAATCGGCCTCCACGGTACTAGGCAGCCCGCCCGCAGGGCAAAGGCGTTGTCGGCGATGCGCAACGTCCGGGGGGCGAGCCGCGTTGGGCAGGTCATGTCCGCCATGACCCGCCGCAGCCGTCGGCTCACCCGGCTCCTGATCGCCGCCACGGCCGCCACCGCCGCCTCCTGCGCCCTGCCCGCCCTCGCCCACGCCGGCACCGCACCCCGCACCCTCGCTCCCCCGCCCGCCCGCGACGAGGACCGCGCCACCGACCACCTCACCGTCACCGTGCGCCACGCCGGCGCCGACCGGGACGGCACGTACCAGCTGTACTGCCACCCAGGCAGCGGCGACCACCCGGACGTGGCCGGCGCCTGCGAGACCCTCGACCGGGGCACCCGGTGGGGCCGCGACACCTTCGCCGCGGTAGCCGGCGGCAGCATCTGCACCCTGCAGTACGGCGGCCCCGCCACCGCCCATGTCACGGGGACCTGGGCCGGCCGCCCCGTCGACGCCTCCTACAGCCGCGGCGACGGGTGCGAGATCGCGCGGTGGGAGCGGATGGTGCCGGTGCTGCCCGATCTGCGACCGCAGAGGCGGTGGTGACCGTGAAAGTACGCACAGGATTTCCCGGGCGGAAACCGCCGGTCCGTAAAGTCGCGCAGGCCAGGGGAGGCGGTCACATGTTCTGCTTCACTTCGTCGTGCGACCTCCCTCTCATCCGGCGTCGCGAGCGCAACCCGTGCCTTTAGACTCCCTCGCGTGACACGTCGCGGGCAGGTTGGCAAGATGGCCCGAGCGGTCGGCAAGGTGCGGTAACAGGGAGGAAGCGTCTCGTGAGCAGCAGGCCATCCCGAGGCGCTGCTCGCCTCGCAGCCATACTCGACGCGCTTCCCGACGCGTTGGTGCTGGTCAACGCCAACGGAACGGTCGTCAACGCCAACACCATCGCGCTCGAGGCCTTCGAAGCGCCCGGGACCGCGCTGGTCGGGCGCGGGCTGCTCGACCTGCTGCCGCAGTTCGACTCCAAGCTCATCCCCGGCTCCATGCGCCGCCCCGACCACATGGACCCGCGCGGGCGCACCAAACCGACCCGTATGATCGCCCGCCGCACCGACGGCACCGAGTTCCCGGTCGAGGTCACCAGCGCCAACCTGGAGAACGGCCAGCAGGCGTACGACGGTTACGGCTACAGCGGCGACGAGCTGCTGATGCTCGTCGTGCGCGACCTGACCGGCACCGTGGACACCGAGGCGGAGCTGGCCCGCTCGCAGCGGCAGACCGAGATGATCCTGCGGGCCGCCTCCGAGGGCGTGGTCGGCACCGACACCGACGGCCGGATCGTCCTCGTCAACCCGGCCGCCGCCCAGATACTGGGCTACCGGGCCAGCGACCTCGGCGGCAAGCAGCTGCACACCCTCGCCCTGCACTCACGCGCCGACGGTTCCCCCTTCCCGTACGAGGAGTCGGCGCTCGCCGACACCCTGCGCTCGGGACGCAAGCACCGGGTGCGCGGACAGGTGCTGTTCGCCAAGAACGGCGACCGGGTCTCGGTCGACCTGACGACCGCGCCGGTGCGCGACGGCGACCAGCTCGTCGGCGCCGTGATGACCTTCACCGACCGGCGGCCCTACGACGCCCTCGTCGAGGAGAAGGCCGCGCTGGAGAAGCGGCACGCCGCGGAGGTGGACCGGCTCGAGGAGGAGCACGCCTCCGAGCTCACCGCCCTGCGCCAGAAGCACATCAACGAGGTCGAGGAGCTGCAGGAGCAGCACGAGGAGGAACTCGCCGCCGGCGACGAGCGGTACGCCGCGCTCGGCGAACGCGAGAAGGACCGGTACGAGGCCCTCGCCGGACGGCACGAGCAGCTGCTGACGCTGCTGGGGCGATCCCTGCGCGGGCCCCTGGACGAGCTGCGGCGCGAACTCGCCGCGCTGGCCGCCGACGACGCGGGGCAGCTGTGGCCCGAGGCCAACCAGGTGCTGCACCACCTGTCCGCCGGGTACTCGCGGATCACCACCCTCATCAACAACGTCCTCGGCTATCAGCGGCTCGACACCGGCGTCGAGCAGATCGTCCGTACGAAGGTCATGCTCGACGCGGTGGTCGCCGCCGGTGTCGACGGTGCCGTGGAGCTCATCGGGCCCGGCCGGGTGCAGTTCGCCGTGCACGCGCCGCCCATCGAGGCCGAGGTCGACCCGCAGCGCCTCGCGAGCGCGCTCGCGCACCTCGTCGCGGACGTCGCCGGCGTCGACGCGACCGGCAACGCGCCCGTGTCGGCGGGCGGTTACATGGACAACACCGTCGTCGTCGCGGCGGCGCAGCGCGGCGAGGTCGTCCGCATCGAGGTACGCGGGCCGTACGCCGGCGGAGACCCCGTGCACGAGCCGATCGTGCGCGGGATCGTGCGCGCCCACGGCGGTGTGCTGCAGACCCACGAAGTGCCGGGCATGAGCGGCAGCGCCTATGTGCTGGAGGTGCCCATCGGCGGCGGCGCGGGCGCCGTCGCGGCCCAGGCCCCCGCCGAGCTCCCCGCCGCGGACGAGACCTCCGGCGGACGGCGCCGAGGCCGTCGGTCCTCCGTCGACGCCTTCCTGGACGGCGACGACGCCCAGGAATCCGGCACCGACGAACCCGGTACGGCCGTCGCCGTGTTCGGCGCCCCGGACGCGGAGGCCGGTGCGCCGACCGGGCGCCGCCGGAGGCGCGCCGTCGAGGAGTCGGCCGCCGCCGCTGCCGCCACGGGTGCCGTGGAGGTGTCCGGCGGTACCGGGCGACGGCGCGGGCGAGCAGCCGAGGGAGCCGGGGCCGCCGGGGACGGGGTCTCCGAGGGCGCCGTCGTCACGGCCGCCGAGCACGCCGCGGGGACCGCCGCCGCCGGTACGGGGCTGGGCGGGACCGTACCGCCGCAGGGCGTTCCGGCACCGACGGGACGACGCGCGCGGCGCGACGGCGGCGAACAGCACGCGTTGCCCGCGGCGCTGCCTGCCGGGGGGCAGTCGGCGGGAGCACCGGCGGTGGAGCCCGCGGCCGCGGACGACCAGGGCGAGGACGGTCAGCCGACGGGGCGTCGCCGCCGCGCGCTGGCCGCCGCTAACGAGCGCGCCGCCGCGCAGGAGGCCGGCCCGCGCTCGGTGTTCGCGCTGCCCCCGGCGGAGGCGGACCGGACACCCGGCACGGATGCCGGCGGGCAGGGGCTCATGCCGGTGCAGCCGCAGGTCACGGGGCAGGGGCCGGTTGCGGCTCCCGCGCCGGGGTTGGTGCCGGCTGCGGGGCAGGTGCCCGTTGCGGCTCCCGGGCAGGGACGGGTGCCGGCTGCCGGGCAGATGCCGGTGGCGGGACAGCCGCCGGTTCCCGGGCAGGTACCGGTTCCCGGGCAGCAGCAGGTGGGCGCACAGCCGCAAGGGTCAGGGCCGGCGCCGGTCGCAGGACAGGTGCCCGGGCCCGCGCAGGCGGCGGTCGTGCCGGGGCAGCCGCAGGCGCCCGTTCCCGCGCAGGGCGAGCAGGGTGCCTCCGGTGACGCGCCCACCGAGGACGGCCGGCACGACGCCGTACCGCACGACCAGTCCGGCGACCACACCCCGCCCCAGCCGCATCCCACGAGTGCGCCCACCGGACGGCGCCGTCGTGCCGTCGCCCAGCCCGCGGCGGGTACCGCCGTACCGGAGGCCGTGCCGAGCGGTACGGCGCCCGGTCAGCCGGTCGCCCAGGGGCAGCCGGCTGCCGTCGCCGTGCCCCCGCAGGGGGCTCTTCCGGCGGGTGTGCAGTCGGCTCCCGGTCAGCCGATTCCGGCGCAGATGGCGCCGGGGCAGTCGGTTCCCGTACCGGTACCGGGCGTGCCCGCGCAGAACGCGACCGGGCAGGTCGCCCTGCCCGTCCAGCAGCAACAGGCGCCCGGGCAGGGGCTGCCGGGTCAGGCCGTCCCCGGTGCTCCGCTGCCCCCCGAGGCGCGGGCGGGGGCCGCTCAGCCGCTTCCCGCCGAGGCGGGCGCCGCTCCCGTCGACCCCAACTCGACGCAGGGACGGGCGATCAGCGTGCGGACGCTCGGGCAGGGGGTGCCGTTCACGCGCCAGGCGGCGCAGGTGCAGCAGCCGACCGCGACGCCCGCGCCGCACAACCCGGGCGGTTCGGGGCGGCGCCGCAAGCTGGGGACGCGTACCGACGCCGGCACCGCGCCGGAGCAGACGGCCCGGCCGCATCCGACGGCCGAGCAGGCGCCCGGGCAGGCCCCGTCGCGGTTGACGCAGACCACCGAGGGCAGCGGACGGTCCTACGCCATAGGCGCGCCGGACGAGAACGCCGCCGAGGGTCCGGAGCCGCTGGACGGTCCCGGCGGTGCCGTCGAGGTCGCGGACACCCCGCGGCCCGTTCCGCTGGACGACGAGCTGCCTCCGGAGCCGCTGGACAACCCGCGGCGGCTGCTGGTGTGGCCCGCGCCGGACGTGACGACCCAGCAGGCGCTCAGCGACCGCGGGTACCGGCCGGTCATCGTGCACTCGCGCGAGGAGGTCGACGCTCAGATCGCCGCCTTCCCGGCCGCCCTGTTCGTGGACCCGCTGACCGGGCCGATCACCCGGACGGCCCTGCAGTCGTTGCGGCAGGCCGCCGTCGCCGCCGAGGTGCCGGTGATGGTCACGGCCGGCCTTGGGCAGGCGACGCGCGAGGCGGCGTACGGGGCCGACCCCGCGGTCCTGCTGAAGGCGCTGGCGCCGCGGGACAGTGAGCAGCATCCGCCGCGGGTGCTGCTGATCGAGGAGCACGCGGAGATCGCGCTGGCGCTGACGGCGACACTGGAGCGGCGCGGGATGCAGGTGGCGCGGGCCGCGAGCGACGCGGACGCGGTGACGCTGGCGGGGCAACTGCGGCCGAACCTGGTCGTGATGGACCTGATGCAGGTGCACCGGCGCCAGGCCGGCATCATCGACTGGCTGCGCGCGAACGGGCAGCTCAACCGCACCCCGCTCGTCGTCTACACCGCCGCCGTCGACCAGGCGGACCTGCCGCGGCTGGCGTCCGGCGAGACGGTGCTGTTCCTGGCGGAGCGGTCGACGAGCACCGAGGTGCAGGCCCGGATCGTGGACCTGCTGGCGCGGATCGGCACCAACTGACGCTCGGGGCACGCCAGTTGGTGCCGGTCGTACGGTTCAGAGCTGGGTCACGTCCAGCTCGCCGTCGGCGTACCGCCTGCGCAGCACCTTCTTGTCGAACTTGCCCACGCTGGTCTTCGGCACCGCCTCGATGATGGTCCAGCGCTCGGGGAGCTGCCACTTCGCGATGTGGCCCTCGTCGGCGAGGAAGGCGCGCAGGGACGCGAAGTCGGCGGTGGCGCCCTCCTTGAGGACGACCGTGGCCAGCGGGCGCTCGCCCCACTTCTCGTCCGGCACCGCCACGACGGCCGCCTCGGCGACCTCCGGGTGGGACATGAGCGCGTTCTCCAGGTCGACCGAGGAGATCCACTCGCCGCCGGACTTGATGACGTCCTTGGCGCGGTCGGTGAGGGTGAGGAAGCCCTCGGGGGAGATGGTGCCGACGTCACCGGTCTTCAGCCAGCCGTCCTCGCTGAACTTGTCGGCGGGGCGCAGGGGTTCGGCGTCCGGGCCGTTGTAGTAGGCACCCGCGATCCAGGGGCCGCGCACCTCCAGCTCACCGGCCGACTCGCCGTCCCAGGGCAGGCGTTCGCCGCCGGGGCCACTGAGCCGCGCCTCGACGCCGGCCGGGAAACGGCCCTGCGTCAGGCGGTACGCGAACTCCTCGTCCGTGCCCACCACATGGGCGGGCGGACGGGCGATGGTGCCGAGCGGGGAGGTCTCCGTCATGCCCCAGGCGTGACAGACCCGCATACCCAGATGGTCGAAGGCCTCCATGAGGGAGGGCGGGCAGGCGGAGCCGCCGATGGTGACCTGGGTGAGGGAGGAGACGTCCCGCGGCTTGGCGTTCAGCTCGGCCAGCAGACCCTGCCAGATGGTCGGGACGGCGGCCGCGTGGGTGGGCCGCTCGCTCTCGATCATCTCGGCGAGCGGGCCGGGCTGCAGGAAGCGGTCCGGCATCAGCAGGTTGACGCCGGTCATGAAGGTCGCGTGCGGCAGGCCCCAGGCGTTGACGTGGAACTGCGGCACCACGACGAGCGAGGTGTCCTGGTCCGTCAATCCCATCGACTGGGCCATGTTGACCTGCATGGAGTGCAGGTAGATCGAACGGTGGCTGTACACCACGCCCTTGGGGTCGCCCGTCGTGCCGGACGTGTAGCACATGGCGGCGGCCTGGCGCTCGTCCAGCTCGGGCCAGTCGTAGGTGGTCGGCCGGTCCGCGATCAGCTCCTCGTACTCGTGCACCCGCGCGCGGGCGCCCTCCAGGAGCGAGCGGTCGCCGGGGCCGGAGACCACGACGTGCTCCACCGTCGGCAGGTGCGGCAGCAGCGGGGCGAGCAGCGGCAGCAGCGTACCGTTGACGATGACCACCTTGTCGGCCGCGTGGTTGACGATCCACACCAGTTGCTCGGCGGGCAGGCGGAGGTTGAGGGTGTGCAGCACCGCCCCCATGGAGGGGATCGCGAAGTAGGCCTCGACGTGCTCGGCGTTGTTCCACATCAGCGTCGCCACCCGGTCGTCCCCCCGGACGCCGAGCTCGTCCCGGAGGGCGTTCGCCAGCCGTACGGCCCGGACGCCCGCCTCGCCGAAGCTGCGCCGGTGCGGCTCGCCCTCGCCGGTCCAGGTGATGATCTGCGACCGTCCGTGCACCAGCGTCCCGTGCGCCAGGATGCGGGTAACGGTCAGCGGTACGTCCTGCATCGTGCTCAGCACGGTGTCCTCCCGGGGCGACATTGCCAACGCGGCGGTAGGGTCTGCGCTGATTCTGCTCACATACCGCGCGGTATGTCACTAGCTGCCGGTGAACGATCGTGTCACGCCGCTCCCCCGTACCCGCCGGCTCGGCGCGTCACCGCACCAGGCCCAGCTCGGGGTCCTCCCGCAGCTTGCCCAGCGCACGCGACACCGCGGACTTGACCGTGCCCACCGACACGCCCAGCACCTCGGCCGTCTGCACCTCGCTCAGGTCCTCGTAGTACCTCAGGACGACCATCGCCCGCTGCCGGTCGGGCAGCTTCATGACCGCCCGCCACATGGCGTCGTGCAGCGCCTGCTGCTCGGCGGGATCGTCCCCGCCGGGCACGGGCTCGGGCTCGGGCAGTTCCTCGCACACGAACTCGTCGACCTTGCGCTTGCGCCACTGCGAGGTGCGCGTGTTCAGCAGCGCCCGGCGCACATAGCCGTCCAGCGCACGGTGATCCTCGATCCGCTCCCAGGCGACGTACGTCTTGGTGAGCGCGGTCTGCAGCAGGTCCTCCGCGTCGCTCGGGTTCGCGGTCAGCGACCGGGCGGTACGCAGCAGCACCGGCTGCCGGGCCCTCACGTACGAGGTGAACGACGTGTACGGAATGGTCTGCGTCGCCGGCTTGGCGGCGGTCGAAGCGCTGGTGCAGACGGGTGTGGTCATGGCTCCACGCTATGAGCGGGGGGCCTCCGGCTCATCGGCCGCAGGTCCCGAAGCGGACTCCGCCTCAGGTTGTAGGGGTGGGGCTCGCTGCACCTCCTGAAGGTGGACGAGCGGGTGACGTGTACTGCGGGATCACCCTGGGATCACCCCTGAGGGGAAGCCCGGGGGTTCACCGCGGGCACCCCGCTGCGGCCGCTCCGGCGCAGGTCAGCCGTCCGCGGCCAGGACCAGGCCCGAGGTGGGCACCCCGGTGCCCGCCGTGACCAGGACCCGCTGCGCGCCCGGTATCCGGTTCACCGCCGTCCCCCGAAGCTGCCGTACCCCCTCCGCGATCCCGTTCATCCCATGGAGGTACGCCTCTCCCAGCTGGCCGCCGTGCGTGTTGATCGGCAGGCTCCGACCGGCCACGAAGTCCGCCGCCTCGCCCCGCCCGCAGAACCCGAACTCCTCCAGCTGCATCAGCACGAACGGCGTGAAGTGGTCGTACAGGATCGCCACGTCCACGTCGGCCGGGGTGAGCCCGGAGGTCCGCCACAGCTGGCGGGCCACCACGCCCATCTCCGGCAGACCGCTCAGGTCGTCCCGGTAGAAGCTGGTCATCTGCTCCTGTCCGCGTCCCGCGCCCTGGGCGGCCGCCGCGACGACCGCCGGCCGGTTCGGCAGATCGCGGGCCCGCTCGAGAGACGTCACGACGATCGCCTGGCCGCCGTCCGTCTCCTGGCAGCAGTCCAGGAGCCTGAGCGGCTCGACGATCCAGCGGGAGGCGGCGTGCTCGGCGAGGGTGATCGGGCGGCCGTGGAAGTACGCCGCCGGGTTCGTCGCCGCGTACGTCCGGTCGACCACCGCCACCTGCCCGAACGCCTCCGGTGTCAGCCCGTGGGTGTGCAGGTAGCGCTGCGCCGCCATCGCCACCCAGGAGGCCGGGGTGAGGAGCCCGAAGGGCAGGGACCAGCCGAGCGCGGTGCCCTCGGCCGACGGCTCGCGGTGCTGCACGCCGGAGCCGAAGCGGCGCCCGGAGCGCTCGTTGAAGGCCCGGTAGCAGACGACGACCTCGGCCACCCCGGCGGCGATGGCGAGCGCGGCCTGCTGGACGGTCGCGCAGGCGGCGCCGCCGCCGTAGTGGACCCGGGAGAAGAAGGACAGCTCACCGATCCCGGAGGCCTGCGCCACGGTGATCTCCGGACTGGTGTCCATCGTGAACGTGACCATCCCGTCCACGTCGCCCGGCGTCAGCCCCGCATCCTCAAGCGCCGCCCGCACCGCCTCCACGGCCAGCCGCAGCTCGCTGCGCCCCGAGTCCTTGGAGAACTCCGTGGCGCCGATGCCGACGACGGCCGCCCGCCCGCCGAGAAGGTCCGGTGCGCGCACGCTCATCCGGCACCTCCCGAAGGGACGGTCACCGTCACCGTGCCGGTGACGTGTCTGCCGATGCCGTTCGCCCCGACCACCCGGACCGTCGCCGTGTCGCCGTCGGCGTGCTCGACGACCTCCTCGACCGTGCCCGTCAACACCATGGTGTCACCGGGGTAGTTGGGCGCCCCCAGCCGTATGGCGACCTTGCGCAGCACGGCTGTCGGGCCGAAGTGGTCGGTGATGTAACGGCCCACCAGGCCGTTGGTCGTCAGGATGTTCATGAAGATGTCCGGGGAGCCCTTCCGCCGGGCCAGCTCGGCGTCGTGGTGCACGTCCTGGTAGTCGCGGGAGGCGATGGCCCCGGCGACGATCAGCGTGCAGGTGATCGGGATCTCCAGCGGCGGAAGCTTCTGCCCGGCCCTCGTAAGCCCGCTCATGCGACCTCCTCCCGGGCACGGAACACCGGCAGCACCAGGTCGTCGTCGTAGGACTGGAACTCGAGACGGACGGGGAGCCCGATGCGCACCTTGTCGTAGGGCGTCCCGATGACGTTGCTGATCATCCGGACGCCCTCCGTGAGCTCTATGAGGGCGACCGCGTAGGGCGGGTCGAAGGCCGGGAAGGGCGGGTGGTGCATCACGACGTACGAATAGACCGTGCCCTCCCCGCTCGCCTCGACCGTGTCCCAGTCCGGGGCGCCGCAGCGGTTGCAGCCCGGCAGCCAGGGGAAGCGCAGGGTCCGGCAGGCGGTGCAGCGCTGGATGAGGAGCCGGTGGTGCTCCACCCCCTCCCAGAAGCCGGCGTTGTCACGGTTGACCACCGGGCGGGGGCGGCGGGCGGGCTGCCGTTCCGCGGTCTCGCCCCGCTGCTTGCGACCTCCGCCCGCGGGGGCGTACTTGAGGATGCGGAAGCGGTGGGTGCCGGCGAGGTCCTGGCCCGGGCCGACCCGGATCTCCGTGCGGGTGGTGACGAAGTAGCCCGTCCCCAGCCTGGTCGTCTTGCGCTCCGACACCGACTCGATCACGGTGTCGAAGGTGATCTCGTCGCCCGGCCGCAGGACTAGGACGTACTCCTGCTCGCAGTCCGTGGCGACGACCGAGGTGCAGCCCGCCTCGTCGAGGAGGCCGAGCAGGTCGTCGTACGCCTGCGAGCGGCCCGTGTGGCCGGTCAGGCCGCCCATGGTCCAGGCCTGGAGCATGGTGGGCGGGGCGATGGCGTCCGGGCCCTCGTACACCGGGTTGGTGTCGCCCATCGCCTCGCACCAGTGCCGGATCATGGGCAGGTTCACGGGGTCCTTGCCCGCTCCGGCGACCGCGGCCGGCCGTCCCTCGTAGGCCTTCAGCCGTGCGCCCAGCTCGTCCTCGCTCACCATCGCCCCCTCGTCCCGAGAGTTTCTGACTGTCCGTCAGATGAGGTCGGCTGTCAAGGTCGGATCCGCGACCGCCGAAACGCGTGCACGCAACGAAAACGCCTGCGCGGCGACGCCGAAGCATCGCCGCGCGGACGCGTTGCCCCACACCCCCGGTCCGACCTCGCGGGTCAGGACCGTCGGCTCACCACAGGTGACTGAAATGGACGACGACGTCCTCGTTCCCCTGCTGGACCGCCGTGAAGGCGGAGCCGTCGACCTGTGCGGTGTTGCTCTGGTTCGAGGCGCCGGAGCCGACCGCGTTCTGGTTCGTGGTGGACGAGTTGCCCTTGTTGTCGTGTCCGACGCCGCCGCCGACGACGCTCGCGACACCCGCGTTCGATCCGTTGCCCGCGAGGGCGCCGTTGTCCGCTGCCGCGACGCCGGTGAACAGGGCGGCTGCCAGCGGGAGGGCGGAGACGGCGGCGATGATGCGGGCGGTACGGATGCTTGCCATGTTTCTTCCTCCAGAACCCGGCTCTCCAGCCGGTAGTGCGTCAAGTAAGGCTGCTACCAAGGAAGTTGGCCGACCACCTCGGTTCTGTGCACGACGTCGCAAGACCAGGGTTGCCCACCGAATCCCCGGCGAACCACCCCGGAAGCCGCGATTCCTCCTCAAGTGCTACGACAAGTCGATAAACCCCTTTCACCCCTTTCTCGGCCCAGTTCGGTGCAGTGCGGACACTCACCTCTCCCGTGACACAAGGGGCGAAGCGTTTCAGCACTTTTCCGGCCAACTCGCCCGCCCCCGGCGCGTCGTGTTCGACCCCTCTTCCCTTTTTCGAACGTACGTACGAGCATAGAGGCATGGCCACCACCGACCGGCAGGCCACGACGCTGGCCCTCGCACACGCCCTGTCAGCCGCCGAGCGCGGACTGGCCGTCATCCCGCTGTCCCGGACCAAACTCCCGGCCCTGCGCTCCCCCCACCGCGACGACCCCGACCCCCAGCCCTGCCACGGCGAGTGCGGACGCCTCGGCCACGGGGTCTACGACGCCTCGACCGACCCGGCGCGCATCCGCGAACTGTTCGCCGCGGCCCCCTGGGCCACCGGCTACGGCATCGCCTGCGGCCTGCCGCCCCATCACCTGATCGGCGTCGACCTCGACACCAAGTCCGGCACGGACTCCTCGACGGCCCTGCGCGAACTGGCCCTGCGCCACCTGTTCACCATCCCCGACACGGTGGTCGTGCTCACCCCGAGCGGCGGCCGCCACCTGTGGCTGACCGGCCCGCCGGACGCGGCCGTCCCCAACTCGGCCGGCCGCCTGGCCCCCGGCATCGACATCCGCGGCGCCGGCGGCTACCTCGTCGGCCCCGGCTCCCGCACCGACCACGGCGCCTACACGACCGCCCCCGGCACCGCCCACCTCGCCCCGGCCGCCTGTCCGCCCGCCCTGCTGCGCCTGCTGCTCCCGCCGCCACGGCCCGTCCACCCGGCCACGCACCCCTCGGCCGGCGACCATGGGCAGGGCCTGGTCCAGTTCGTCCTCGCGGCACACGAGGGGCAGCGCAACACCCGCCTGTTCTGGGCGGCCTGCCGGGCCTACGAGAACGGCATCGGCCCCGCCCTCGTCGCCCCCCTGGTCGACGCCGCGCTCAACGCCGGTCTGACCGAGCGCGAGGCCCGGGCGACGATCGCGTCGGCGGCGCGGATGACGGGGCACCGGCCGTGAGGCCACCCGCGCCGAAAAGCAAAGGAAGTCCATGCAAGACCGCCCTAGAGTGCGGTTCATGTCGCTGACCCGCGTGATCCTCACCTCCGGCCGCTCCGTCGACCTCACCGAGCTCCGGCTGTCGTCGACGTACGGCGGAATGCTGGAGGGCTATCCCTGCAAACTGGTCAACGACATGAAGATCAAGGGCCTGCTCCGCACCGCCGAGGGCGCCTTCCCGAGCTCACCGGTCCACCTCGTCCCGCCCGCGCGCGAGTACCCCGACCAGTACTCGGGCGCGTTCGGCCCGGTCGAGGTCCTGCCGCCGGTCGCCTGCGTGGGCTCCCTGCACTCAACCGCCCTCGATCCGGCCCACGACCCGGTCCTTTACCGCTCCTCCCTCACCGTCATCTGGTTCCAGCCGACACCGCGCGTACCGGACGAGTGCGAGGCGGAGGCGGGATTGCGCGAGGTGGACTGGGCAGCACTGGCACGGGACTTCGAGCTCTAGGGCCTGTTGCGAAAGTGGCGTCGTCGCCCGGAGGGCGGCCGCGCGGCGTCGTGGGGGGAGCGTGCTCTCGGCGTGCCGGCCGGAAGACGCCGTTGATGGACCGGGCGTACTCGGGCTTTCGGGCGGTGCGGCGAGAGCACGTGCCGGGCGTCGCGCGGCAGGCGCCACTTTCGCAACAGGCCCTAGCCGGACCAGCGCCCGGGCACGCATGAAGCCCTGGCACCGGAATGATTCCGGTGCCAGGGCTTCATGGATGCGGTGGGTGTGGGATTTGAACCCACGGTGACATCGCTGCCACGACGGTTTTCAAGACCGTTCCCTTAGGCCGCTCGGGCAACCCACCCCGCGCCGCCCACGAGATCGGCGGCGCGGGAACAGGGTAACCGGTCCGCACGCGCGCGCGTGGTCGGTTGTTGATCGACCCGGGGTGGATCAGTTGTCGCCCACCCGGGAGCCCAGAGTCAGTTCGACGGTGTGGGACGAGCCGCCGCGTTCGTAGGTGATCGTGACCTTGTCGCCGGGCTTGTGGGTCCAGATCTCGCCGATCAGGGTCGGACCGGAGTCGATCACCATGTCGTCGAGCTTGGTGATGACGTCCCCGGGCTTGAGGCCGGCCTTGTCGGCGGGGCCGCCGGACTCCACCGCGGAGGCGCCGCCCGCGCCCTGCTGGGTGATCTTGGCACCGTTGCCGGAGTCCTGCAGGGAGACGGACGCGCCGATCTTGGCGTAGACCGGCTTGCCGGTGCTGATCAGCTGCTGGGCGACGTACTTGGCCTGGTCGATCGGGATGGCGAAGCCCAGGCCGATCGAGCCGGACTGGCCGCTGCCGCCCAGGCCACCGCTGCCGGTGGACTGGATCGCCGAGTTGATGCCGATCACGTTGCCCTGGGCGTCGAGGAGGGGGCCTCCCGAGTTGCCCGGGTTGATCGAGGCGTCGGTCTGCAGCGCGCTCATGTAGGAGGCGCTGGAGCCCTGGCCGTCGCTGGAGGCCACCGGGCGGTTCTTTGCGCTGATGATGCCCGCCGTCACCGTGTTGGACAGGCCGAAGGGGGCGCCGATGGCGATGGTGGAGTCGCCGACGGCCACCTTGTCGGAGTCGCCCAGGGTGAGCGGCTTGAGGTCCGACGGGGGGTTCTTGAGCTTGATGACCGCGACGTCGTAGCCCTGCGCGTGGCCGACCACCTCGGCGTCGTACTTCCGGCCGTTCGGGAAGGTCGCCGTCAGCTTGCCGCCGTCCAGGGAGTCGGCGACGACGTGGTTGTTGGTGACGATGTGGCCCTGGGTGTCGAAGACGAACCCGGTTCCGGTGCCGCCCTGGCCGTTGGTGGACTCGGCCTCGATGGTGACCGTGCTGGGCAGCGCCCGTGCGGCCACGCCCGCCACCGTGCCCGCGTCGCGCTTGACGCCACCGCCGCTGGTGGAGGCGGAGACCGTCGTCGAGCCGCTGTTGTTGTCGTTGTTCTTGGCCAGCGTGTAACCGAGACCGCCGCCCAGGCCGCCGGCGACCAGGGCGGCCACCAGGATCGCGGCGAAGAGACCGCCGCGGCCGGACTTCGGCGCCGGCTGCGACGGGTACGGGGATCCCCAGCCGGAGTCGGCACCGCCGCCGCCGGCGGCGTACGCGGGCGTCGCGGGGGGCGGGGGCGGCCAGGAGGCGTCCGGAGCGGAATGCCCCTGGGGGTTGTTCGGGTCCGTCGACGCGTACGCGGGCGCGTGGCCGGCGTGCGCCAGGTCCTGTCCCTGGTCTCCGGGGGCGCTCGCGGGCGTCGGAGGAAGCAGGGTCGTCGGTGCGCCCCCCTCGGGTGCGGCGGGTGCCGAAGGAGCGGGAGCGTCCACCGGCACGGGGGGTGCAGACGGGGCCGGGGGTACCGGGGTGCCCTCGTTCTCGGTGCTCACAGCTTCTCTCCTCGATCCACGGCTGTTGTTCTGGGTCGCACTCGGTCACGCCCGTTCACTTGCTCGACGGTCCGGTGCGCTGCAGCTGTGCATGTCCTTTTGTATGTCGTCAGCTTTTCCCATGAGCCGTCAGGGCACCATAAGCGGTGCCTGTGGGTCCGGGGGCAATCTTTATATAGGTCATGACTCGCAAAAAGGATGCATTCTCTGCCCCTCCGACCGCACGACTACCCCCTGGCGGTGGCACCATGACGCGGTGACCCACGTACGGCAGCACACGATCCAAGTCGTCGCCCACCGCGGAGCGTCCGAGGATGCCCCCGAGCACACCCTCGCCGCCTACAAGAAGGCGATCGAGGACGGCGCCGACGCCCTCGAATGCGATGTACGACTGACGGCGGACGGGCATCTCGTCTGTGTCCACGACCGCCGCGTCAACCGTACGTCCAACGGCCGGGGCGCGGTCTCGGCGCTGGAACTCGCGGAGCTCGCCGCGCTGGACTTCGGCTCGCGCCGGGCGCGCGAGTTCTGGCGGACGCGCGACGAGGAGCCCGACTGGGAGTACCTGCCCGAGGGGCGGGAGCACACCTCCGTACTGACCCTGGAGCGGCTGCTGGAGCTCGTCGCGGACGCGGGGCGGCGCGTGGAGCTGGCCGTCGAGACCAAGCATCCGACGCGGTGGGCGGGGCAGGTGGAGGAGCGGCTGCTGATGCTCCTCAAGCGGTTCGGACTGGACGCTCCCGCCTCGGCCGCCGACTCCCCGGTGCGCGTGATGAGCTTCTCGGCGCGATCGCTGCACCGCGTGCGTGCCGCCGCGCCGACTCTGCCGACGGTCTACCTGCTGCAGTTCGTCTCCCCGCGGCTGCGGGACGGACGGCTGCCGGCGGGTGTCCGGATCGCGGGCCCCTCCATGCGGATCGTGCGCAACCATCCGGGGTACATCGAGCGCCTCAAGGCCGCCGGGCACCAGGTACACGTGTGGACCGTGAACGAGCCCGATGACGTGGACCTCTGCGTCGACCTGGGCATCGACGCCATCATCACCAACCGGCCGCGCGCGGTGCTGCGACAGCTGGGGCGCCTGTGAAGGTGTGTCACTGGTAAATACCTGTGAAGAACCCTTGACCCTTCGACCGGTTTGCAGCCATTCTCCGACTCCGGCCACCGTCGAAATCAAGCCACACGGCTACAGGGAGTGCTCCGGCGCGTTCGGTCCGTATTCGATCGTTGCGAATGCGTCACCGGGCCAGCACTGGCCGGTTTCCGGTACAGGCCAATGGGGCATCCACACCGTGGCGTGGGGCGAAGGAGGTCTCGGGGGTGGCGTTGGTGGTGGCACAGGAGGTGCCCACGTCGTCGAGCATGGCCGTACCCCATGGCCCTGCGGGCGTGGGGGAGGCGAGACACCGTATGCGCGAGCAACTGCGCAGGGGCGGGGTCTCGGAAGCGGTCATCGACGATGCCGTACTGATTCTTTCCGAACTCTTGAGCAATGCGTGCAAGCACGGCCGCCCGCTGGGCGGCGCGCCGGCCGGCGACGGCGACGTCCGGGCCGCCTGGCGGGTCGACCTGAGCGGTCGGCTCACGGTGGAGGTCACCGACGGCGGCGGGCCCACCCGCCCGGCTCCGGCGACGCCCTCGGTCACCGCGCACGGCGGCCGCGGGCTGAACATCATCACCGCGCTGGCCGACGACTGGGGCGTGCGGGACGACGCCCGCGGCGAGGTCACCGTCTGGGTCGTGGTGCACGCGGACGTTCATGATCCTGACGCGGGTCACCGCCGGGACGGCTTCGCCGCGCGCGTCACGGCACCGGTGTCGCGGATCGCGGCGATGCCGGGTCTGGGCTTCTCGGACGCCTTCGACGACCTGGACTGAGGCGCCGGTCGCGGGGCGGACCAGGGTCCGCCGGTTCCGGGACGACCGGTGCGTCGTCCACAGGTCGGCGCGAGGACACCGCGTTGTCCACAGGCTCCCGTCGCCCGAGGCGTGAACGGCTAGGCTCCCGACGTACGAGACGAGCCGTAACCGGGAGACACCCACGATGGCCAAGAAGCGACCCCAGACGAAGGCCAAGCAGCCTCTCGACGACCAAGAGATCCCGGTCGTCGGCGCGCGCGAGCCCTGCCCGTGTGGCAGCGGCCGTCGCTACAAGGCCTGTCACGGCCGGGCCGCCCAGCACGCGGTGACCGAGCTGGTGCACCGTCCCTTCGAGGGCCTCGCGGGCGAGTGCGACTGGGTGGCGCTGCGCGAGCTGGTCCCGGCAGCCACGGTCGAGCTGACGCTGAAGGGCGGCCTCCCCGAGGGCGTCCCGTCCATCACGCTCGCGACGGTGCTGCCGATGGCCTGGCCGGCCCTGCGCCGCGACGACGGCGCGGTGCTGCTCGGGCTGCAGAACGACACGGCGTCGGGTGACATCAGCCGCGACCTCGCCGACACCCTCCAGCGGGCGCTGACCGCCGAACCGGGCACGCCGGTCGAGGGACGGCGCGCCCCCGCCGGGAGTCCGCGGCTGCAGGACCTGCTCGATCCCCAAGGCGCGTTCGAGCCAGTTGTGCACAGCGGCTTCGAGTTCTGGGTCCCGGACCCGGAGAACGCCACCCCTGAGGTGGCCGCTTCCCTGGAGCGGGCGAACGCCGCGGCGATCCCGACCGTGAAGCTGACCGGGGTGGACGCCGCCTACTGGTGCGAGACTCCGGACAAGAACCACCTGCGCTGGGTGATGCCGCACCCGGAGGAGCGGCTTCTGGACGCTCTCGCGCGGCTGCACGCGGCGGGTGGCTCGAACCTCGGGGAGGGCACCCGTCTCGTGGGGTCTTTCCGCGCCCACGGGCTCACCGTGCCGGTCTGGGACCTGCCGAGCGGGGTCGGGGCGGAGGAGATCGAGAAGCCCGCGGCCGAGTTCGCCGAGCGCCTCGCCGACGCCCTCGCCTCCGACGCGCCGCTGACCGCCGACGAGCGCCGCGCGCGCGGTGGGCTCACCAACCGGCAGGTCACGCTCAGTTGACAGACCCTGTCTGCATCGAGCGGGGCTGAACCACCGGTCAGCCCCGCCGGGCTCCCGCACGGCCGGTGACGGTGCTCCCAAGTCCCTTCGGGAACGGGCCGGTAGGTGACCGGAAAGCCCGGATCGAATTTGCGAACCGCCGATCTCTTGTTACCGTTCGAGTAGCCCGGTTGCTGGTGCATCCCCCGTCGCCAGCAACCGGGTCTTCTCATGTCCGCGCTCCTTTGACGGAACGCGGCCACGCGTCAACTGCCGGTAGGCGCACCCGAGTTGCTTCCCGAGCGCAACAGCAGCGGCCCGTCCGCGGCCCGCGCCGCGAACTCGGAGACCGCCGTGTAGGCGTCCAGGGCGCCCCGGGTGCGCTCACGGGGCGTCTCGCACGTCCCTGGATCGTTCCCGGCTCCCACGGCGCAGTTCGTCTGCACGGTCCGGTCGTCGGGCCCCAGGAGGCTCAGTACGGCGCCCAGGGCGTCGCCGGTCGTGTTGCGGAAGTAGGTGCGCGCCCACGTGTACTCGCCCTCCGTGAGCACACAGGTCTGCGCCTCGATGCCGCCGGGTGAGGTGAGTCGGGGCCCGCACCGGGCGGCGGTGGCGAGGCCGAGCCCCAGCAGCAGGGGCGATCGGCCGGCCTCGGCGGCGGGCACTTTCGGGTCGTCGGTGGTCAGGGTGCGTACGACGGCACGGCCCTCGTCGCCCACCGGTCCCGCGGACGCGACGGCCAGCGGCAGTGCGACCGCGCACACCACGGTGCCCGCGAGGGCGAGCAGACGGATCGGGGAGCCCGGGGGACGGCCCCCGGAATGATGCAGCATGAGCGGAAGATAACGACCACGCGCGCGCGTGCCGTACCACGCGCGCTCGACACCCCTACAACTCGGGCGCACTCACACCCGTACGAGTGAGGGCCTCGACCGCCGCGTCCACCACGGGCTCGACATCGGGGACCCAGGGGGAGGCGGAACCGGGAAGCGGGGCGCGCTCCCAGCGGATCTCGCCCTCGCCGGTCTCGGACGGCGGCAGCGCGAGGTAGCCGCCCTCGCCGTGGAAGCGCAGGGAGCCGGGGACGAAGTCCTTGGCGTAGAGCAGTTCGCCCAACTGCTCCAGGGAGTAGGGCTTCACGAGGATCGCCCAGCGGCTGGGCGCGGCCACGACCGGGCCCAGGCGCAGGCCCATGCGGTCGAGGGCGGTGAGGGTGTGCGCGGCGGCCAGGGCCGGCAGGCTCACCGCGCAGGGGGCCTTACCCCCGGTGGCCAGGACGATCGGCGCGGCCGGGCGGTTGGCCCACCACCAGCGCACCATGCGGGCGTCGGTGGTGGCCGCGAGGAGGCCGGGGTCGAAGGGATGCGCGCCGGGGACCGTGCACTCCGGGTCGGGACAGGCGCAGCGGGAGCGTCCCTGCGGGTCCGCCGCCACTCCCGGGAGTACCGGCCACTGCCATTCCGTCGCGAAGGTCAGGGCCGCGCTGATCAACTCAGGCCTTCCGTCGCTGCGCTGGGACAGGAGCCTGCGTCGCCTTCCGAGGATCTCGCGCATGAGCGCTCGTTCCTTTCCGTTGCACCGCTGGCAACACCGTGGGCCACATCACAAAATGTGTCGATCACTTCACTGTGCGTACCTGTTGGCGCATCACACCCCTGCCGGAGACAAGGGGAACCCCTATGGGTCGAACGTTGACTGCTTCCGTGGCAGCCACGCCACCCATACTGCGTCAGTCAAAAGCATGGGCGTGGCGCGGGGTGGCGAAGTCTGGCGTTTTGCCGTCACGCGTTTTTCTCTTCGCCTCCGCCACGGGAGGATGGGGCACGGTCGTCGGTGGATAGGACGCCCGGGTCGGTCACCAGGTTCCGGGTGGCCGTCAAACACCCCTGGTCTTCTCCGAGTACGTACCCATCACGACCGCTGTGACGCTCCGTGGAGCAAGGCCAGTCGACCGCAATACCCCGTTACCTGGGGCAGTTTTAAGCCAACTTTGCTTTATGGCAGGCGAGGCACTTGTTACCCACGGACACCAGGAATCCCAGCAGGACAATGCTGGACATCCCCTCACGAGTGCGTGTACATGTGGAGACACTGCTAGCGGCGCAGAATGACATGGGGGTTTGCGATGCTTTTGAGCAGTACGCACCGGTCGGAAAGCCGGACGCCATGAACGCCCCTCACCCTCCGAAAGTGGCTGGAATCGATGCAACGGTTCCGTCGCCCGCACACACTGTCGCGCCCGCGCCCGTCGCCCCGGGAACCGCTCCGGTCCCCCCGCCGAACCCACCCGGAGCCCTGCTCCAGGACCGCCTCGCCGGCTGGGTCTCCGACCTCACGACCCTGCACGAACTGACCGAACGACTGGCCCGCACGGACACCCTGACCAACGCCCTGACCGAACTGCTGCACGCCGGAGCCGCCCTGGTGGGCGCCCGGCGCGGTCTCGTCGTCCTGGAACCCGCCGACCGGCTGGGACCGGACACGACGATCGGCCTGGGCCTCGGCCGCGCCGACCTCGGTCACATCGAGACCGTGCCGCGCAGCGCCATGTCGTACGGCCGCATCCTGGACGGGCTGCCCGGCGCGGACGCGGAGATCGCCCAGCCCGACCTGCTCGCCGAGGACGGCCTCGACCCCCGCCACCGCGAGGTGGCCGCCCGCCTGGGCTACGCCGCCAGCTACGCCCTCCCCCTGACCGCCGACGCGACGGGCCGCCTGGGCGCCGCCGTGTGGCTGTACGACGAGCCCGCCGAGCCGGTCGAGCGTCAACGCCACCTCGTCGGCCTGTACGCGCGCTACGCCGGCGAACACCTGGCCCGGCTGGTCGAGCTGGAGCGCACGCGCGCGTGCATGGCGACGATGTCCGAGGAGCTGCTGCCGTCCCGGCTCCCCCGTGTCGCCGGTGTCCAGCTCGCCGCCCGGCACCGCACCGGCCCGCGCGGCGGCGGTGACTGGTACGACGCGCTGCCGCTGCCGGACGCCGCCCTCGGCCTCGCGGTCGGCTCGGTGACCGGCTCGGGACCGAGCGCCGTCGCCGCGATGGGCCGGCTGCGGGCCTCCCTGCGCGCGTACGCCGTGATGGAGGGCGAGGACCCGGTGGCCGTCCTGTCCGACCTGGAACTGCTGCTGCGGCTCACCGAGCCCGCCCGCTCGGCCACCGCCCTGTTCGCCTACTGCGAACCCGCGCTGCGCAAGATCACCCTCGCGGGTGCCGGGCACTGTCCGCCGCTGCTTGTCGGCGAACGGCGTACCGAGTACGTGGAGACGTCGGTCTCCGCACCGCTCGGCATGCTCGCCTGCTGGGAGGCGCCCAGCGTCGAGCTCCAGGCCGAGCCCGGCGAGACCGTGCTGCTCTACACCGACGGCCTGCTGCACCGCACCGGCGATCCCACCGACCGCGCCTTCGCCCGCCTACACGCGGCGGCGGCCGGGGTGCCGAGGGCACTGCGCCACGACCCGGACGCGATCGCCGACCACGTGCTGCGCACGGTGCTGCCCGACGAGCTGGACGCGGCGGACCACGAGGAGGACGTCGTCCTGCTGGCGGCGCGGTTCGAATGAGCCGGAGGCGTGTACTTCCGTCCGCGCGCCGCTTCCCTCGGTAACAGGCCCTTCGCCCCTGGGCCCCCTTCCGTACGACCGTACGATGGAGGGGGTCCAGTGCCGTATCGAGGAGGATGACCGTGGCCGACGAGCTCAATCCGGCTGAGACATCTGCTGCTGCCGCAGCGGGCCCGGAAGAGACCGAGGAGCCGATCAAGCAGCGCAAGAACGGCCTGTACCCGGGCGTGTCGGATGAACTGGCCGAGCACATGAAGTCCGGCTGGGCCGATACGGAGCTGCACGACCTGGAGCCGATCGCCCAGGCCGCCGAGACCGCGGCCCGCCGCGCGGCGCTGTCCGCGCGCTTCCCGGGCGAGCGTCTGGTGATCCCCTCGGGGAACCTGAAGACCCGTTCGAACGACACGGAGTACCCCTTCCGGGCGTCGGTCGAGTACGCCTACCTGACCGGCAACCAGACCGAGGACGGCGTCCTGGTCCTCGAGCCCCAGGGCGAGGGACATGAGGCGACGATCTACCTCCTGCCGCGCTCCGACCGCGAGAACGGCGAGTTCTGGCTCTCCGGCCAGGGCGAGCTGTGGGTGGGCCGCCGGCACTCGCTGACCGAGGCCGCCAAGCTCTACGGCCTCCCCGCCTCCGACGTGCGCGAACTCGCCGACAAGCTGCGCGAGGCGACCGGCCCGGTGCGCGTCGTGCGCGGGTACGACGCCGGGATCGAGGCGGCGCTCAACGACAAGGTCACCGCCGAGCGCGACGAGGAGCTGCGGGTCTTCCTCTCCGAGGCGCGGCTGGTCAAGGACGATTTCGAGATCGGCGAGCTGCAGAAGGCCGTCGACTCCACGGTCCGCGGCTTCGAGGACGTCGTACGCGTGCTCGACAAGGCCGAGGCGACCAGCGAGCGGTACATCGAGGGCACGTTCTTCCTGCGCGCCCGAGTGGAGGGCAACGACGTCGGCTACGGCACGATCGCCGCGGCCGGCCCGCACGCGTGCACGCTGCACTGGGTGCGCAACGACGGACCCGTGCGCTCCGGTGAGCTGCTGCTGCTGGACGCGGGCGTCGAGACGCACACGTACTACACCGCCGACGTCACGCGGACGCTGCCGGTGAACGGGCGGTTCAGCGAGATCCAGAAGAAGATCTACGACGCCGTGTACGACGCCCAGGAGGCCGGTATCGCGGCCGTGCAGCCGGGCGGCAAGTACCGGGACTTCCACGACGCCGCGCAGCGTGTGCTGACCGAGCGGCTCGTCGAGTGGGGGCTGGTCGAGGGGCCCGTGGAGCGGGTGCTGGAGCTGGGGCTGCAGCGCCGCTGGACGCTGCACGGGACGGGTCACATGCTGGGCATGGACGTCCACGACTGCGCCGCCGCGCGCGTGGAGTCTTACGTCGACGGCACCTTGGAGCCGGGGATGGTGCTGACCGTGGAGCCCGGGCTGTACTTCCAGTCCGACGACCTGACGGTGCCGCAGGAGTACCGGGGCATCGGCGTGCGGATCGAGGACGACATCCTGGTGACCGAGGACGGCAACCGGAACCTGTCGGCGGGGCTGCCGCGGCGGTCCGACGAGGTCGAGAGCTGGATGGCTTCGCTGAAGGGCTGATGTGCTGTTGATGGCCGGGTACGAAGGGGTGCCCGGCCATTGCTCTGCGGTCCGCGGCTACGGGGGTTGATGGGTGGACGGCTTCTGGTCGGGTGTCGGTGTCGATCTGCATCTCGAGACCGATGACGGCGATGGACGGCGGGTCGGGCTGGAGCGGGCCCTGCGGGACGCCGTGCGGGACGGGCGGCTCGCGCCCGGGACCCGGTTGCCCGCGACAAGGCGGCTCGCCGGTGAGCTCGGGATCTCCCGGGGGACCGCCAAGGCGGCGTACGACCAGTTGGTCGCCGAGGGGTACCTGACCGCTCGCCAGGGGTCGGGAACGCAGGTCGCGCGGTTGCCGTCGGCCGACGCCGAGGCGCCCGACGCGGCCACGCACGCGCGTACCCCGCGTTTCGACCTGCGCCCGGGCAGCCCGGACGTCGGCGCCTTCCCGGCGGCGGCCTGGCTGCGGGCGCTGAGGCGGGCCATCGCGACGGCGCCCCTGCTGGCGTACGACTACGGGGATCCGCGGGGCCGCGTCGAGCTGCGGACGGCGTTGTCCGGGTACCTGGGACGCGCGCGGGGCGTCATCGCGCCCCCGGAGCGCATCGTGATCACCTCGGGCTACATCCAGGGCCTCGCGCTCCTCACCCGCGTGTTGGAGGGCGGCACGGTGGCCATGGAGGATCCGGGGCTGCCGTTCCACCGGGAGGTCGTGCGGCGCAACGGCGGGACCGTGCTGCCGGTGCCGGTGGACGAACGCGGGGCACGCGCCGACGAGTTGGGGGACGTGAAGGCCGTCGTGGTCACTCCGGCCCACCAGTACCCGACGGGCGTCACCCTGCACCCGGAGCGGCGGCGGGCGGTGACGGACTGGGCACGCGCGCGGGGCGGACTGATCGTCGAGGACGACTACGACGGGGAGTTCCGCTACGACCGCCAGCCGGTGGGCGCCCTGCAGGGGATGGCGCCGGGGCAGGTCGTCTACCTGGGCACCGCCTCCAAGACGCTCGGGCCCGCGCTGCGCCTGGGCTGGATGGTGCTGCCGCCGCACCTGGTCGACGCGGTCGCCGACGCCAAGCTGCACAGCGACCACCACACCGAGTCCATCGGCCAGTTGGCACTCGCCGAGCTCATCGACAGCCACGCCTACGACCGGCACGTGCGCGCGTGCCGTCTCCGCTACCGCAGACGCAGGGACCAGCTCCTGGACCGGCTCGGCGGGCGGCGGAAGGTACGCGGCATCGCGGCCGGGCTGCACGCCCTCGTGGAGGTCGCCGACGAGGCGGAGGTGCTGGGGCGCGCCGAGGCGGCGGGGCTCGCGCTCGGGCGGCTCGGCGATCACTGGCACGAGCCGGGCGGGGAACGGCCGCAGGGCGTCGTCGTGGGGTACGGAACACCGCGGGAGCGGGTGTATCCGGAAGCCCTGGAGGTGCTGGGGAAGGTACTGGACGGCAGCTGAATTGGGCCAGTGAGACGGCAAGGGATTGGGACTGCCGAACGGCCCATTGGGATCGTAGCGTCGGAGCATGACCTCTCGACTCGTACCGCCCGTCGGGCCGCGGCGGGTGCTCGCCTTCGCCCAGTTGGCCAACTCCGTCGGCGACGGCGCGTACTACGTGACCTCTGCGCTCTACTTCACGCACGTCGTCGGTCTCGCGCCTCGGCGTGTGGGGCTCGGGCTGACCGTCGCCTGGGCGGTGGGGTCGCTGGCCGGGGTGCCGCTCGGGAGGATCGCCGACCGGCGGGGGGCACGGGGGACGGCCGTGGCGCTCGCGGTGGGAACCGCTGCGGCGGTCGGTTCGTTCCTGGTGGTGCGGGGGTTCGTTCCGTTCGTCCTCGCCGCCTGCGCCTACGCGACGGCGCAGGCGGGTCTGGCGGCCGCCCGGCAGGCGCTGCTCGCGGGGCTGGTGGCGGCCGGGGAGCGGACGGGGCTGCTCGCGCACCTGCAGGCGACGCTGAACGCCGGGCTGGCCGTGGGTGCGGGACTGGGCGGCCTGGCGTTGCAGGCGGGGACCCGGGCCGCGTATTTCGGTGTGTTCGCACTGGACGCGTTGAGCTTCCTGGTGTGCGCGGGGATGTTGCTGCGGCTGCCGCCGGTCGCACCGGCCGGCGTGGCCGCCGCGGGGAAACCGGACGCGCGGGGTGTGCTTCAGGAGCAGCCCGCGCGGAACCGGGACCGGCTCGGTGTGCTGCGGGACCGGCCGTACGCGGTGCTCGCGCTGCTCAACACCGTGCTGCTGCTGCGGATGCCGCTGCTCAGCCTGGGGCTGCCGCTGTGGATCGCCGAGCGGACGACCGCACCGGCCTGGCTGATCTCGGCGCTGTTCGTGCTCAACACCGGGGCGGTGATGCTGTTCCAGGTGCGGACGGCCGGCGGCGTCACCGGCCTGGCGTCCGCCACGCGCGCGGTGCGGCGCTCCGCGTGGGTGATGCTCGGGGCGTGCGCGGTGTTCGCGCTGTCGGCCGGAGTGACGCGGTGGGCGGCGGTGGGAGCCCTGACCGTCGGGGCGGTGCTCCAAGTCGTCGCCGAGATGGGGCAGTCGGCCGGTTCCTGGCAGCTGTCCTTCGATCTGGCGCCGGCGGACCGCGTGGGTGAGTACCAGGGGTTCTTCGGGACCGGGGTGACGGTGGCCCGGACGCTGGGGCCGCTCGTGCTGACCTCGCTGCTGATGGGGTGGGGGACGCCGGGGTGGCTGCTGCTGGGCGGGGCGACGGTGGTGGCCTCGTACGCGATGGGGCCGGCGACGCGGAGGGCCGCCGTACGGACCGGTGAGGACCTCGGGCGGCCGGTGCCGGTGGCCTGACCGACGGCGGGTCCAGGGTCATACCGCCACCAGCGGTGCGTCCTCCCGCCACTTGAGGATCTTGTCGAAGCTCACCACCGTGCCCCCGAGCCCGGGCTTGGCGCCGATGTGGACATGGTCGGCGAGTTCCTGGATGAGACACAGACCCCTGCCGTGCTCGGCGTCGGCGCGCGCGGGACGGGCGGCCTCGGCACCGCAGAAGCCGGGGCCGGAGTCGGTGACCTCGATGCGGCACTTCTCGCCGTCCAGATAGGCGGTGACCCGGTACGCCTCC
Organism: Streptomyces sp. NPDC101152; assembly: GCF_044768275.1. Classification (NCBI taxonomy): domain Bacteria; kingdom Bacillati; phylum Actinomycetota; class Actinomycetes; order Kitasatosporales; family Streptomycetaceae; genus Streptomyces; species Streptomyces sp. NPDC101152. The sequence goes on along the minus strand of NZ_JBIWPO010000015.1, from coordinate 125,741 downwards.
GAGGACGCGCCCGGCGCGGTGTCCCCGCCGTGCTCCACGGCGTTCGCGCAGGCCTCGCTGAGGGCGACCGAGAGGTCGTAGGAGACGTCCGGGTCGACGCCCGCCGTCTCCATCGTGCCGAGCAGCAGCCGCCGGGCGAGCGGCACGCTCGCAGCTTCCCGCCGCAAATGGAGTGACCACCAGATGCTCATGCTCCAGCCTCCCGGCCGCGGCTCGACATACCGTTTCTTATTGCCGCCCGTGCCCGTGTGTAAGCACGGAGTTGACGTGATGCGGCCCATATGGGCGATGCATCCAAGAAAGAATCCGTGTATGTGGGGTCGGCTCACACCAGAGAGTGATCTTCCGGTCGGTGTCCGACGTTGCGGACCTGCCGCATGACGCCGGTGGGGCCAGTGCGATGATGAGCCCGCCATGACCGACCCCCACCAGCGCACGGCGCGCTCCGGACGAGACGTCCGGATGCTGCGGGCCGCGGTGTTCGCCGCGGTCTGCGTCGCGCTGGCCGCGGCCGGTCACACGCTCGCCTCCTGCGCCACGGTTCCGCTGTGGACCCTGGGCGCGGGCTTCCTCGGGGTGGTCCTGGTCGCGGCACCGCTCGCCGGACGCGCACGTTCCCTGCCCGGCATCGCGGCCCTGCTGGCGGTCGGCCAGACCGTGCTGCACACGCTGTTCGGCCTGGGCCAGAACTCGACGGTGGGCGGCGGGATGTCGATGACGTCGATGTCCGACACCTCCCTGGTCGAACGGGCGGCGCGGTTGGTGTGCGGGACCTCGGCGGCGGCGATCTCGCCCGCACACGCACGCCGCATCCTCGCCGACGCACGGCTGTCCACGGACCCGGCCCTGGGCATGAGCGCCATGCCCCACCGGGCGGACGCCCTGTCCACGGCGGCCGGTTCGTCGCTGCTGCCGTCCCTGCCGATGCTCCTCGGCCACGTCCTCGCGGCCGTCGCGGCCGGCTGGCTGCTGCGCCGCGGCGACCTGGCCCTGCTGCGGCTCATCGACCTGTCGGCCGACTCCTTCGCGGACAGCGCTCTCGTACGGTCCCTGCGTGCGGCGCTCGCGCTGGCGCGTGCCCTGCGCGCCGGGCTCCCGGCGATGCCCGGGACGGCCCCGCGGCCGCCGCGCACCGCCCTGCTCGCGCCCTCCAAGCCCCATACCACCGCACTCCGCCACTCGGTGATCCGGCGCGGTCCGCCGGCCGGCGTGCTCGTCCTCGCCGCCTGACGCGACGCGACCGTCACTCCGCTTCCCGGAGGAGGGGCCGCCGTCACGCGGCGCACGCGCGCGTACCGGCGTTCTCGGCTTTTCGACGCCCACGCGCGCGTACCCCTTCGTCCTCACCGGAACTCACTCGAAGTGGAGTGCTCCCTGCCATGAAGGTCTCTCGTCTCGCCGCCGCCGGTACCCTCGCCGGCTCCGCGGTGCTCGCCCTGTCCGCCCCGGCGTTCGCGCACGTCACCGTGCAGCCGGAGGGCACAGCCGCCAAGGGCGGCTACGCGGTGATCGACTTCAAGGTCCCCAACGAGCGCGACAACGCCTCGACCACCAGGCTCGAGGTCACCTTCCCGACCGACCACCCGCTGGCCTCCGCGCTGCCGGAGCCGGTACCGGGCTGGAAGATCGAGGTCACCAAGTCCAAGCCGGCCAAGCCGGTCGAGATGCACGGCGAGAAGATCAACGAGGTCGTCTCCAAGATCACCTGGACCGCCGACGGCAAGGGCGTGGAGCCCGGTTACTTCGAGAAGTTCCCGGTCTCCGTGGGCGCCCTGCCCGAGGACGCCGACCACCTGGCCTTCAAGGCGCTGCAGACGTACTCCGACAACGAGGTCGTGCGCTGGATCGAGGTCCGGCAGGACGGCGGGCAGGAGCCCGCGAACCCCGCTCCGGTGCTCACCCTGTCCGCCGCCACGGCGGACGGGCACGGCGCGGCGACGGCCGAGGACGCCGCGCAGAAGACGACCGGCTCCGCAGCGGACTCCTCCGGCCCGTCGGGCGACGGCACCGACACCACCGCGCGCGTACTGGGCGTCGTGGGCATCGTCGTCGGCGCGCTCGGCGTGGCCTACGGCGTGCTCGCCGGCCGTCGGCGTACCGAGGCCTGAACTTCCTGATCCACCCCGTGCGGCGGGGGCGCGACACCCCCGCCGCACACCGGATCTCTCACATCTGGGACATTTTTCTATGCGCAAGAAGACGTTCGCCACGGCCGCGCTGCTGGCCGCCGCCACTGTGACCCTCTCCGCCTGCGGCAGCGGTGGCGGCAGTGACTCGCCCGTCGCCGTGGTCTCCGAGGACACCTCGCACAAGGCCGCGACGGTCCTCGACCAGCCGTTCGAGAAGCCCGATCTGGTACTGACCGACACCAAGGGGCAGAAGTACGACTTCCGTAAGGAGACGGCGGGCAGGCCCACGCTGATCTACTTCGGGTACACCCACTGCCCCGACATCTGCCCACTGACGATGAACAACCTCGCCGTCGCCAAGAAGCAGCTGCCCAAGGCGGAGCAGGACAAGCTGCGGGTCGTGTTCGTCACCACCGACCCGGCCCGGGACACCCCGTCCGAACTCGGCAAGTGGCTCAACGGCATCGACCCCCAGTTCATCGGACTGACCGGCGACTTCCCCACCATCCAGGCCGGCGCCCGCACCCTCGGCATCTCCATCGAGCCCACCCACAAGGACAAGAAGACCGGCAAGACCGTCTCGGTGCACGGCACCCAGGTCATCGCGTTCTCCCCCAAGACCGACGGCGGTTACGTCCTGTACGGCGAGGACGCCACCGTCGACGACTACACCAAGGACCTCCCCAAGATCATCAAGGGGCAGAACCCATGAGGCGCCTCACCCCCGCCGCCCTGGCGATAACCGGCGCCGTGGCCCTGGCCGGCTGCGGCGGCTCCGGCAGCTCGGCGCCCGAACTGGCCGTCAGCTCCGCGTACATGCCCCAGCCGGTCACCGGCGAGATGGCCGCGGGCTTCCTGAAGATCGCCAACAAGGGCGGCACCAAGGACGAGCTGACCTCCGTCACCAGCAGCGCCGCCGGCAGCGTCACCGTGCACGAGACCGTGGGACAGTCCATGCGGGAGGTCTCCTCCCTGGACGTGCCCGCACACGGTCAACTCGTGTTCAAGAGCGGCGGCAACCACCTGATGTTCGAGAAGCTGAAGGGGAAGCCGGAGCAGGGCACGAAGGTGACCGTCGAACTGCACTTCGCCAAGTCCCGTCCGATCACGATCGAGATGCCGGTGAAGTCGGCCACGTACAACCCTGCGACGGGCCACTGAGGGAGGCACGACCGTGACACCGACCATCACCCCCCGCCGAGTGCGGGCCCTGGTGCTGCTGTTCCTGGCCGTCGCCGGGACGCTGCTCGCCGGCGCCGGACCGGCCTCGGCACACGCCGCGCTGACCGGCAGCGACCCCGCACAGGGGGTGGTGGTCGCCAAGGCGCCCACCGAGGTCGCGCTGACCTTCTCCGAGAAGGTCGCCACCAACTCCGACTCCCTGCGCGTCCTCGACCCCAAGGGCAAGCGCGTCGACGACGGCAAACCGGTCGACATCAGCGGCACGACGTACGCCGTGCAGCTGCACAGCGGCCTGCCCGACGGCACCTACACCGTGTCCTGGCAGGTCGTGTCGGCGGACAGCCACCCCGTCGCCGGTGCCTTCACCTTCTCCATCGGCTCCCCCTCCAAGACCACCGTCAAGGCGGTCGGCCAGGAGGTCGGCGGCGGGACGGTCGGCTGGCTGTACGGCTTCGGGCGGTACATGTCGTACGCCGGCTTCATCGTGATGGTCGGCGCCGGCGCCTTCGTCCTCGCCTGCTGGCCGCGCGGATCGGGCGTACGGCCGCTGCAGCGGCTCGTGGTCTCCGGGTGGCTCTCGCTCACCGCGGCGACCCTTCTGCTGCTGCTCCTGCGCGGCTCCTACACCAGTACCGGCAAGGTCGGTGACGTCTTCGACCTGAGCCTGCTGGGGCAGGTGCTGCAGACCAAGACGGGCGCCGCCCTGGTGTCGCGGCTGCTGCTGCTCGCCGCGGCGGCCCTGTTCATCGCGGTGCTGTTCGGGGCGTACGACAAACGCGAGGACGACGAGAAGCGGGACCTGACCTTCGGGCTCGCGATCGGCGGATTCGTGGTGGCCGCCGGGCTCGCGGCGAGCTGGGCCATGGCCGAGCACGCCTCCACCGGGCTCCAGCCGGGCATCGCCATGCCGGTCGACGTGGTCCACCTGCTCGCCGTCGCGGCCTGGCTCGGCGGTCTCACCGCGCTCCTGGTGGCGCTCTACCGCTCGGACACCCCGATCGAGTCCGCCGCCGTACGGCGCTTCTCCCGGGTCGCCTTCGGCAGCGTCCTCGCCCTGGTCGCGACCGGCGCCTACCAGTCGTGGCGCCAGCTCGGCTCCTGGTCGGCGTTCACCGACACGGCGTACGGACAGCTGCTGCTCGTCAAGATCGGCCTCGTGGCCCTGCTCGTCGGCATCGCCTCGATCTCGCGGCGGTGGACGGGGCAACTGGCGCAGACGGTGCCCGCCAAGGAACGCCAGCGGGAGAAGGAACACGTCAACGCAGGGGCCGGCACGGCGAAGAAGAAGGCCGCCGCGGGCGGTTCCAAGGCCACGGGCGGCTCCGAACGCGCCGCCCAGCTCGCCCGCCAGCAGGCGGCCAGGGACACCGCGCGGCAGAAGCGGGAGCGGGACGCCGATCCGAACCGGTTCGGGCTCCGGCGCTCGGTCCTCGCCGAGGCGGGAGTCGCCGTCGTCCTGCTCGCCGTCACCACCGTGCTGACGCAGACCGAACCGGGCCGCACCGAGCAGGAGGCCAAGGCGGCCACCTCGTCCTCCTCTTCCTCCTCGTCCCCGGCCGACTCCTCGTCCGGCGCGCTCACCCTGACCATGCCCTTCGACACCGGCGGCACCGACGGCAAGGGCGTCGTCTCGGTCGACCTCGACCCCGCGAACGTGGGCGCCAACGAGATGCACGTCTACGTCACCCGGCCCAACGGCCGCGCCTTCGACGTCCCCGAGGTGAAGGTCGCCTTCACCCTCGAGGCCAAGAAGATCGGGCCGTTGCCCGTCGCCCCCGACCACGTCACCACCGGACACTGGGCCGCGAACGGGGTGCAGATCCCCATGGCCGGCGACTGGAAGATCGCCGTGACCGTGCGCACCTCCGACATCGACCAGGTGACCGTCTCCAAGAACGCGCAGATCGGCTGAACCGCAGCATGGCTGACCAGTCCCCTCCGACCCGCACCCCCGCCTCCACGGGTCCTGATGCCCAGACCCCTCCCCCGGGCGGGATCTCACGTCGTGCGCTGCTCGGCACCGCCGGCGCCACCGGGCTCGTGCTCGGCGCGGCCGGCGGCGCCGTGGGATACGCCGCCGCGCCCTCCGCGGCCACTCCGCTGACCTCCATCGGCGCGAACATGGCAATGTTTCACGGGAAACATCAGCCCGGCATCACCGAGGGTCTCCAGGCCCGCGGCCATCTCGTCGCCTTCGACCTGGTGGCGGGCGCCGGCCGCAAGGAGGCGGCAGCACTGCTGCGCCGCTGGTCGGCGACGGCCGAGCGGTTCATGGCGGGCGAGGCGGCTACCAGCGACGACACGGACGTGGCGCGGGACGCCGGGCCCTCGTCACTGACCATCACCTTCGGCTTCGGACACAGCTTCTTCGCCCGGACCGGCCTGGAGAAGCAGCGGCCCGTGTCGCTCGATCCACTGCCCGACTTCTCCTCCGACCAGCTCGACAGGGCCCGCAGCGACGGCGACCTATGGGTGCAGATCGGCGCCGACGATGCCCTGGTCGCCTTCCACGCCCTGCGCGCGATCCAGAAGGACGCGGGCAGCGCGGCGAAGGTCCGCTGGCAGATGAACGGCTTCAACCGCACCCCGGGGGCGACGGCCCACCCCATGACGGCCCGCAACCTCATGGGCCAGATCGACGGCACACGCAATCCGAAGCCCACGGACGCCGACTTCGACAAACGGATCTTCGTGCCTGCGTCCGGCTCGAACGACCCGGCGTGGATGGCGAACGGCTCCTACGCCGTCGTCCGGCGCATCCGCATGCTTCTCGACGACTGGGAGAAGCTCTCCCTCACGGCCCAGGAGAACGTGATCGGGCGCCGCAAACCCGACGGGGCGCCGCTGTCGGGCGGCTCGGAGACGACGCCGATGGACCTGGAGAAGACGGACGCCAAGGGCGAGTACGTCGTCCCCGTCAACGCCCACTCCCGCATCACGCGGCCCGACCAGAACGGCGGGGCGGCGATCCTGCGTCGGCCGTTCTCCTACCACGACGGCATCGACGCCGACGGCGTGCCCGACGCGGGCCTGCTCTTCGTGTGCTGGCAGGCCGACCCGCTGCGCGGCTTCGTCACCATCCAGCGCAAGCTCGACCGGGGCGACGCCCTGTCCAGGTACATCCGCCACGAGTCCAGCGGTCTGTTCGCAGTACCGGGCGGCGCGGCGAAGGGTGAGTACGTGGGGCAGGCGTTGCTGGAGGGGTGACGCGGGCGCCGGGTCAAGCAAGGGCCATTAGGGTGAGGTCATGCCTGCGAGCTACGCCTATCTCGGCCCCGAGGGCACCTTCACCGAGGCCGCCCTGCGCACGCTTCCCGAGACGGCCACGCGGGAGCTGGTCCCGTACGTGTCCGTCCAGTCCGCCCTCGACGCGGTCCGCTCCGGCGAGGCCGAGGCCGCGTTCGTGCCGATCGAGAACTCCGTCGAGGGTGGGATCACCACCACCCTCGACGAGCTGGTCGCGGGCGCGCCGCTGATGATCTACCGCGAGGTGCTGCTTTCGATCACCTTCGCGCTACTGGTCAGGCCGGGCACGAAGCTGTCGGACATCAAGACGGTCTCCGCCCACCCGGCCGCCCAGCCGCAGGTGCGCAACTGGCTGCGGAAGAACCTCCCGGACGTCCACTGGGAGTCGGCCGCCTCGAACGCGGACGCCGCCCGCCTGGTCCAGGAGGGCCAGTACGACGCCGCGTTCGCCGGCGAGTTCGCCGCCGCCCTGTACGGACTGGACGCCCTGGAGACCGGGATCCACGACGCCGAGAACGCACAGACGCGTTTCGTGCTGGTCGGCCGGCCCGCCCGGCCCGCGGCGCCGACCGGCGCGGACAAGACCTCGGTCGTGCTGTGGCAGCGCGACGACCACCCCGGCGGTCTGCGTGACCTGCTGGGCGAGTTCGCCACCCGGGGCATCAACCTGATGCTCCTCCAGTCTCGTCCGACCGGCGCCGGTATCGGCAACTACTGCTTCTGTGTCGACGCCGAGGGCCATATCTCCGACCGCCGGGTGGCCGAGGCACTGATGGGGCTCAAGCGGATCTGTCTGGAGGTGCGGTTCCTCGGTTCGTACCCGCGTGCGGACGCGGGCGTCGAGGAGGTGAACGCTCCGCGGCCCGGGACCTCGGACGAGGACTTCGCGTCCGCCTCGGACTGGCTGGCGCGCTGCCAGGACGGACGTTTCTGACGTGTTTCCGGCTGCTGTCAACCAGTCCTACCTGCAGATTTTCGTTATCCACAGGAGTTATCCACAGGTCCGCATCTCGACCTGGGGACAAGTCGACAACCACCCATGACTCTGTCGACAAATCTGCCTTTGAACCCGCCCGGCGTCCACATGCGCGCACATCACCGTTCGTCCACGCGTTTCCTTCGGGCCATCCTTTGGAGCGCCCCTTTCCACTCGAAAGCGGGGGTAGGGGCGGGCTTGAAGAGGGAATCCTCGGCGTGATCGCCGACTTTCGGAGTGATCGATTCCGAAATCCACAGATCTCCCGCACAGCCTGTGGATAACTCTCCGAGGGGCTTGGATCCCTGTGGACAACCAGTTCCCAAGTACCGTTCCGCACAAGGGAATCCAGTCAACCGAGCGCCACCCCCATGATCCGTCCCGGGGAATGGGGCACCTTTTATTGACACGGTGCGCAATTCGCCCATAACGGAACGTAAGAGATTTTCCGGGACTGTTGGAATGGTTGAGTCGTGGGCCGTACCCCCGCACCGGTAGCCTTGACCGCGTGATTGACCTTCGCCTGCTCCGTGAGGACCCCGACCGTGTGCGCGCCTCCCAGCGCGCCCGTGGAGAGGACGTCGCGCTCGTCGACGCTCTCCTGTCCGCCGACGAGCGGCGCAGGTCGTCCGGCGTCCGCTTCGACGAGCTGCGCAACGAGCAGAAGTCGCTCGGCAAGCTCATCCCCAAGGCCTCCGGCGACGAGAAGGCCGAGCTGCTGAAGAAGGCGAGCCAGCTCGCCGCCGACGTCAAGAGTGCCGACGCCGAACAGCACGAGGCCGACGAGGAGACCAAGCGGCTCGTGCTGCAGCTCGGCAACCTCGTGCACCCCGACGTCCCGGTCGGCGGCGAGGAGGACTTCGTCGTCCTCGAGACGCACGGTACGATCCGCGACTTCGGCGCCGAGGGCTTCGAACCCAAGGACCACCTGGAGCTGGGCGAGGCGCTGGGCGCCATCGACGTGGAGCGCGGCGCCAAGGTCTCCGGCTCCCGCTTCTACTACCTCACCGGCGTCGGCGCCCTGCTGGAGCTGGCGCTGGTCAACGCGGCGATCGCCCAGGCCACCGAGGCCGGCTTCATCCCGATGCTGACCCCCGCGCTGGTCCGCCCGCGTGCCATGGAGGGCACCGGCTTCCTCGGGCAGGCCGCGGAGAACGTGTACCACCTGGAGAAGGACGACTACTACCTGGTCGGCACCTCCGAGGTACCGCTCGCCGCCTACCACATGGACGAGATCCTCGAGGCCGACCAACTGCCGCTGCGCTACGCGGGCTTCTCGCCGTGCTTCCGCCGCGAGGCCGGTACCTACGGCAAGGACACCCGCGGCATCTTCCGCGTGCACCAGTTCGACAAGGTCGAGATGTTCTCGTACGTCGCCCCCGAGGACGCCGAGAACGAGCACCGGCGCCTCCTCGAGTGGGAGAAGCAGTGGCTGACCGGCCTCGAGCTGCCCTTCCAGGTCATCGACGTGGCCTCGGGCGACCTGGGCGCCTCGGCGTCCCGCAAGTTCGACTGCGAGGCGTGGATCCCGACCCAGGGCAAGTACCGCGAGCTGACCTCGGCCTCCAACTGCGACAGTTTCCAGGCCCGCCGGCTGTCGGTGCGCCTGCGCGACGGCAAGAAGGTCCAGCCGCTCGCGACGCTCAACGGCACGCTGTGCGCCGTCCCGCGCACCATCGTGGCGATCCTGGAGAACCACCAGCAGGCAGACGGCTCCGTGTACGTGCCGCCGGTGCTGCGCCCGTACCTGGGCGGCCGGGAGGTCCTGGAGCCGGTCGCCAGGTGAGCGACGCGTCCCCGGACGGGGCTCTCCCGTACAAGCTCATCGCCACCGACCTGGACGGAACGCTGCTGCGCTCCGACGAGTCGGTCTCCCGGCGCACCCGTGACGCCCTCGCCGCAGCCACCGCGGCGGGCGCCGCGCACATCGTCGTCACCGGCCGAGCGGCCCCTTGGACCCGGCACATCCTCGACGACCTCGGCTACGAGGGCCTGGCGGTCTGCGCCCAGGGCGCGCAGGTGTACGACGCCCGGGCGCACCGCCTGCTGACGTCCGTCACCCTGGACCGGCAGTTGGCGGGCGTCGCCCTGGCGAAGATCGAGGCGGAGGTCGGCCCGCTGCATCTGGCCGCCAGCCGGGACGGTCTGGACGGCGCCGTGCTGGTCGGGCCGGGGTACGCGGTGACGGGCGCGCTCCCGGCGACGCCGTTCACCGACGCCGCAGACCTGTGGGCGGCGCCGCTGAACAAGATCTACATACAGCATCCGCGGCTGACGGACGACGAGTTGGCGGACGCGGCTCGTGAGGCGGCGGGCGGCTTCGTCTCGGTGGCGATGGCGGGCGCCGGCATCGTGGAACTGCTGCCGCTGGGGCTGTCCAAGGCGACGGGGCTGTCGCTGGCCGCGCGACGGCTCGGCCTGAAGGCCGCGGACACGATCGCCTTCGGCGACATGCCGAACGACGTCCCGATGTTCGGGTGGGCGGCGTACGGGGTGGCCATGGCCAACGCCCACGAGGAGCTGAAGGCCGTGGCCGACGAGGTGACGGCCTCCAACGAGGACGACGGCATCGCGGTGGTGCTGGAGCGCCTGCTGGCATAGCCGTGCGGGATCCGCGCGTCGCGAGCAGGTGTACCGCCGGGGCGGCACGGGCGGGCGCCGGCAGCCCCCCTGTGGGGGAGGCACCTCGCGGTGCCCGGTAGCGCGGCCGACCGGGCCACCCCGGCGGAGGGTGCCCCCTTCAGCAGGGGGCGACGAGGGAAGGCGACCCACGCGAGATCGACATCGCGTGCTCGAAGCGGCCGCCCCGGGCAGTTTCCGTACGGGTGGACTCGACGGTGGGGTAACTACACCGGAGTCCGCCGACGACTGCCCTGCCGGGAGCTCGACGGACTGTCGTGCATGGACATCGCCGGGCTCCTCTCCCAGTCGGTGGCGCCGGCTCGTCCGGCGTCGTGGACACCACCACTGTGCCTGGCGGACGAGACGGACGCCACCGAATAAAAGGGTCGTACGGCAGGTCAGCGGCGCCGCCACCGCCGACGGCGCCCCTTGCTGAAGAACCACCCGGCGGGCGGCTCGTCGGAGCGCCACGGCTGCGGCTCCGGCTCCTCCTCGCGCCAGCGGGCGGCGAGCATGCGGGCGCGGGCTGAGGGTTCGGTCGTCTCGGCGGACCGTATGAAGTTCTCGTCCAGGACGAGGTCGTCCCAGTTGTCTGCCATCCCCATTCCTCTCAGCCCACTCTTCCCTTTTGCCCAGTGTGCCCGGACCCGGGTGAGGGCCCCGTCAATAAAGCCGGCGTCTACTCCTCGCCGGCCAGCGTCAGCGAGCGCAGCTTCTGGCCGGCGTACCAGGTGGCCAGGACGGTCACCGCGATCAGGAACACCGTCGCCGTGGTCAGGCCGACGTCCGAGGTCACCAGGTCCCCGCCGGCCACCTTGTGGGCGACGGCCAGCGACCACTGCTGGACGCTGAGGGTGCGCGCGCCCGGCACCAGGGAACCGAACAGCGCCTCCCAGACCAGCGCGTAGACGAGCCCGAAGACCACCGCGTGCCGCGACACCGTGCCCAGCAGCAGGAACAGCGCCGCGTAGGCGATCGACGAGACCAGTGCGGCCACCGTGTAGGCCACGGCGATCTGCTGGCCGTTGCCGTTGAGGATGAACCCGGCCACGAGGGTCGGCAGGGCCGAGAAGACCATGGTGACCGCGATCGCCACGATCAGCTTGGTGAAGATGATCGTCGGCCGTTTCACCGGCTTGGACAGCAGGTACACCACCGAGCCGTCGTCGATCTCCGGACCGATCGCACCCGTACCGGCGATGACGCCGATGATCGGCACCATCGTGGCGAGCGCGAGCCTGCCCAGCACGTCGTGCGCCGTCTGGTCGTCGGCGCCCGTGAGGGCGCGGACGACGACGGAGATGACGATGAGCAGCAGGGGCAGGGCCCCCAGGATGAGGGCTCGGCGGCGGCCGAGCAGGGCTCGATAGGTGAGCCGGGCGACTGTGGGGTCGTACATCTTCGGCCTCCTACGCCGCGACCAGGTACGAGAAGACGGACTCGAGGGACTCGTCGGACGGCGAGACCGCCAGCAGCCGGATGCCATGGTCGCGGGCGACCCGGGGCAGCAGGGCCGTGAACCGCCCGAAGTCGACGGCCTGGATGCGCAACGCCCCCTCCGCGAGGTCGACCTCGATGCCGGACGTCGACGGATCGGCGATCAGCGCGGCCGCGAGGGCCCGGTCGTCGCTGGAGCGCACCAGGTAGCGGTGCGGGCGGTCGGTCATCAGGCGGCGGATCTTGCGGAAGTCGCCGCTGGCCGCGTGCCGTCCGGCCACGACCACCTCGATGTGCCAGGCGAGCTGCTCGACCTCTTCGAGGATGTGGGACGAGAACAGGACCGTGCGGCCCTCGTCGCCCATGCGCCTGAGCAGGTCCATGAGCTGCATGCGCTGGCGCGGGTCCATGCCGTTGAAGGGCTCGTCCAGGAGAAGCAGCGAGGGGTCGTGGACCAGGGCGGACGCCATCTTCACCCGCTGGCGCATGCCCTTGGAGTAGGTGGAGATCTTGCGGTCCTGCGCGTACTCCATCTCGACCGTGGCCAGGGCGCGCGCCGCGGCCTTGGCACCGAGGCCGTGCAACTCCGCGTTGGCGACGACGAATTCGCGGCCGGTGAGGAAGTCGTACATCGCCTCACGCTCGGGAACGATGCCGATGTGCTTGTAGATCTCCTCGTTGCGCCACACCTGCTGTCCGTCGAGGGTGACGGTGCCGGTGGAGGGGGAGAGGAAGCCGGCCATCATGTTGATGAGAGTCGACTTCCCGGCCCCGTTCGGACCGAGCAGGCCGGTGACGCCGGGGCCGACGGTCATGGTGATGTCGTTGACGGCGACCACGTTGCCGAACCAACGGGAGACGTGGTCGATGGAGAGCGTGGTCACAGTCCCACCTTCTTGTAGCGGCGCAGCAGGAGGCCGTAGCAGGCGGCGATCAGGCCGAGGACGACCAGGACGTAGACCGCGCCCTCGCCGTTGGTCGGGCCGACCGCGCCGGGGAACGCCGAGCTCGCGCCGAGGAAGGCGGACTGGACCCCGTCGATGAGCGTGACGGGCGAGAACAGGCCGATCCACGGGATGGCTCCGTCGGTGTTCTGCGCGTTGGCGATGGCCTGCAGCGTGGACACGGCGCCGTAGGAGATGGTCAGGACGGCGATGACGGCCGCGATGCCGAAGCCACGCCGCGGCGTCACCGAGGCGATGACCAGTCCGATGCCGGCGAAGAGCAGTGAGAGCAGTGCCACGGACACGAGTCCCTGCGCGAATCCCTTGGTCTGGTGGACGAAGTCGAGTTTGGCCAGCAGCGCGCCCACGTAGAGCACGATCAGCGGGGCCGCGGTGAGGACGAACAGCGCCGAGGCCAGCGCCGCGAACTTCGCCCGGACGTAGTCGGCGGTCTCGATCGGCCGCGAGAAGTACAGCGGGACGGTCTTGAAGCGCAGGTCGCGCGAGACGGACTGGGGTGCCTGCGAGGCGACGTACAGGCTGATCACGGCCTGCATGATGATCGCGTAGCGGGTGTAGTCGACGGGCAGTGCCTTGGCCTTGGTGGCGACCGCGACGGCGACCATGATGGCCGCGGGCACGCACATCACCACGAACAGCAGCATGGGCAGCACCTTGGACTTGATGGAGCGTCCGAGGCCGTAGGCGCCGCGCAGGGACTGCGAGTAGAGCGAGCGGGTGGCGTACGAGCGGCCGAGGCGGGGGCCGTCGTAGTTGCGGTAGCCGATGTTGTGGATGCGGGTCTGGTCACCCGGGGGCGCGACGGATGCCGACAGGGGCTGCTCAACCGCCATGGACGGCCGCCTCCTTCCGCTGCTCGTCCTCGGTGGTGAAGACCTCGGAGATGTGGTGCCTGCGCTGCTCCATGCGCACCAGGCCGAGGCCGAGGTCGGCGACGACGTCACGGACCAGGTCGTACGTCTCCTCGCCCTGCGCGGTCAGCAGCAGGACGTGGCCCGCGCCTGGCAGGCCGCTGCCCGCCTCGACGGCCACCCCGCGGGCCTGCAGCGCCTCGCGCATCGCGCGCGTGCCGTCCGGGTGCTCGTCGGAGTCGGTGACCTCGACGGCGAGGGTGGTCGTGGTCTGGGTGAAGTCCGTGGTGGAGCTGGAGCGCAGCAGCTTGCCGCCGTCGATGATGACGACGTGGTCGCAGGTGCGTTCGAGCTCGCCCAGCAGGTGGGAGGTGACCAGGACCGAGATGCCGAAGTCCGTGTAGATGCGTCGGATGAGGCCGAGCATCTCGTCACGTCCGACCGGGTCCAGGCCGTTGGTGGGCTCGTCGAGGAAGACCAGCTGCGGGTCGTGGACCAGGGCCTGCGCCAGCTTCACGCGCTGTTTCATACCGGTCGAGTAGCCGCCGATGGGGCGGTAGCGCTCCTCGTACAGGCCGACGTGGCGGAGGGTGTCGGCGGTGCGCTCGCGGGCGGCCGTGGGCGGCAGCCCGGACATGCGGGCCATGTGCACGACGAACTCGGTCGCCGAGACGTCCGGCGGCAGGCAGTCGTGCTCCGGCATGTAGCCGACGCGCTCGCGGATGGCGGCACCCTTGGTCGCGACGTCGAGCCCGAGCACTTCGGCTCGGCCCTCGGAGGCGGGGGACAGACCCAGCAGGATCTTGATCATGGTGGACTTGCCGGCTCCGTTGGCTCCGACGAGTCCGGTCACCCCGGGCCCGACGTCGACGGAGAGCCGGTCAAGCGCGGTCACCCGGGGGAACCGCTTGCTCAGGCTTTCGGTCGCGATCACAGTCACGCCTTCGACGTTAATGGCGCGAACCACACGCGGTCGTCAGACCCGAGAGCTGTCCTCGCCTCAGACTCAAGACGTACGGGTCCGTAGGGGATAGCCCTACCTGAGAGCTACGCAGAGTTATCCACAGCCGGAAACCCTCCTGCTGACGCATCCTCTAACAACTGTCACATTCACCGATGTCACGTTACGGTCGCGTACCGCAGTCGAAGTGGAGAGGCGGGGCGGTGTCATCATGACGACGACATGGGCGGGTGAACTCCCCGCGGAACTACGGAGGTTCAGGCGGGCGCACCGCCTCGCCGACGAGTGCGCCGCGGCGGTGGCCGCCCGGTTGCGGGAGGGGGTGACCGAGCGAGGGGCCGCCCCTGGATGTAGCGGGCGTGGCTGCGACTCGAAGGACCCCGAGGCACGATCCTTCTGGCTGGACGACGATCTGCCGCACCTGCGGCGCTGGGCGGAGGACGAGTGACGGGGCTCAAGGGCGCGCGCGAGCGCAGGGTGCGGACCCGCGGGGTCGAGCTGTGCGTCGCCGAGCTGGGGGATTCCCGGCAGCCGACGGTCGTCCTCGTGCACGGCTACCCGGACAGCAAGGAAGTGTGGTCCGAGGTCGCGGCACGCCTGGCCGCCCGCTTCCATGTCGTGCTGTACGACGTCCGGGGGCACGGCCGGTCCACGGCACCGCGGCCCCTGCGCGGCGGCTTCACCTTGGAGAAGCTGACCGACGACTTCCTCGCGGTGATCGACGCCGTCAGCCCGGACCGCCCGGTGCATCTCGTGGGACACGACTGGGGCTCGGTCCAGTCCTGGGAGTTCGTCACCGTCCCGCGAACCGAGGGGCGCATCGCCTCCTTCACCTCGATGTCCGGGCCGTCCCTTGATCACTTCGGCCACTGGATCGGCAGCCGCCTGAAGCGGCCCACCCCACGCCGGGTCGGCCAACTGCTCGGCCAGGGCGCCAAGTCCTGGTACGTCTACCTGCTGCACACGCCCGCACTGCCCGAACTGGCCTGGCGCGGTCCCCTCGGCCGACACTGGCCCCGTCTGCTGGAACGGTTGGAGAAGGTGCCCCGCGGCGACTACCCGTCCTCCTCGCTGCCCCAGGACGCGGCACACGGAGCGTGGCTGTACCGGGACAACGTCCGCGAAAGGCTGCGCAGGCCACGCCCCGACGCCCACGCGCACGTGCCCGTGCAGCTCATCACGCCCCTGGGGGACGCCTTCCTGTCGGAACGGCTCTACGACGGACTCGAGCAGTGGGTCCCCCGGCTGACCCGCCGCACCGTGCCGGCCAAGCACTGGATCCCGCGCACCCGCCCCGACCAACTGGCCGCCTGGATCACCGAGTTCGTCACGGCCACCGAGGAGGGCAAGAGCCAGGTGGCGGCCACCGGCAAGTACGCCGACAGGTTCGGCGGGCAGCTCGTGCTGGTCACCGGCGCGGGCAGCGGCATCGGCCGGGCCACCGCGTTGGCCTTCGCCGAGGCGGGCGCACGCGTGATCGCCGTCGACCGGGACGCTGAGGCCGCAGTACGCACCGCCGAGCAGTCTCGGCTGACCGGCGCGTCCGAGGCCTGGGCGGAGACGGTCGACGTCTCCGACGAGCAGGCCATGAAGAAGCTCGCCGACAAGGTCGCCGCCGAGTACGGCGTCGTGGACGTCCTGGTCAACAACGCGGGGATCGGCCTGGGCGGCTCCTTCTTCGACACCGCCCCGGAGGACTGGAGGAAGGTCCTCGACGTCAACCTGTGGGGCGTCATCCACGGCTGCCGGCTCTTCGGGAGGCAGATGGCCGAGCGCGGACAGGGCGGCCACATCGTCAACACCGCGTCGGCGGCGGCCTACCTGCCCTCCAGGGCGCTGCCCGCCTACAGCACCTCCAAGGCCGCCGTGCTGATGCTCAGCGAGTGCCTGCGCGCCGAACTGGCCGGTCAGGGAATCGGCGTGAGCGCGATATGCCCCGGCTTCGTCAATACCAACATCACCTCCACCGCGCGTTTCGCGGGTGTGGACGCCGAGGAGGAGAAGCGGCGCCAGAAGAGGACGGCCCGGCTGTACGGCCTCAGGAACTACCCACCGGAGAAGGTCGCCGACGCCATCCTCGAGGCGGTCGTGCACAACCGGGCCGTCGTACCGGTCACCCCCGAGGCGAGGGGTGCCCACATCCTGTCCCGCCTCGCCCCACGCGCGTTGCGGGCGATCGCGCGGCTGCAGCCACCGCTGTGAGGTCGGCGACCGCCCCCCTGCCACGACTGTCACGCTCCGTGTCCTTGGTCGAGGAGACGATTCGGGCGGTCGAGGAGATGGTTGGGGAGGTACCGGTGGGACAGTTCGTGGGGTTGGTGAGTGAACGGGAGGCGGGCGGGCGGGAGTTGGATGCGCTCACGCCAAGGGGGAGGCCCCCCGAGCGATCTTGACCGAAGGGTCTGACATGTCGCGGAGTTGTCCACAGAACCGCCAAATACCCTGTGGATAACTACAGTTGGTTGTGGACCAAACCTCCGGGAGAAAATAATCTGCGTGATCCGCGTCTCTCCCGCCATGCTGAGTGGATGGAAGAAAGACGCACCGTCAAGGTGTCGAAGTATCTCTCCAAGCACCTGCGTCACCAGCCCGAGCGGATCGGGCTGACCCTGGACGAGGCCGGCTGGGTCGAGATTGACGTGCTGATCGATGCGGCCGCCGCACACGGGTTCCGTTTCACCCGCGAAGAACTGGACCATGTGGTGGCCGTCAACGACAAGAAGCGCTTCGCGATCGAGGGCACACGGATCCGCGCCAGCCAGGGCCACAGCGTCGACGTCGACCTGGGCCTCGCGCCGGCTGCCCCGCCGCCGTACCTCTACCACGGCACGGTGGCCCGCAGCCTGGACGCGATCCGCACCGAGGGGCTGCGCCCGATGAACCGACACGACGTGCATCTCTCACCCGACCGCGAGACGGCCACCCGCGTCGGCGCCCGCCGAGGCCGACCCGTCGTGCTCGCCGTGGACGCGGGCGCGATGCACCGGGACGGCCACCTCTTCCACGTCAGCGAGAACGGAGTGTGGCTCACGAAGGCCGTGCCGCCGCAGTACCTGCGGTTCCCGGAGAACCACTGAGCGTCGTGTTTCACGTGAAACCCGTTCGGCCGCATAGGCTCGACGCATGAGTCTGCGTCTGAGCACCGTGATCCTCCCGCACCACCGCTGGCATGAGGGCGGCCGTTCGGCATGGCAGCGGGCCGAGCAACTCGGGTTCCACACGGCGTACACCTACGACCACCTGTCCTGGCGTGTCCCGTTCCGAGACGGCCCCTGGTTCGGTGCCGTACCGACACTGACCGCCGCCGCCGTGGTGACCGAGCGCATGCGTCTCGGCACCCTGGTGACCTCGCCGAACTTCCGGCACCCGGTGACCCTCGCCAAGGAGCTGATCTCCCTCGACGACATCTCCGGCGGCCGGATCACCCTCGGCGTCGGCGCGGGCGGCAGCGGCTTCGACGCCACCGCGCTCGGCCGGGAACCGTGGACACCGCGCGAGCGGGCCGACCGTTTCGCCGAGTTCGTGCCGCTGCTGGACCGGCTGCTGACCGAGGACGAGGTGTCGTACCAGGGCGACTTCTACTCGGCGCACCAGGCGCGCAACATCCCCGGCTGTGTCCAGCGCCCCCGGCTGCCCTTCGCGATCGCCGCCACGGGACCACGCGGACTCAGGCTCGCCGCACAGCACGGGCAGGCGTGGGTGACCACCGGTGACCCCAAGCTGTACGAGAACGGCACTCCTGAACAGTCGGTTCAGGCCATTCGCGGACAGGCCGAGAAGCTGGCCGACGCCTGTGCGGCGATCGGCCGGGACGGTACTGAGCTGGACAAGATCCTGCTCACCGGATTCACCCCGGACCGTGCCCGTCCGCTGGAGTCGCTGGACGCGTTCGTGGACTTCGCGGGCCGCCACCGGGAACTCGGCTTCACCGAGATCGTGATCCACTGGCCCATCCCCGGCACGGTCTTCGCCTGCGACCAGAAGGTCTTCGAGCAGATTGCCATGGAGGCGGCCGCACAGCTCGGCTGACCCGTCAAGGTGTCATCCGTGCCCCGGCTGTGCGCACGCCCGCACAGCCGTGTGGGCATATGCGGAAGAATGGCCGGGTGACCTCAGCGACTCGACAGCCCGAGACCCCGGCCGCCGCCGTACCGCCGCGGCTCATAGCCACCGATCTCGACGGCACCCTGCTGCGCGACGACCACTCGGTCTCCCCCCGGACGGTCGCCGCCCTCGCCGCCGCCGAGGAGGCGGGCATCGAGGTCTTCTTCGTCACCGGCCGCCCCGCCCGCTGGATGGACGTCGTCAGCGACCACGTCCACGGCCACGGCCTGGCGATCTGCGGCAACGGCGCCGCCGTGGTCGACCTGCACGGCGGCCCCGGCGCCCACCGGTTCGTGAAGACACGGGAACTGGCGCGGCAGAACGCGCTGGACGCCGCGCTGCTGCTGCGCCAGGCGGCACCGGGCACGGTGTACGCGGTCGAGCAGACATACGGCTTCTACCAGGAGCCGGACTATCCCAAGCTGCACATGGAGATCCCGGACAACCTCGCCCCGGCCGAGGAACTGCTCGCGCCGGACGGGCCAGGCGCTCGAGAACCCGTCCTCAAGATCCTCGCGTACCACCCCACGCTCGACCCGGACGCCTTTCTCACCCTGGCCCGTCTCGCCATCGCCGACCGCGCCAACGTCACCCGTTCCAGCCCCAGCGCCCTGCTCGAGCTCAGCGGCCCGGGGGTCTCCAAGGCCAGCACACTCGCCCTGTGCTGTGCGGAGCGCGGCATCTCGCACGAGGAGGTCGTCGCCTTCGGGGACATGCCGAACGACGTCGAGATGCTGACCTGGGCGGGCCAGTCGTACGCGATGGGCAACGCCCACCCGGACGTGCTCGCCGCCGCGTCGGGCCGGACGGTCGCCAACAACGACGACGGAGTGGCGGTCGTGATCGAGCGGATGCTGGCGGAGCGGGTGTAGGCCGGCCGACTCCGACCTGGTGGACCACGTACACCACCGCCGTGGTCCCGTCCTTGTCTGGTCCTACCCCGCGCCGACCAGCGACTCCGTCTCCGCTTCCCGCTCCACCATCGACAGCAACGGCCCCGGCACGGCGGACAGCTCCGCATAGGTCCCACGCTGCACCACTCGCCCCTCCTCCAGGACGACGACCTCGTCCACCGCCTCCAGCCCGACGAGCCGGTGCGTGATGAGCAGCGTCGTACGGCCCTCGGTGGCGGCCAGCAGATCGGCGGTGAGCGCGTCGGCGGTCGACAGGTCCAGATGCTCGGCGGGCTCGTCCAGGACCAGCACCGGGAAGCCGGCGAGCAGCGCTCGGGCCAGCGCGAGCCGCTGCCGCTGCCCGCCGGACAGCCGCGCCCCGTGCTCCCCGACCAGCGTGTCGAGCCCGTCCGGCAGACCGTCGGCCCAGGCCAGCAGCCGCGCCCGCCGCAGGGCGTCGCGCAGCTCCGCCTCGGTGGCGTTCTTCCTCGCCAGCAGCAGGTTCTCGCGCACCGAGCTGTCGAAGAGGTGCGCGTCCTGCGCACAGAGCCCGACGAACTTGCGCACGTCGTCGCCGTCGAGGGCGCAGGCGTCCACGCCGGCCAGCGTGTACGAGCCGGCGTCCGCGTCCAGGAACCGCAACAACACCTGAGCCAGGGTCGTCTTGCCGGAGCCGGACGGCCCGACCACCGCGATGCGGCGCCCCTCGTCGAGGGTGAGGTCGAGGCCCGCGAGGGCGTCCCGCTCCTGGCCCGCGTACCGGGCCGACACACCCCTGAGGGCGACCGGGAAGGGGGAGGCGGGCGCCTGCCGGGGCCGTGCCGGCTCACGCACCGGCTCCGGTGCGTCCAGGACCTCGTAGACCCGCTCCGCGCTCCTACGGACCCGCTGCCGGTACTGGACCGCCGACGGCAGCCCCAGTACGGCTTCGAAGGCGGCCAGCGGGGTGAGGACGACGACAGCCATCGCCACGCCGCTCAGCCGGCCGTCGGCGACGCCCTGGGCGCCCGCGAGGGCGGCGGCGACGACGGTCAGGCCCGAGATCAACGCGGTGAGGCCGCCGCCGAGTGCGGTGGCGGTGGCCGCCCGGGACGCGATCCGGGTGAGCGCTCCGTCCGCCCGTCGCACATCGGCGGTGCGGACGGGCAGGGCACCGGCGACCGTCAACTCGGCGGTGCCCGTGAGCAGGTCGGTCACGCGGGTCGACAGCACTCCTCGGGCAGGGGCGAGCCGGCGTTCCGCACGCCGGGCCACGGCGGCCGTCACCAGGGGGACACCGACACCGGCCGCCAGCAGCCCGACGGCGAGGGCGGCACCGGCCTCGGGCAGCAGCCAGGCCGTGAAGACGACGGAGGCGGCCGAGACGATCACCGCGGCGCCGGCGGGCAGCAGCCAGCGCAGCCAGTAGTCCTGCAGTGCGTCCACGTCGGCGACGAGACGCGACAGCAGGTCGCCGCGGCGGGTGCTGCGCAGTCCGGCGGGCGCGAGCCGCTCCAGGCGGCGGTAGACCGCGACCCTGGTGTCGGCGAGCATCCGCAGCACCGCGTCGTGGGACACCAGCCGTTCGGCGTACCGGAACACGGCCCGCCCGATGCCGAACGCCCGGGTCGCCGTCACCGCGACCATCAGATACAGCACGGGGGGATGCTGTGAAGCGCGCGAGATGAGCCACCCGGATGTCGCCATGAGCCCGACGGCACTGCCGAGAGCCAGAGCGCCCAGCAGCAGGGCGAGGGCGAGCCGACTGCGGCGGGGGCCGGCGAGGGAGCGGACGCGGGTGAGGGCGCTGCCTGTGGTCCTGGTGGGCTGCGTGATTCCTTGGTCGTCCAGTGCTATGTCAGCTACCGCTGGTTGCTCGGCCCCTGGTCCCGCAGGCCTCCGAACCATCCCAGGAGTGGACACCGCCGGCTCCCCCAACCGCACCACCCGGTCCGCCACCCCCAGCAGTGCCGGCCGATGCACCACGAGCAGCACCGTGCGTCCGACCGCCAGCCGCCGTACGGCGGCCACGATCTCGGCCTCGGTCGCCCCGTCCAGCGCGGCCGTCGGCTCATCCAGGAGCAGCACCGGCCGGTCCGCGAGGAAAGCCCGGGCCAGGGCCAGCCGCTGCCGCTGACCGGCCGACAGCCCGGCGCCGTCCTCACCGAGGACGCTCTCCGCACCGGCGGGAAGGGCGTCCACGAAGTCCAGCGCCCCGGCATCCGCCAGCGCCCGCCGGACTGCGCCATCGTCGGCGTCGGGACGGGCCAGCCGTACGTTCTCGGCGATGGTCCCGGCGAACAGGTGCGGTCGCTGCGGCACCCAGGCGACCCGCGACCGCCACTGCTCCATATCGACCTCGCTGAGCTCGGCCCCACCGATCCGCACCCGGCCCTCAGCGGCCGGCACGAACCCCAGCAGCACGTTCAGAAGGGTCGACTTGCCCGCACCGCTCGGTCCGACCAGCGCGACCGTCTCTCCGGGCCGGACCTCGAAGGACACGTCCGACACGGCGGCCTCCGCCCGGCCCGGATAGCGCACCGAAACGTCCTCGAACGCCACGGCACCGGTGGGCACCGCTGTCGTGCCCGACACCGGAAGGGGTGTCTCCAGGACGGCGAAGATCTCCTCGGCCGCGGCGAGCCCCTCGGCCGCCGCGTGATACTGCGTTCCGACCTGCCGCAGCGGCAGATACGCCTCGGGTGCGAGCACCAGGATGACGAGCCCGATATACAGGTCCATCTCGCCGTGGACCAGCCGCATGCCGATCGTCACGGCGACCAGCGCCACCGAGAGCGTGGAGAGCAGCTCCAGAGCGAAGGACGAGATGAAGGCGATCCGCAGGGTCCGCATCGTGGCCTGCCGGTACTCCCCGGTGATGCGTTTGATCGACTCGGCCTGCGCCTTGGCCCGCCCGAACACCTTCAGTGTCGGCAGCCCCGCCACGACGTCCAGGAAGTGTCCGGACAGCCGTGACAGCAGCCGCCACTGACTGTCCATCCGGGCCTGGGTGGCCCAGCCGATCAGCATCATGAAGACCGGGATGAGGGGCAGTGTGCCGACGATGATCGCCGCCGAGACCCAGTCCTCGGTGACGATCCTGGCCAGCACCGCCACGGGCACGACCACCGCCAGGCCCAACTGCGGCAGATATCGGGAGAAGTAGTCGTCGAGGGCATCGACGCCACGGGTGGCCAGGGCGACGAGGGAGCCGGTCCGCTGTCCGCTCAGCCATCCCGGACCCAACGCGACGGCACGTCCCAACAGTCGCAACCGCAATTCGGACTTCACCGCTGCACTCGCCCGGTGTGCGGCGAGTTCCGTGAGCCAGGACACCAGCGCCCGGCCGCACGCGACGGCCGCCAGCAGCACCAGGGGAGTGCCGAGTTCCGTGACCGACATCCGGTGCTGGAAGGTGCCCACCACCACCTCGGCGATGAGCATGGCCTGAGCGATGACCAGCGCCGCTCCGACGGCACCCAGACCGACCACCGCGACCATGAAGAGGCGGGTGGCGCGGGCATATCGGAGCAGGCGTGGGTCGATCGGTTTCACGTGAAACACACCCTCTTCTCAAGGGGCATGTTTCACGTGAAACATGCCCCAAACCGGAATCAGTGCGCGGCCTCCGCGATGTGCTGCGTACCGATCCGCTTGCGGAACACCCAGTAGGTCCACCCCTGGTAGAGCAGAACGACCGGTGTGGCGATCGCCGCGCACCAGGTCATGATCTTGAGGGTGTAGGGACTCGAGGAGGCGTTGGTGACCGTCAGGCTCCACTCCCCGTTGAGCGAGGACGGCATGACGTTGGGGAAGAGCGAGAGGAAGAGCATCGCCACAGCGGCCACGATGGTGACCCCGGACAGCGCGAACGACCACCCCTCGCGCCCGGCCTGGTTCGCCACCAGCGCCGCGACCAGGGCAGCCACGGCCACGACGAGCGCGACCAGACTCTTTCCGTCACCGCTGTCGACCTGGGTCCACAGCAGGAAGACCAGCGCGACCACGGCGGTGGCCAGCCCCACCTTCAGTGCCAGCCTGCGGGCCCGCTCCCGGATGTCGCCGACCGTCTTCAGCGCCGTGAACACCGTCCCGTGGAAGGTGAACAGGGTCAGGGTGACCAGGCCGCCGAGCAGGGCGTACGGGTTGAGCAGGTCCCAGACGTTGCCGACGTATTCGAAGTTCTTGTCGATCTTCACACCCCGCACGATGTTGCCGAAGGCCACACCCCACAGGAACGCCGGGAGCAGCGAGGTCCAGAAGATCGCGGTCTCCCAGTTGCGCTGCCAGTTCTCCTCGGGCCGCTTGGCGCGGTACTCGAAGGCGACTCCGCGCACGATCAGACAGACCAGAATGACCAGCAGGGGCAGGTAGAAGCCGGAGAAGAGGGTGGCGTACCACTCGGGGAAGGCGGCGAAGGTCGCACCCCCGGCCGTGAGCAGCCACACCTCGTTGCCGTCCCAGACGGGACCGATGGTGTTGATCAGCACCCGCTTCTCGGGCCGGTCGCGGGCGAGCAGCTTTGTGAGGATGCCGACCCCGAAGTCGAAGCCCTCGAGGAAGAAGTAGCCGGTCCACAGGACGGCGATGAGGACGAACCAGACGTCGTGTAGTTGCATGACTCGATCTCCCTGGGCCTAGTACGAGAAGGCCATCGGCTTGTCGGCGTCACGGGAGTCGCCGCCGATCTTCGTGGGCGGGTTGAGGTCGGCCTCGGTGAGCTCGGGCGGTCCGGCCTTGACGTACTTCGCCAGCAGCTTGACCTCGACGACGGCGAGGATGGCGTACAACGCGGTGAAGGTGATCATCGAGGTGAGGACCTCGGCCTGGGAGACCCCGGGGGAGACCGCGTGACGGGTCTGCAGGACGCCGTAGACGACCCACGGCTGCCGGCCCATTTCGGTGAAGATCCAGCCCCAGGAGTTGGCGATCAGGGGGAAGCCCAGGGTCCAGACGGCCACCAGCCAGCAGAGCCTGCTGAGCTTCGGGTTGAGCGCCTTGTTCCTGAACAGGACCAGATGCGGCACCTCGTCCTCGCCCACCCTCAGATGCTGGGGCAGCATGAACTTCTTGCGGGTCAGCCACAGCCCGGCCAGTCCGATCGTGAAGGACGCCATTCCGAAGCCGATCATCCAGCGGAACGCCCAGAAGGTGACGGGGATGACGGGCCGGTAGTCGCCGGGGCCGTACTTGGCCTGCTCGGCCTTGTTGGTGTCGTTGATACCGGGGACGTAGGAGTTGAAGTTGCCGTCGGCGAGGAAGGACAGCAGGCCGGGAACGGACAGCTCGACCGAGTTGTGGCCCTTGCTGACGTCGCCGTAGGCGAAGATCGAGAACGGCGCGGAGTCCTGGCCGTCCCACAGCGCCTCCGCCGCGGCCATCTTCATCGGCTGCTGCTTGAACATGACCTTGCCGAGGGTGTCACCGCTGATCGCGGTGAGCAGGCCGGCGATGACGACCGTGACCAGGCCCAGCCGCAGCGAGGTCTTCATCACGGAGACGTGCTTCTTGCGGAACAGGTGGAAGGCGGCGATGCCGACGATGAACGCGCCGCCGGTCAGGAAGGAGGCGGACAGCGTGTGGAAGGCCTGGGCCAGCGCGGTGTTCTGGGTGAGGACGGCCCAGAAGTCGGTGAGTTCGGCACGTCCCTTGGCCTTGTTGATCCGGTAGCCGACCGGGTGCTGCATCCAGGAGTTCGCAGCGAGGATGAAGTACGCCGACAGGATCGTGCCGATCGAGACCATCCAGATGCAGGCCAGGTGGATCTTCCTGGGCAGCTTGTCCCAGCCGAAGATCCACAGACCGATGAAGGTCGACTCGAAGAAGAAAGCGATCAGCGCCTCGAAGGCGAGCGGAGCGCCGAAGATGTCGCCGACGAAGCGCGAGTAGTCGGACCAGTTCATGCCGAACTGGAACTCCTGCACTATGCCGGTGACCACACCCATCGCGATGTTGATCAGGAAGAGCTTGCCCCAGAACTTCGTCGCCCTGAGGTACTTCTCCTTCTCCGTCCGTACCCAGGCGGTCTGGAGACCGGCCGTGAGGGCGGCCAGGGAGATCGTCAGGGGGACAAAGAGGAAGTGATAGACGGTGGTGATGCCGAACTGCCATCGCGCCAGGGTCTCCGGCCCCAAAGCCAGGTCCACGTCGCCGCTCCTTACACTACCGCTTGTGAAAGCGTTCACATTCACAAGCAATTATGACGCATGGAACTTCGACGCGGAGTGGGCGGGGGGTCCCTCAGTGGGTCCGATAGGTCACATAGGGACAGGACCGGTCGGCCCATAGCATTCGGGGCGCCTTGGTTCCACGTGAAACCAAGGCGCCCCGCAGTCCTCGACGACTGTCACAGCTCCTTGCGGAAGCCCTCCGCCACCTTCAGGAAGACGTCGTTCGCCTCGGTCTCCCCGATCGTCACCCGCACCCCCTCGCCCGCGAACGGACGGACCACCACGCCGTGCCGCTCACAGTCCTCGGCGAAAGCGACCGTCCGCTCCCCCAGCCGCAGCCACACGAAGTTGGCCTGGGTCTCGGGCACCGCCCAGCCCTGGGCCCGCAGCGTGTCGACCACACGGGTGCGCTCGCACACCAGCGAACCGACCCGCCCGAGCAGTTCGTCCTCGGCGCGCAGCGAGGCGATCGCCGCCTCCTGGGCGAGCTGGCTGACCCCGAACGGCACCGCCGTCTTGCGCAGTGCCGCCGCCACCGGCTCCTGGGCGATGGCGAAGCCGACCCGCAGCCCGGCGAGACCGTACGCCTTGGAGAACGTACGCAGCACGCAGACGTTCGGCCGCTCGCGGTAGATCTCCACGCCGTCCGGGACCTCGGGATCACGGATGAACTCGCGGTAGGCCTCGTCCAGCACGACGAGCGCGTCTCCCGGTACCCGGTCGAGGAAACGCTCGAGCTCGGCCCGGCGCACGACCGTGCCCGTGGGGTTGTTGGGGTTGCAGACGAAGACGAGACGTGTGCGGTCGGTGATGGCGTCCGCCATGGCGTCCAGGTCGTGCACATCACCCGGAGTCAGCGGCACCTGGACCGAGGTCGCACCGCTGATCTGGGTGATGATCGGGTACGCCTCGAAGGAGCGCCAGGCATAGACGACCTCGTCGCCGGGGCCGGCGGTCGACTGGATCAGCTGCTGGGCGACGCCGACCGAGCCTGTTCCGGTGGCCAGGTGGGAGAGCGGGACGCCGAATCGGTCGGACAGTTCGTTCATCAGGCCTGTGCAGGCCATGTCGGGGTAGCGATTGAAGGACGAGGCCGCGGCGGTCACGGACTCCATCACCCCGGGCAGCGGCGGATACGGGTTCTCGTTGGAGGACAGCTTGTAGGCCGCCGGGCCTCCGGCCGCGGCGGGCTTGCCCGGCTTGTAGGTGGGGATCCCCTCCAGTTCCGCGCGCAGCTTGGGGCTCGTCTCGCTCACCGCAGTCCTCCTCGCGACCACCGACGACCCGTCCGCGTCGCCGGCTTCCAATACTCCATACCTTATGAGGATTCGGCCGCGCTGCGTACAGGCGAGGACGGACCCGCCGCAGGGGGTGCGTGCCCCAGCCGCCCCGGCAGGCATCAAGGGCATTGTCGTACGAAGGCAGACGAATTGCGAAGGGAGACCGGGGGCGCTGGCACATATATCTATGCGCCGGTGGCTCACGCCCTGGCGCGCATCACCCGTGCAGGTGAGTTGAGACCTCTTCGAGACATCGGGAAGTTGGCAGGCTCATGCGTGCCGACAAGTCACGTAGTGCCATTGGATCGGTCAACTGACTCACTTTCAAAGGCAGTTGACCCTAAATGACCATGCAGAAACGTGCCTGTCAACGCGTGCATATGCGTCCGCCCTACCCCACCGCATGAGCCCTACTATCGGCTCGCCATGACAGCAGCAGGAAAGCACCAGGTGAGCCGCGCGGAAACCTCACGTCGAGGCAGTCGGCCGGGCCGGGCGGGCATCAGAGACGTCGCCGCCGCCGCCGGAGTCTCCATCACGACCGTCTCCGATGCCCTGAACGGCAAGGGCAGGCTCCCGGACGCCACCCGACGCCACGTCCGCGAAGTCGCCGACCGGCTGGGCTATCGCCCCTCCGCGGCGGCCCGAACCCTCCGTACCGGCAAGTCGGGACTCATCGGTCTGACCGTGACGACGTACGGGGATGAACCTTTCACCTTCACCGAGTTCGCGTACTTCGCCGAGATGGCGCGGGCCGCCACCTCGGCCGCGCTCGCCCGCGGCTACGCGCTGGTGATCCTGCCGGCGACCTCGCGCCACGACGTGTGGTCGAACGTCGCCCTGGACGGCACGGTCGTCATCGACCCCTCCGACCAGGACCCGGTGGTCAGCGAACTGGTCCGGCAGGGTTTACCGGTCGTCTCCGACGGCCGGCCGGCCGGCTCGCTGCCGGTCACCGCGTGGGTCGACAACGACCACGAGGCCGCCGTGCTGGGCATCCTCGACCATCTGGCCGACGCCGGCGCCCGCCGCATCGGCCTGCTGACAGGGACGTCGACGGACACGTACACCCACCTGTCGACGACGGCGTACCTGCGCTGGTGCGAACGCGTCGGCCAGGACCCGGTGTACGAGGCTTACCCGGCGCACGACCCGTGCGCCGGCGCCGTCGCCGCCGACCGTCTGCTCGCCCGACCCGACCGGCCGGACGCCGTCTACGGACTGTTCGACCCGAACGGCACCGACCTGCTGGCTGCCGCCCGCCGCTACGGCCTGCGCGTACCGGACGACCTGCTTCTGGTCTGCTGCAGCGAATCGACCGTCTACGCCAGCACCGAGCCGCCCATCACCACACTCTCACTGAAGCCGCGCCGGATCGGCACGGCCGTGGTGCAGCTGCTCATCGACGCGATCGAGGGGGTCGAGTCGGACCAGCCGGTCGAGCAGGTGATACCGACGGAGCTGATCGTGCGCACCTCGTCCGAACGACGTCCGTCGCGCACGACGGTCAGCCCGCCGCGTTCGCCCGAAGAGGAGTGAAACAAGCGCTGTCAGCAGCGGTCCAAGCCCTGCCCAATCGGGGCGAAAGCCGCGGTGAACTGGACTCTTGCTCCGATTCACCACCCCTGGGTCATCACATGGCGCGATCCGCATTCCTATGATGGGCCCACGACACCGCGGGCCGCTGCGACCAGGCAGTCCGAAGCGGTGCAGATGCGGCGCGATGGTGGAGGGGTCTGATGACTCAGGGGGCCGGTCAGGGACCCGAGGTGGAGCGGACGGCGACGTTGCGCGACTTCCGGGTACCCGCGTACGTCCACGAGACCGGTCCGTACGGCCACAGCACGCTTCCCGGCGACGTCGCACCGCTGCAGGAGAACACGTATCCCGACGGGTACACACCCACCGAGCGCGATCTGCCGGTCATCGACCGCGGTGACACGCTGCAGACGGCCTCCGTCGACCCGGCGTCGGCGGTCGTCCCGCAACAGGCGGACGGCGCGGGTCCGCTCTACGTCGTCGGAGACGTGCACGGCTACCTCGACGAACTGGTGGCCGCCCTCCAGGAACAGGGCCTGATCGACGCTGCGGGGAACTGGTGCGCGGGCACCGCCCGGCTGTGGTTCCTGGGCGACTTCACCGACCGCGGCCCCGACGGCATCGGCGTCATCGACCTGGTGATGCGGCTGTCCGCCGAGGCGGCAGCGGCCGGAGGCTACTGCAAGGCGCTCATGGGCAACCACGAACTGCTGCTGCTGGGCGCCAAGCGGTTCGGCGACACCCCCGTCAACTCCGGCGCGGGTACCGCCACTTTCCAGGCGGCCTGGCTGCTCAACGGCGGCCAGAAGAGCGACATGGACCGCCTCCAGGACCACCACCTGCAGTGGATGGCCCGCCTGGACGCGGTCGAGGCGGTCGACGGCTATCTGCTCGTCCACTCGGACACCACCGCCTACCTCGACTACGGCGACTCGATCGAGGCGGTCAACGACACGGTGCGCGAGACACTCACGCGCAACGACGCCGACGAGTGCTGGGACCTGTTCCGCAAGTTCACCAAGCGCTTCTCCTTCCGCGACGAAGGTGGTGCAGACGCCGTACGCTCCCTCCTGGATACGTACGGCGGCACCCGGATCGTTCACGGTCACAGCCCGATCCCCTATCTGCTGGGCGAGGTCGGCTCCGAGGAGGGAGAGGACAGCTCGGGGCCCGTGGTCGAGGGACCGCACGTCTACGCGGAAGGCCTGGCCATCGCGATGGACGGCGGAGTGACCATGGCCGGAAAGCTGCTGGTCCAGCAACTTCCGCTGGATATCTGAAGGTTCACCGGGCAGGCGAGGCCTCACGGAGGAATCGCGAAGAACGGCGCTGGCCAGGACCCAATTTCCGCAAACCCCCTGTCACCGCGTGCCGTACCCGCTCTACCATCGGCTTATCCGTAGCAGGCTCCCCTCCGTTTCTGCCCGACGGCTCGTTGGCATGCGAGCCCCAAGCCCTACGGAGCATCGGGGGATGCACATGAACAGCGTTCCGCAGCACCTGCTGAGCGAGGACCGCCAGGAGTACGAGCGGGTCCTCGATGAGGCGCTGCGCTCCGCACCACACCGCCCGGAACTGGCCGCTGTGGGACAGCGGCTCAACCCCGAACAGCTGCGCACCATGGCGCTGAACGCCACCGCACTCATCACGGCGGCCGCGGCGACCGAGTACCAGCACTACGTGAAGGTTCGCGAGGAACTGCGTCAGCCGACGCCGTCCACCCCTGCGTCGACCCGCACATCCGGCCCCTCGGAGCCGGACACGGGCGCGATGGGGCTCGCCACCCCCCTCGGCGAGGCCACCGAGCCGGCCGGCGCGGGCGCCGTCGCCGTCGCCGCCGTCCTCACCCCCGTCCTCGCCGGAACGGCCGCGGCGATCTTCCTGCTGGTCGGCTACATCATCAGGTCGGTCGCCCCCAAACAGGCTTTCGGCAAAACCCTGCTGACGGCGGGTTGGGTCTTCGGCGCCATGACCGCGGCCGCGATCCTCGTCGCCGCGGTCGGGCTGCTGCTCACCGCCCTGCGCAACAGCCCCCAGCTGGAGTCGGGTCCGTACGGCGAGTTGAGCGCGGAGGTGGCCCGGGCCAGGGACTCCTGGCGTCAGGCGCTGCTGGAGCGCGGAATCCTGCCGTTTCTGCGCGAGGCACTGGCCGACCCGGGCACCGCGGCGGTCCGGCACGAGCCCGCACCGCCGGCACCGAGCCGCATGCCGCACCTCGGCTACGACCGGCCCGGCTTCAGCAGCCCGGACGACGGCCCGGCACCCGGCCACCGGCCGAGCTTCACCAGCCCGGACTACACCAGCCCGGATTTCGGAGGCCCGGAACATCAGCCGGAGTGACGGTCGGCTTGCGCCTTCCACCGCACCGCCCGCGGGGGAGCGCAAGCCGAACACGCCGTTGTGGGTGACCCGTGGGCGGGAGTCGTGAAGGTGAAGGTCCGTCACAAGGTGCGCGTGCTCCTGCTCGACGGCGATCACCTCGTCCTCCTGCGTCGCGGGTGGCCGGGTGGCGAGCCGTACTGGACGACTGTCGGCGGCAGCGTCGAACCCGCGGACGCCGACCTCGAAGCGGCGCTGCGCCGCGAGGCGATGGAGGAGATCGGCGCCACGATCGGCCCCCTCACCGAACTCCTGACGGTCACCGAACCGGGCGGGGCGGTCACCGTCACGCAGCACTACTTCGTCGCCGACCTGCTGGAGATGCGCCTGGACCGCCGCGACGGCCCTGAGTTCGCCACTCCCGACACAGGTGCCTTCGAACCGGTCCGGGTCCCGCTGCGCGCCCCCGCCGTGACAGCCCTCGGCCTCCAGCCACCCGAACTCACCGCCTACGTGCTCGAACACCTGGAGGCGTGGAGAACGAGATGACCGACCGTGCGCCGAAGCCCGCACCGAGAGCTCCGGCACACTCCGGAACCACCGTCAGTCCGCGATCGGCAGATACACCCGGTTGCCGGCCGCAGCGAATTCCTTCGCCTTCTGCGCCATACCCTGCTCGACCTCCTCGCGACTTCCACCGTGCTCACGGCGAATGTCTTGAGATATCTTCATCGAACAGAATTTCGGACCGCACATCGAGCAGAAGTGGGCCGTCTTGGCCGGCTCCGCCGGCAGGGTCTCGTCGTGGAACTCACGGGCCGTGTCCGGGTCGAGGGCGAGATTGAACTGGTCCTCCCACCGGAACTCGAAGCGGGCGTCGGACAGGGCGTCGTCCCACTCCTGTGCTCCCGGGTGGCCCTTGGCGAGGTCGGCCGCGTGGGCGGCGATCTTGTAGGTGATGACGCCGGTCTTGACGTCGTCGCGGTTGGGCAGGCCGAGGTGCTCCTTGGGCGTGACGTAGCAGAGCATCGCCGTGCCCCACCAGGCGATCATCGCGGCGCCGATGCCGGAGGTGATGTGGTCGTACGCCGGTGCGACGTCCGTCGTCAGCGGGCCGAGCGTATAGAACGGAGCTTCATCACAGATCTCCTGCTGAAGGTCGATGTTCTCCTTGATCTTGTGCATCGGGACGTGTCCCGGGCCCTCGATCATGGTCTGTACGTTGAAACGCTTGGCGATGGTGTTGAGTTCCCCGAGGGTGCGCAACTCCGCGAACTGCGCCTCGTCGTTGGCGTCCGCGATCGAGCCGGGGCGAAGCCCGTCGCCGAGGGAGTACGTGACGTCGTAGGCGGCGAGGATCTCGCACAGGTCCTCGAAGTTCTCGTAGAGGAACGACTCCTTGTGGTGCGCCAGGCACCAGGCCGCCATGATCGAGCCGCCGCGCGAGACGATGCCCGTCTTACGGTTGGCGGTGAGCGGGACGTACGGCAGGCGCACGCCCGCGTGGACCGTCATGTAGTCCACACCCTGCTCGGCCTGCTCGATGACCGTGTCCTTGTAGATCTCCCAGGTCAGTTCCTCCGCCCGGCCGTCGACCTTCTCCAGGGCCTGGTAGAGCGGCACGGTGCCGATGGGCACGGGGGAGTTGCGCAGCACCCACTCACGCGTGGTGTGGATGTTGCGGCCGGTGGACAGGTCCATGACCGTGTCGGCGCCCCAACGCGTCGCCCAGGTCATCTTCTCGACCTCCTCCTCGATGGAGGAGGTGACCGCCGAGTTGCCGATGTTCGCGTTGACCTTCACCAGGAACCGCTTGCCGATGATCATCGGCTCGATCTCCGGGTGGTTGACGTTCGCGGGCAGGACCGCCCGCCCCGCCGCTATCTCCGCTCGCACGACTTCCGGTGAGACGTTCTCCCGGACGGCCACGAACTCCATCTCGGGTGTGATCTCCCCACGGCGCGCATAGGCCAGCTGCGTGACCGCCCGGCCGTCGCGGCTGCGGCGCGGTTGGCGCGGACGGCCGGGGAAGACGGCGTCGAGGTTGCGCAGACCGCCGCGCGGCGCGGTGTGCTTGATCCCGTCGTCCTCCGGACGGACGGGCCGGCCCGCGTACTCCTCGGTGTCACCGCGGGCGATGATCCAGTTCTCGCGCAGGGGTGCGAGCCCCCTGCGCACGTCGGTGTCGATGAGGGGATCGGTGTACGGGCCCGAGGTGTCGTACAGCGTGACCGACTGCCCATTGGTGAGGTGCACCTGGCGGACCGGCACGCGCAGATCGGGACGTGAGCCCCCGACATACGCCTTGTGCCAGCCGATGGACTTCCCGGCCTCCTGGGACTGCTCACTCCGGGGCGTTTCGCCCGGAACAAGCTGTTCGTCCTGGCTGGAGGCAGGCGTGCGTACGTCCTTGTTGGTCATGAGACCTACTCCCTACGCCGGCATTACCCGGTAACAGGTTCGGCGGTCGACGCAGCGGCTTCCGTCTGTCGACGTTTCGTGGGGAACATCACTCGACCTCGGTCATGTTCCACGTGAAACATCGCTGGGACGGAGGTCAGCGCCCTCTCAGCCCGGTGCTCCGAGCTCCCGCGTGTGCAAAGGTGCCTCCACGCTAGCGTCATATGTGGCGCGGTGAACAGTGGGCCTCTGCCGTTCTTGCGATGATCTGGCGGTGACCACGACACACCAGCCCCCGTACCCACCACCGGAGCCGCCCCACGGGCACCGCTCCGGATACGGCAACGGCCATGGTGCCGACGGCGGCCACGAGCACCTCCACGGCGCCGGCGACGGGCCTGGGCATGTGACCGGACCCCCGGGAGGGCACGGGCACAGTCACGGTCCCGCGGCCCCTGTCTCCAAGCACCTGCGCAAGGTCATCGCCGCCATCCTCGTTCCCTTCACGGCGGCGGTGCTGGTCGGGCTCGTCGTGATGTGGCCCGGGGGCGCCCCAGGCCACAAGCGCAGCGGGGTGGGCTTCGACCGACAGACTCAGCAGGCGACGGTCACCCAGGTCGTGAGCGTGAGCTGCAAGTCGGTGAACGCCTCGGGCGGCAGCTCGATCGGCGACCCGTCCGCCGCCGGGGGTTCCTCCCCGCAGCAGGCGAACGGCACCTGCAAGAAGGCGACGGTCCGGGTCGACACCGGCAAGGACAAGGGCCGTACGTTCACCGAGATCGTGCAGCCCGACCAGCCTCGCCAACTGCACGAGGGCGAGAAGGTCGTGGCCGCCTACGAGCCCTCGGCGCCAAGGGACCTGCAGTACTCGGTGGCCGACGTGAACCGGCGCTTCCCGATGGCACTGCTCGCCGGCATCTTCGCGCTCGCCGTCGTGGTCGTAGGGCGGCTGCGGGGCGTCATGGCCCTGGTTGCGCTGGCCGTCAGTTTCCTGATTCTGAACTTCTTCATCCTGCCGGCGATCCTTCAGGGCTCGAACCCACTGCTCGTGGCGGTGATCGGGTCGAGTGCCATCATGCTGATCGCCCTCTACATGTGCCACGGCCTGTCGGCCCGTACGTCAGTCGCGGTGCTCGGCACGCTGATCTCGCTGGTGCTGATCGGCTTCCTCGGCTCGCTGTTCATCGGGTGGGCGGCACTCACCGGCAACACCGACGACAACACCGGCCTGATCCATGGCCTGTATCCGTCGATCGACATGAGCGGATTGCTGCTGGCCGGTGTCATCATCGGATCGCTCGGCGTCCTGGACGACGTGACGGTCACCCAGACCTCGGCGGTGTGGGAGCTGCACGAGGCCAACCCTTCGACCGGGTGGCGCGGCCTGTACCGCGCGGGCATCCGCATCGGGCGCGACCATATCGCGTCCGTCGTCAACACCTTGGTCCTCGCCTACGCCGGCGCCGCGCTGCCCTTGCTGCTGCTCTTCTCGATCGCCCAGAGCAGTGTGGGCACCGTCGCCAACAGCGAACTGGTGGCGGAGGAGATCGTCCGCACGCTGGTCGGCTCGATCGGCCTGGTCGCCTCGGTGCCGGTGACGACCCTGCTCGCGGCCCTGGTGGTCTCGGCCGACCGACCGGGGCCGGGGACGGCCACGCCGAGGTCGATGGCAGCGGCCGGCAGCGCACCGGCTCCCGCCCGCACGGGCAAGGGCCGACGTCGAAAGCACTGAGGGCGAGCCGCAGCGGACACCCGGGGGGCGGGCGCTTCCGGGTCGCCTCGGTCGCCCCTACTGAAGAAGCGTTACTGCGGTCGGGTTGGCCGGCTCTCCGCCATGCCGCTCACCCCGCGCTCTGTTCCTCCGCCAGGATGCGGTCCAGCGCCTCGTCGAGGTGGGCGTCGAAGTCGCCGAGGGCGCCCTCCTGGCCGAGCGGCACCAGCTTGTCGGTGCGGTCCAGGAACGCGATGAGCGGCGGGGTCGACGAGCGGAACAGTGCCTGGTCGCTGCCCACCTTGAGTCGGATGAGGACCTCGCCCAGCGAGTCCTCCTCAGCGGGCGCGACGCGCACATCGCCCTCTCCGCACGGCCTGCCCACGCCGTCGATCAACAGCTCCCGGCCGAACGCCCAGGTCACCGGGTCGTCTCCCGGCAGATGGAAGGTCAGCCGGACGGCATAGGGATCACAGGTCTCGTAGCGCAGCTCCACCGGGATCCGGAAGGAGAGCTCCTCGGAGACGAGAAAGCTCATCATGACCTCTGCCTGTACGGACTCGCGCATCGCCTACCCCGTCATATGAAGCCGAATGGCCGGGAATGATCCCCTGACACTGCAGGCATCTTGCTGAAAGTGAGCGACAGATCACAAGGAGTGAGTTTTCAGATACTGATAGAGATCGCCAACGACCCGAGCAGACGTGCGATCTCGCTCTGCAACTGCTGTGCCGCGGCCGCCAGCCGATCGGCCTGATGGACCGGCAGCGAGATGGCCATCGTCACGGCCGTCGTGCCCACCGTGATCGGGACCGCGGCGCACACCGTCCCCAGCGCGTACTCCTGCCGCTCCATGACCGGCTCCATGCGCCCCGTCCGCTCGAGCCGCCGCAGCAGCGCGTTCGTGTCCCGCACCGTGTACGGGGTGATGGACTGCACCGGGTAGCGGTCGAGGTGATCGCGACGGGTCTCCTCGTCCAGCTGGGACAGCAGGCACTGCCCGATCGCGTGCGCGTGTCCCGTCTCGCGAAAGTCGGCCCACTCCTCCACCGCGGGATTGCCCGGGGTGTCGGAGACGCACATGACCTCGATCTCCCCATCCCGGTACACGGCGTAGTACACGGGCACACCGATCGCGTCGCGCCAGCGGGCGAGCGCGTCGACGATCGTGCTGCGACGTTTCTCCTGTGCCCCGCTGCTGCCCAGCCGCTCGGCCGCGTCGCCGAGGAAGAACAGCCCCTTGTCTCGGCGCAGATAGCCCTCGTGCACCAGCGTGCGCAGCAGGTGGTACGCGGTGGGGAGGGCGAGACCGGTCTCTCGGGCCAGTTGTTTGGCGGGAGCTCCGTGCTCATGGCCGGCGACGCACTCCAGGAGGCGCATCGCTCGCTGCACGGATCCGATGAGCGTCGCGGACTGGGGCTGCGCGGCGACGTGGGGTGCCGCCACTCGCTCCTGTGTGGAGCGGCCCGGCTGTCTGGGGGGCCGCATGCCTGCCGGGGTCGGCGGGGCGGCGGTCCGGGTCGAGGTGGGGGGTGCGTGAGGGACGGTGACTGCGGTGTCTACCGTGGCCAAGGGTCACTCCCGAAGCGCGAGGGGGCAGCCCGTGCGGGGAACACGGGAGGGGGTGTACGCCACCCGCGGGCCTTCCCGCGGGAGTTCCGGACTCTAACCGCCCGCCGCCACCTCGGTACGGCCCGCCCGGGAAACTTCCCTCGCCCGAGGGAACCGGTGAATCCTGTTACCGGTCACCGGTGTCCCGGGGCCCTCACCAGTCGCTGCGCGAGGAGGAGCTCGACGTGAACTTCCGTACGACGTAGATCAGTCCGCCGACCAGCGCCACGAAGACCAGCGCCTTGAACAGCAGTCCGATGACGAAGCCGACGACGGTGGCTATCAACCCGCCGAACACGACGAGGGCGATGACCGGCACCGCGATCCACTTCACCCACCAGGGCAGTCCGCCGAAGATCTCTCCCATTGTTCTCGTCCTTACCTCTCCGCCCGTCGCTGGTGCCGGGTCCCGTAGATGAGCCGGTCTTCCGAAGCCGGATCCTTCTCTTGTCCTGCTTCGATGCTAGGGCCGGCAAGGGCCTCGGCGGGGGCCCCGCAGCCCTTGTCCTCCCCTGATCGAACCCCTAGGGAACCCTGAGGCGACGGCTCAGCTTTCGGGCGGAGAGAAGACCACGAGCACCCGCAGGTCCTCGCTGATGTGGTGGAACTTGTGGGCGACACCGGCCGGCACGTACACGACGCTGCCACGTGCCACCTCGGTCGTCTCCAGCCCCACGGTGATCGAGGCGCGGCCGCTCACAACGAAGTAGACCTCGTCCTGGTTGTGCGGCTTCTGTGGATCTTGCCCGCCTGCGTTCAGCGCATACAGCCCGACCGACATGTTCCGTTCCCGCAGGAACTGCAGGTAGGCGCCGTCGTTGGCGGCGCGCTCCGCCTCCAGTTCGTCCAGCCGGAATGCCTTCATCGTTCTTGCCGTCCTCGTCCCGCTGCTCGTGGCCGATCTCGTCTGCCACGATCAGACACATGAAGAATTTCGTAGTCAAGACGATCGCCAACGCGGGTGCCCTGGCGGTCGCCGTCTGGCTGCTCGACAAGATCACCCTCACCGGTGACAGCACGGGCAAGAAGGCCGGCACCCTGATCGGCGTCGCGTTGATCTTCGGCCTGGTGAACTTCCTGGTCAAGCCGATAGTGAAGGTGCTGTCCTTTCCGCTGGTCATCCTGACCCTCGGCCTGTTCACCCTGGTCGTCAACGCGCTGATGCTGCTGCTGACCTCGTGGGTGGCCGACAAGCTCAACCTGAGCTTCCACGTCGAGGGCTTCTGGACCGCGGTCCTGGGCGGCCTGATCATCTCGATCGTCTCGTGGGCGCTGCACGTCGTCCTGCCGGACGAGGACTGACCGCGCGATGACCTATCGCGTCTGCTTCGTTTGCACGGGCAACATCTGCCGCTCCCCGATGGCCGAGTCGGTCTTCCGCACCCGCGTGCGGGAGGCCGGGCTCGACGGCCTGGTCGAGGTCGACAGCGCCGGCACCGACGGCTGGCACGAGGGCGACGGCGCCGACCCGCGCACCGTCTCCGTCCTGGAGGAGAACGGGTACGACAGCACTCACACCGCACGCCGGTTCCAGCCGTCCTGGTTCTCCCGCCTCGACGTCGTCATCGCCCTCGACTCCGGCCACCTCAAGGCCTTGCGCCGCCTCGCGCCCACTCAGGAGGACGCGGCGAAGGTGCGGCTCCTTCGTTCCTACGACTCCGTCGCGGGCGCCGATCTCGACGTGCCGGACCCGTACTACGGGGGCATGGACGGTTTCGTGGTGTGCCTTGAGATGGTGGAGGCGGCGAGCGAGGGCCTGCTCACCGCGGTAGCCGAGCAGGTGGAGGGACGAGCAGCATGAACGATTCGGGTACGTCCGTGGGCGACGGTGAGGGGACGCGCGCGGTACGGGCGGGGCTGCCTGAGGTGGTCAAGAACGAACCGACCCTGCCCGGGCCGGTGTTCGCCGCTCACTACCACCTGCCGGGCGACGTCAGCGGCCCGTACACCTACGGCCGTGACGAGAACCCCACCTGGAACCTGCTGGAGCGCGCCATCGGCGAGCTGGAGGCACCCGGGCAGCAGGGCGTCCAGGCACTGGCGTTCGCCTCGGGCATGGCCGCGACCTCAGCGGTTCTGTTCTCCCAGGTACGCGCTGGAGACACTGTCGTCCTGCCCAGCGACGGCTACCAGGCGCTGCCCCTGCTACGCGAGCAGTTGGAGGCCTACGGCATCGAGGTGCGCACGGCACCGACCGGCTGGGACGCCCAGCTCGACGTGCTCGACGGGGCGAAACTTCTGTGGCTCGAGACACCGTCCAACCCGGGCCTCGACGTATGCGACATCCGACGCCTCGCGGAAGCGGCACACGCGCGTGGAGCGCTCGTGGCCGTCGACAACACCCTTGCGACGCCGCTGGGACAGCGGCCGCTGGAACTCGGTGCCGACTTCGCCGTGGCCAGCGGCACCAAGCAGCTGACCGGGCACGGGGACGTGCTGCTCGGTTACGTCGTCGGCCGTGACGCCGACGCCATGTCGGCCGTGCGCCGCTGGCGGAAGATCGTCGGCGCCATCCCGGGGCCGATGGAGGCGTGGCTCGCACACCGTTCGATCGCCACCCTCCAACTGCGCGTCGACCGGCAGTGCGCGACCGCCCTCATGGTCGCCGAGGCGCTACGGAAGCGGTCCGAGGTGGGCGGTCTGCGTTACCCCGGCCTGCCCGGCGACCCCGCTCACGAGGTCGCTGCCAGGCAGATGCGTCGCTACGGGAGCGTCGTGTCCTTCACGTTGCCCACGCGCGCGCGTGCCGAGCGCTTCCTCGAGACGCTGCGGCTGGTGGACGACGCGACGAGCTTCGGTGGGGTGCGCTCCACTGCCGAGCGGCGCGGGCGCTGGGGCGGGGATCCCGTGCCGGAGGGTTTCATTCGCTTCTCCGTCGGAGCCGAGGATCCCGAGGACCTGGTGGCCGATGTACTCCGCGCCCTGGACGAGTCTGCACGGTGACGGCTTCGCAGCCTGCTTTACGGGACGCCCTGGCCGAGTCGGCCAGCACAGCGGACGGTCCGAGCCTCCCCCCTCGTGGCTCGGACCGTCCTCGGTTCCGCGCGCGAAGAACCGCGCGAACAAGGCTAGTTGACTCTGTGTCAGTGTCCAATCACAGTAGCGACAGAAACCTATCGACATATTTATAGTTGGGCCCTGCCTGGGGTCGGGAGAAGGGCAGGGACAAGGGGAGGACGCGCCATGGATCTGGCCTTGCTGCGCACATTCGTCACGGTGCACCGGGCCGGTTCCTTCACCCGTGCCGCCGCCCTGCTCGGCCTGTCGCAGCCGGCCGTGACCTCGCAGATCCGCACACTCGAGCGGCAGCTGGGCCGCCCTCTGTTCCTACGACAGGCCCGCGGCGTGACACCGACGTCCATCGGCGACGAACTCGCGCACAAGGCCGCCCCTCATCTCGACGCCCTGGTGGAGATCGCCGAGACCGGTCTCGACGACGAGTCCTCCTTAAGGACCCTGCATCTCGCCGGCCCCCCGGAGTTCACGGCCGAAAGGGTGCTGCCCGCCCTCACGGAGCTGACCGGCGAGGACGGCCAGGGCTTCGCCCTGCGGGCCTCCTTCGGGAACGCGGAGGAGACCCTGGAGGGACTGGCCGCCGGGCATCATGATCTGGCCATCAGTACGGCCCGTCCGCGGGGCGCGCTGCTCACGGCGACCACGCTCTGCGACGAGGAGCACGTGCTCGTCGCTTCCCCGGCCCGAGCCGGGCAGATCGACACCGGGCCGCATCGCAAGGGGGCACCCGCCTTCAAGGACGTCCCGGTGATCGAGGTGCACGAGTCGTTGCCCTTCGTCTCCCGCTACTGGGCGTCCGTCTTCGACTCGCGGCCGGCCGGTCCGGGCACGGTCATCGTTCCGGATCTACGCGCGGTTCTCGCCTGCGCCGTCGCGGGAGCCGGCCTTGCCGTACTGCCCCGGTATCTGTGTACGGCCGCCATGGAGCGCGGGGACGTGGTCGCGCTGCACGATCCCGCGGTGCCGCCCTTGCGGACGTACTTCCTGGTAGTCCGTACCGGTACCCTCTCCATGCCGCACATCGCCCGGACACACGAATGGCTCCTGCAGGCTGCCGCCGACTGGTGCTGACCAGGTTTTTCACGGCCATCACGGGCTGAGCTCGGCCGGTGACGTCATGCGATGTTTCACGTGGAAGGATCCTGGCCACATTCCACCCATGACCGTCCGACCCGTGGTCAAGCGCACCGCCCGTGCCGTCCTTCTGGACGGCGACGACCTGATCCTGATCAAACGCACCAAGCCCGGTGTCGATCCCTACTGGGTCACTCCCGGTGGCGGGGTCGAGCCCGGTGACACGACCGTTGTCGACGCCCTGCACCGTGAGGTGTACGAGGAGCTCGGCGCCAAGATCACCGATGTGGTGCCGTGTTTCGTCGACACGGTCGAACACATCGGCGAGGACGGCGGCGCGACCGGCGTGAAGGTGCAGCACTTCTTCGTCTGCCGGCTGGAGTCCATGGACACATCGCTACGCCATGGACCCGAGGTGGAGGAGCCGACAGGCGAGTACGAGATCGTGCGGGTACCGTTCACCCGGGTCGGCATCGCCTCCGTCCATCTCGTCCCGCTGTCCCTGCGGCACTATCTCGACGGCAACATCGAGGGCGTACGGGCCATGCACGCCCCCGACCTGGGCTGAGTCCCATCACATGTCGGCGTTGCGGACCAGTTCGTAGGCTTCCCACAGATCCCCGCCCCGGTACGAGTGTGTGGCGAGACTCGACAGATGACGGTCCGCATTGACCGCTACGGAGACCGGCACCGCACCGAACAGATCCCTGTCCGACTGCGAGTCCCCGTAGGCCACGCAGTCGGCCGTGGTCACTCGGAACTCCTGGCACAAGCGGATGGCGATCTGGACTTTGGCCGCAGCGTTGAGAACTCCGGCCGGATCCACGGGCTGGGTGAAGGGCACAGCGGGAAAGCGTGACCCGTAGGCCGCATGCGCGCCCCAGTCGAGGAGACGTTCCACGAAGAAGGAAGGCGAGAGCGACACCACGGCGCAGTAATCGCCTCGTTCCCGTATCTCCGACCAGACATCGCGGATCCGCTCCAGCCACGGGGCTCCGTCGAAAGCCGCTGTCACATGCGCCTCGGTGAGGTCTGCCCACAGGGCGTGGACACGCGTCGCATACTCCGGAGGATCCATCAGCCCAGCCGAGATCGCGGTGTCGAGTGCCACCGCTTCGGCTTCCAGCCCCAGCTGCCGTGAGATCTCCACGGGCGACGAAGTGCCACGCAGCAACGTGCCATCGAGGTCGAAGAGGTGAAGTCTGGCCATGGGAGCGGAGACTAGTGCGCCGACCTACAGGCCGTGTTTCACGTGAAACATCCGGCACCTGTCGGTGTGCTGAGCCCTTACTCACGACATGGCCAAAAGCTCTCACTTCTCACCGGAAACAAGTGGACGGCGAGTGCCCCCGTCGGAAAGCCTGACCTGCGTGTCGACTCCTTCCCCCGCCGCTCTCCCCATTCGCCGTCTGACGCCTCGTGATCTGACCGCCTGCGCCGACCTGTCGGAGGATCGGGGGTGGCCCCGGGAGGAGCACAAGTGGGGTTTCCTCCTCACGTCGGGACAGGGATATGGCATCGACGCCCCCTCCGGTGGGCTCCTCAGCGCCTGCGTCGTCACGGAGTACGGACCGCAGGACCGTCCCGACTTCGCGGCCATCGGCATGGTGCTGGTCGCCGAGCGTCACGCTCGCCAGGGCATCGGACGGCACCTGATGCGGTACGTCGTCTCCGCGTCAGGCACCACCCCCCTGACACTGCATGCGACTCCGTACGGCCGCCCGCTCTACGAGGAACTCGGATTCAAGGTCACCGGCCACACCGAGATGCTGCGCGGGCACTTCAGGTCCGGCGATCCGGAGTCGGAGGCCGCCACACGGGCAGCCACCGCCGAGGACCTCACCGCCATCCTCCGACTTGACGAGGAGGTGTTCGGGTCCGACCGCACGCACATCATCACCCGGCTTCCCGCATTCGCCGACCGCCTGTGCGTCGCCGAGGAGAACGGCCGGCTCGTCGGGTACGCGGCTGCCTGGCCGAACATGGACACCCATGTCGTCGGTCCGCTGATCGCCCGCGACACCGGGACGGCGAAGTCCCT
Source organism: Streptomyces sp. NPDC101152 (assembly GCF_044768275.1). Taxonomy (NCBI): domain Bacteria; kingdom Bacillati; phylum Actinomycetota; class Actinomycetes; order Kitasatosporales; family Streptomycetaceae; genus Streptomyces; species Streptomyces sp. NPDC101152. Next base: position 83,236 of record NZ_JBIWPO010000015.1, on the reverse strand, counting down.
CATCACCGCTCTCGCCGCCCACACCGACCGACCCTTGCGCACCGACATCGACGTACGCCATGAAGAACTGCTGGCGTGGGTGAAGCAGCGTGGTCTGGCGCCGGTCGCGGTCAGCGCGGTCATGACCCACGGCATCACCGAGCTGCCCGGCGACTGGACCCGCAGGTTCGCACCCGTCACGGTAGCGGCGAGCTGAGAGCCTGCTGGGAACGTCCGCATGCCGGGCCAGTGCGTAGGGTGCTCGCCATGGGAGATCTTGAAATGCGGGCCGCCACAGCGGCCGACGTGCCCGCGATCGTTGCGATGCTCGCCGACGACCCGCTCGGCGCCCAGCGCGAGACACTGGACGACCTGGCCCCGTACCTGGCAGCATGGGAGCGCCTGGCGGCCGATCCCAACCAACACCTGATCGTCGCCGTCCGTGAAGGCCGGGTGGTCGGAACGCTGCAGCTCACCATCATCCCTGGGCTGTCGCGACATGGTTCCCTTCGGTCGATCATCGAGGCCGTTCGAATCCAGGCGAATGAGCGCGGAAGCGGCCTTGGCACCCGGCTCATCGAGTGGGCCATCGAGGAATCCCGGCGCCAGGGCTGCCGGCTGGTACAGCTCACCTCGGACAAAACTCGGACCGACGCCCATCGCTTCTACGAACATCTCGGTTTCACGGCCTCCCACCTCGGCTTCAAGCTCCAGCTGTGAAATCCATGATGGCGTCCTGTTTCACGTGAAACAGGACATCCTTCACGGCTTCGGTGTCTGACCGATCCCCCGCCACCCGTCGGGGTCCACACCACCCGGCACGGGAGCCTCCTCGCCGTACGGCTGACGGGTGAACACGAACGAGCCCAGGTCCAGATAGCTCACGGTCCCGTCAGGACGCCGTACGGCCTTCAGGAGCTCCCCGGCGTAGTAGCCCTCAAGCCCGGTCCAGGTACCGTCGCCGTTCCTCCTGAAACGTGAGCGGCGGCCTACGCCCGACAGTGGCTCCAGCGAGAGACCGCCGTCGGGTGTCAGACGTAGCGCGAACGCGTGTGTCCCCCAGTACCACGGGCCCGCCAACTCCAGTACGACTGGGTCGACTTCAGGCAGCGGACGCCATGGCTCAGGGATGCGCGGTTCGGCCACGGCGACGAGCCGTACGAGGTCGGAGCCCACGGTGGACAGCAGCGGGCCCGAGGTGCAGTTGGCCAACACCACGGCAGCGACGTCGTCCTCCACGCTGATGGTGAGGTTCGCGAGAAAGCCGGGCAGCGAGCCTGAATGTCCGAAGAGCAGCCGACCGTCCCGGTGCTGGATCTGCAACCCCAGCCCGTACGAGGCTCCGTCGGCCACGTCAGCCGCTTCGACCGGCGCCGCGGGTCTGCGCATCTCCCGCAGGGTCTCGGCGCTCAGGACCCGATCGTCCCCTTGAGCGAGGAAGACGGCGAATCGGGCCAAGTCGTGGGCGGTCGACCAGAGTTGACCGGCTGGTGCCATCCGTCCCAGGTCCTCGGTGGGTTCGGGCAGCAGGACGTCGGCCCAGGGCTGCACGGCCCATCCACCCGCGTGGGGCATCTTCGGGCGGGCGCTCGTACGGTCGAGGCCCAGGGGGTCGAGTACTTCCCGTTGCAGCACCTCCTCCCAAGGGGCCCCGCGCAGCTTCTCGACGAGCGCTCCCAGAACGGTGTAGCCGGGGTTGGAGTAGTGGAATCGGCGTCCCGTTGGATGGAGTAGCGGCTGCTCGCCCAGTACGTCGGAGAGTTCGGGACGCAGCGACCCCGGGGTGCGCTCCCACCACGGGGCCGGCGACTCGGCCGCCAGTCCACCGGTGTGGGCGAGCAGATCGGCGACGGTGGCCTCCCCCACACCCGTGCCCGGCAGGTGTTTCTCCAGCGGATCACCGAGGTCGAGGGCGCCCTCGTCGCGAAGCCGCAGGACCAGAACGGCCGTGAACGTCTTGGTGATCGAACCGATGCGGTACTGCACGTTCTCGTCCGGCCCGTGGCCCTGCACCGAGGTCCGGGCCCCGTGCCACACGATCCGTCCGCCCCGCACCACCGCGGCGACCAGCGACGGCGCGCGCCCTTCGGACTGCGCGACGGCGACGCGGTGCAGCAACGCCCGTCGGGTGCCGGGAAGGAGCTCTTCCTGAGAAGTCGTCATGCCCCCCAGTCCACCCCGCGAGGAGTTGGGAAGTCGAGCTCATATCCCCCGGGCGCGTAGCAGGAGGGCTACCGGCCGGTCCAGATCGCGCGCCGATGAGTTTCCCGCGCCACCCTGGTCAACACACCGGACACCCACGGACGAAAGGCTGGGCCATGCGAAAACTGATCTACGCCATGAACCTGACCCTGGACGGCTACATCGCCGCGCCCGGCGACGACATCGGCTGGAGCGGCCCGCCGAGCCCCGAGCTGTTCCAGTGGTGGCTCGACCACGAGCAGGCGAGTGACCTGTCTCTGTACGGACGTAAGCTGTGGGAGACGATGAGCTCCTACTGGCCGACCGGCGACCAGCAGCCGGGCGCCACCCCGGCGGAGATCGAGTTCGCGCGGAACTGGCGGGACACGCCGAAGGTGGTGTTCTCCTCGACGATCGACAAGGTCGACTGGAACACCCGCCTGGTCACCGGCGACGCGATCGCCGAGATCACCCGTCTCAAGGACGAGGACGGCGGGCCGATGAACATCGGCGGTGCGACGCTCGCCGGGGCGGCCATGCGCGCCGGGTTGATCGACGAGTACGTGATCGCCGCCCATCCGGTCCTGGTGGGCGGCGGCACTCCGTTCTTCACCGCGGTGGACAGCTGGTTGTACCTGGACCTGGTGGAGACCCGGACGTTTCCCGGCGGCGTGGTGGCGACCAGGTACGAGACGAGGCGCTGAGCAGCCTCCCGCCACTCGGATGCTCAGGTCTGCGCCATGTCGACGAAGCGCGAGTAGTGGCCTTGGAAGGCCACCGTGATCGTCGCCGTCGGGCCGTTACGGTGCTTGCCCACGATGATGTCCGCTTCGCCGGCCCGCGGGGACTCCTTCTCGTAGGCGTCCTCGCGGTGCAGCAGGATCACCATGTCGGCGTCCTGCTCGATGGAACCGGACTCACGCAGGTCGGACACCATCGGCTTCTTGTCCGTGCGCTGCTCCGGGCCACGGTTGAGCTGAGAGAGAGCGATCACCGGGACTTCCAGCTCCTTGGCCAGGAGCTTGAGGTTACGCGACATGTCCGAGACCTCCTGTTGTCGGCTCTCGGAGCGCTTGGAGCCACCGGACTGCATCAGCTGCAGATAGTCGATGATCACCAGCTTGATGTCGCTGCGCTGCTTCAGCCGACGGCACTTCGCACGGATCTCCATCATCGACAGGTTCGGGGAGTCGTCGATGTAGAGCGGTGCGGACGACACCTCGGGCATGCGGCGGGCCAGCCGGGTCCAGTCCTCGTCCGTCATCGTGCCTGAGCGCATGTGGTGCAGGGCCACGCGTGCCTCGGCGGACAGCAGACGCATCGCGATCTCGTTGCGTCCCATTTCGAGGGAGAAGATGACGCTCGGCAGATTGTGCTTGATCGACGCGGCCCGGGCGAAGTCCAGGGCGAGTGTGGACTTGCCCATGGCGGGACGGGCCGCGATGACGATCATCTGGCCGGGATGCAACCCGTTGGTGAGTGAGTCGAGATCGGTGAAACCCGTCGGCACACCGGTCATCTCCCCGCTGCGCGAACCGATGGCCTCGATTTCGTCGAGCGCGCCCTCCATGATGTCGCCGAGGGGCAGGTAGTCCTCGCTGGTGCGCTGCTCGGTGACCGCGTAGATCTCGGCCTGGGCGCGGTTGACGATCTCATCGACGTCATCGTCCGCGGCGTACCCCATCTGCGTGATGCGGGTGCCCGCCTCCACCAGGCGGCGCAGTACGGCGCGCTCGTGGACGATCTCCGCGTAGTACTCGGCGTTGGCCGCCGTCGGCACGGTCTGGACGAGGGTGTGCAGATAGGAGGCGCCACCGACCTTGTTGATCTCACCGCGCCTCGTGAGGTCGGCGGCGATGGTGATGGGGTCGGCCGGCTCACCCTTGGCATAGACGTCGAGGATCGACTGGAAGATCGTCTCGTGGGCCGGCTTGTAGAAGTCGTGCCCCTTGAGGATCTCGACGACGTCGGCGATGGCGTCCTTGGACAGCAGCATGCCGCCCAGGACGGACTGCTCGGCGTCGAGATCCTGGGGCGGAACCCGCTCGAAGGACGTGCCGGCGCCGTCCCATTCACCGCTGTCCCGGCCTCTGTCGTGCTGCTCGTCCCGGCCCCGGCCGCCATCGCCACGGCGACGGGAGGCGGGCAGACGATCACTGGGACCGCTGTCGGCCCACGGGTCGTCCAAGGGCTCGGAAATGCTCACCGAGCCACCTCCTCCCGTCCGCCGGGGCGGACCTAGCCGTGCCCTTATTTCTACGGCACGGCACTGACAAATGAGAGGCCCAACTCCGCTTGTGGCGCGTCGGTTTTGGGGTGGTTTCCCGGCCGACGAGGGGAGTGGGCGCCGGACCACGGTAGGCCTGCGGGCACCGTCAGCCAATCTGGTTATCCACAGGCCATGTGGACGACGGCCCGGATGCTGTGGAGAACTCCTCGAAACCTGTGCACGACGCGGTGGACAGCCCTGTGAACAAGCGACGACACCGTCCGCGAATCTCCCACTGACCTGCGTCTTTCCCGTCCACCGGCTGTGCAGAAGAAAAACTTCCCCGCTCGGGCCAAGATCGGTTCGAACGGCGCACAAAAGAGCTCACCCCTGCACAACCCGTAAGGACCAGAAGAGCATTGCATCTCTTACCTGTGGACGATTAGATTGATGCACATGACACAGGCTCCCGCGACTCCCAGGGCCGCCCGGCGCCGGCACGACCGAGAGATCGTCGCGCTGGCCGTCCCGGCCTTCGGCGCACTCGTCGCCGAGCCCCTTTTCGTCATGGCCGACAGCGCGATCGTCGGCCACCTCGGCACCGCACAACTAGCGGGTCTAGGCGTCGCCTCGGCACTCCTCACGACCGCAGTCAGCATCTTCGTCTTCCTCGCGTACGCCACCACGGCGGCGGTCGCCCGACGGGTCGGCGCCGGCGACCTCCAGGCCGCCATCCGTCAGGGCATGGACGGCATCTGGCTCGCGTTCCTGTTGGGCGCAGCCGTCATTGCCGTCGTCCTGCCCACGGCGCGCGTCCTCGTGGACCTCTTCGGTGCCTCGAACACGGCGGCCCCCTACGCGACCACCTATCTGCGCATTTCCGCCCTCGGGATCCCGGCCATGCTCGTCGTCCTCGCCGCCACCGGAGTGCTCCGTGGTCTGCAGGACACCAGGACACCGCTCTATGTGGCCGTGGCCGGCTTCGTCGCCAACGCCGCCCTCAACGCAGGTCTCGTCTATGGCGTCGGCCTCGGCATCGCAGGTTCCGCCTGGGGAACCGTCATCGCGCAGTGGGGCATGGCAGCGGTGTACCTCGTCGTGGTCGTCCACGGCGCCCACAGGCAGGGTGCTTCGCTGCGTCCCGACCTCGCCGGGATCAGGACTTCGGCCCGGGCAGGGGTGCCCTTGCTGGTCCGTACTCTGTCCCTCCGGGCCATCCTGATGATCGCCACTGCTGTCGCCGCCCGGCTCGGCGACGCGGACATGGCGGCCCACCAGATCATCCTCTCCCTGTGGAGTCTTCTGGCCTTCGCTCTCGACGCCATCGCGATAGCCGGGCAGGCCGTCATCGGACGTTATCTCGGTGCAGACGACGCAGAGGGAGCCCGTCAGGCCTGCCGTCGCATGGTGGAGTGGGGAATCGCGGTCGGCGTCGTCCTCGGTGCTCTCGTCGTGATCACAAGGCCGGTGTTCCTACCGCTGTTCACCAGTGACTCCCTGGTCAGGGACACCGCCCTGCCCGCCCTGGTGATCGTCGCACTCTCCCAGCCTGTCTGCGGCATCGTCTTCGTCCTCGACGGCGTGCTGATGGGCGCGGGGGACGGCCCCTATCTGGCAGGAGCGATGCTAGCCACCCTCGCGGTCTTCACGCCGGTCGCTCTGCTCGTGCCTTCGCTCGATGGTGGCCTGACGGCCCTGTGGGCCGCCATGACGCTGATGATGACCGTACGCATGCTGACCCTGTGGCTACGGGCCCGCTCGGGCCGCTGGCTGGTGACGGGCGCGAGCCGGTAAACCCGCCCCCGGACTCCCACCGCCCCGGTTTCACGTGAAACATCCCGGAGCCTGTCCCGAGGGAGGGGTAGCACCGAAGAGGGGCCACCCCTGTGGGGTGGCCCCTCTCTCAGCCGTTCAAGCCGAGCGCAGCGTTACGCCGCGACGACCTCGATGTTGACCTTGGCGGCAACCTCGGGGTGCAGACGTACGGACGTCTCGTGGGCGCCCAGGGTCTTGATCGGGGCGGCCAGCTCGATGCGGCGCTTGTCGACCTCGGGGCCACCGGAAGCCTTGATCGCCGAGGCGATGTCGGCAGGGGTGACGGAACCGAAGAGACGACCGGCGTCGCCGGAGCGGACGGCCAGACGGACCTTCACGCCCTCGAGCTGGGCCTTCACCTGGTTGGCCTGCTCGATGGTCTGGATCTCGTGGATCTTGCGAGCACGACGGATCTGCTCGACGTCCTTCTCGCCACCCTTGGTCCAACGGATAGCGAACTTCCGCGGGATCAGGTAGTTGCGAGCGTAACCGTCCTTGACGTCAACGACGTCGCCCGCGGCACCGAGACCGGAGACCTCGTGGGTGAGGATGATCTTCATGAGTCGGTCACCCTTCCCTTAGCGCGCGGTGGACGTGTAGGGCAGCAGCGCCATCTCACGGCTGTTCTTGACGGCCGTGGCGACGTCACGCTGGTGCTGCGTGCAGTTGCCGGTCACGCGGCGGGCACGGATCTTGCCGCGGTCGGAAATGAACTTCCGCAGCATGTTCGTGTCCTTGTAGTCCACGTACGTGACCTTGTCCTTACAGAAAGCGCAGACCTTCTTCTTCGGCTTGCGCACAGGCGGCTTCGCCATGGTGTTTCTCCTGTGTGATCAAGAAGTTGGGGTACGACCCGCCCTCCGGCCCGAGGCCTAGAAGGGGGGCTCGTCCGAGTAGCCGCCGCCACCGCCGCCGGAGTTTCCACCCCAGCCGCCGCCACCGCCACCCTGATTGCCACCGGCGGGAGCGCCGGTCGCCCAGGGGTCGTCGGCAGGAGCGCCGCCGCCCTGCTGGCCGCCACCGGGGCCACCGCCCCAGCCGCCGCCACCCTGGCCGCCACCGCCGCCGTAACCGCCCTGGCCACCGCGTCCGGCACCGCCGGCGGTCTTGGTGACCTTGGCCGTGGCGTTCCGCAGACTGGCGCCGACTTCCTCGACGTCCAGCTCGTAGACCGTGCGCTTGACGCCCTCACGGTCCTCGTAGGACCGCTGCTTCAGCCGGCCCTGCACGATGACGCGCATGCCTCGCTGGAGCGACTCGGCGACGTTCTCCGCCGCCTGCCGCCAGACCGAGCAGGTGAGGAACAGGCTCTCGCCGTCCTTCCACTCGTTCGTCTGACGGTCGAAGGTGCGGGGAGTGGACGCGACACGGAACTTCGCGACCGCCGCACCGGAAGGGGTGAAGCGCAGCTCGGGGTCATCGACAAGATTGCCGACGACCGTGATGACGGTCTCGCCTGCCATGGGGAACCTCTCGGCGGGTTTGCTGCTGGCTGCTTGTGCTGCTACTCGAATCCCGAGATCAGCTGAGCGGGAGAGCTCAGTGGGTCTCGGGACGGAGGACCTTGGTCCGGAGGACCGACTCGTTCAGGTTCATCTGGCGGTCGAGCTCCTTGACGACCGCAGGCTCGGCCTGCAGGTCGATGACCGAGTAGATGCCCTCGGGCTTCTTCTTGATCTCGTACGAGAGACGACGACGGCCCCAGGTGTCGACCTTCTCGACCTTGCCGTTGCCCTCGCGGACGACGGAGAGGAAGTTCTCGATCAGGGGGGCGACAGCGCGCTCCTCCAGATCGGGGTCGAGGATGACCATCACCTCGTAGTGACGCATGTGGAACCCACCTCCTTCGGACTCAGCGGCCACGGTCGTTCCGTGGCAGGAGGGTTGTGATGCGTAGGCAAAGGTATCGGCCGCCACTGACAATCGGGGGTGACCTCGCGGTTTACCCGACCGGGCCTGGGCAGACACCCATGCAGACGGTACAGACTACCCGCACAGCGGCTTCCGGTTGAAATCCGGCCCGTGGGACCGTCAGTCTGTACACATCGGGTGTGTATGGCGCTACGATGCGCCGCCTTTCGCAGGAGGTGCCCCATGGCACAGGCATTGCGACCCAACACCGCCGGAGGCCTTTTCGCCACGGACGGAAAGCCCCACCCGCTCCAGGACACGCTGCTCGCGGTGACCCTGGTGCTCGGTGTGATCGCGTTCGTGACCGGCTTCTTCCACAACCTGCACCTGCTCAGCTCCTGGGCCGGCCTGGTGGGGATCTTCACCGGCGCCTACGGGCAGTGGATCTCGGAGACGACCCGCGAACGCTTCGGCCTCATCCTGGGCCTCGGCGCCTCGGCGGTCGGCTTCTTCCTCGGCATGGCGCACGGAGGCCTCTTCGGCGGGGTCATCAGCTGACGCCTGGGACACCGTTCCCTCTTCAACTCGATACAAAGCATGACGGAACGCCTCGGCGGCCCATAGGCCGGGGCGCGGGTTCCGTACGTCCAGCCGGGGCGCTCGCAAGGCGCAGTAGGCTTCGGCGCGAGAGCCGGAGCCCCTGACCCCATGGGGACACACCAGCCCGAGGAGCGCCCCGAATGAGCCTGACCCTGAGGACGATCAGTCGCGAGCAGCATCTGGCGTACATCCAGAGCCTGCCGTCGGCGAGCCACATGCAGGTTCCGGCCTGGGCGGACGTCAAGGCGGAGTGGCGTTCCGAGAGCCTCGGCTGGTTCGACGAGAGGACCGGCGAGCTCGTCGGTGCGGGACTCGTCCTCTACCGGCAACTGCCCAAGATCAAGCGCTACTTGGCCTATCTGCCCGAGGGACCGGTCATCAACTGGTTCGCGCCGAATCTGACCGAGTGGCTGGAACCGATGCTCGCGCACCTCAAGCACCAGGGCGCCTTCTCGGTGAAGATGGGACCGCCGGTGATCATCCGGCGCTGGGAAGCGAACTCCATCAAGCAGGGCATCCAGAACCCGGACGTGAAGCGGCTGCGCGACATCGAGGCAGACTTCATCGAGCCGCGCGCCTTCGAGGTCGCCGACAAGCTGCGTCGGATGGGCTGGCAGCAGGGTGAGGACGGCGGGGCCGGCTTCGGTGATGTTCAGCCCCGTTATGTCTTCCAGGTGCCGTTGGCCAACCGCTCCTTGGAAGAGGTCCACAAGAACTTCAACCAGCTGTGGCGGCGCAACATCAAGAAGGCCGAGAAGGCCGGCGTCGACGTCGTCCAGGGCGGCTACCAGGACCTCGAGGAATGGCAGCGGCTGTACGAGATCACGGCCGTCCGCGACCACTTCCGGCCCCGCCCGCTGTCGTACTTCCAGCGTATGTGGACGGCACTCAACACCGAGGACCCGAACCGGATGCGGCTGTACTTCGCCCGGCACAACGGGGTGAACCTGTCGGCGGCGACCATGCTGATCGTCGGCGGGCACGTCTGGTACTCCTACGGCGCCTCCGACAACATCGGCCGTGAGGTCAGGCCCTCGAACGCGATGCAGTGGCGGATGCTGCGCGACGCCTACGCGCTCGGCGCGACCGTCTACGACCTGCGCGGCATCTCCGACTCGCTGGACGAGACCGATCACCTCTTCGGCCTGATCCAGTTCAAGGTGGGCACGGGCGGCCAGGCGGCCGAGTACCTCGGCGAGTGGGACTTCCCGCTGAACAAGCTGCTCCACAAGGCGCTCGACATCTACATGTCGCGCCGCTGACGTCGCGTCCTTCGCTTCAATAGCTTCCACACCTCCGACACACCGCAGCGACCAGAAAGGTTCCAGGTCCGGCCATGGCGCTCACGCTCTACGTCGACACCGCGCGCTGGCGGGCGCACCACAAGCACGTGCAGGAGCAGTTCCCGGGCCTGGTCCCGGTCTGCAAGGGCAACGGCTACGGGTTCGGGCACGAGCGGCTGGCGGAGGAGGCCACGCGGCTGGGCTCCGACATCCTCGCCGTCGGCACCACGTACGAGGCCGCCCGCATCAAGGACTACTTCGGCGGTGACCTCCTGGTGCTCACGCCCTATCGGCGGGGCGAGGAGCCCGTCCCGCTGCCCGACCGGGTCATCCGCTCGGTGTCGTCGGTGGACGGCGTCTACGGCCTCGTGGGCGCCCGTGTGGTCATCGAGGTGATGTCCTCGATGAAGCGGCACGGCATCAGCGCCCAGGAACTGCCGCAGCTGCACGCCGCCATAGAGAACGTCCGGCTGGAAGGCTTCGCCATCCATCTGCCGCTGGACCGCACCGACGGCTCGGACGCCGTCGAGGAGGTCATCGGCTGGATGGACCACCTGCGCGCCGCCCGGCTGCCGCTGCACACGATGTTCGTCAGCCACCTCAAGGCCGAGGAACTCCACCGGCTGCAGCAGCAGTTCCCCCAGACCCGCTTCCGTGCCCGTATCGGCACCCGGCTGTGGCTGGGTGACCACGAGGCCACCGAGTACCGCGGAGCGGTCCTGGACGTCACCCGCGTCACCAAGGGGGACCGTTTCGGCTACCGCCAGCAGAAGGCGGCCTCGGACGGATTCCTGGTCGTCGTGGCCGGCGGTACGTCGCACGGGGTGGGCCTGGAGGCCCCGAAGGCCCTGCACGGCGTCATGCCGCGCGCCAAGGGCGTCGCCAGGGCCGGTCTCGCCACCGTGAACCGGAACCTTTCTCCGTTCGTCTGGGGCGGCAAGCAGCGCTGGTTCGCTGAGCCACCGCACATGCAGGTCTCCATCCTGTTCGTGCCCTCCGACGCGCCCGAGCCGAAGGTGGGCGAGGAACTGGTGGCGCATCTGCGCCACACCACCACGCAGTTCGACCGGATCGTCGACCGCTGAGCGATCCGGGGACAGACGGACCTGAGGCCGTACACGGGCTTCCGTGTACGGCCTCAGGTGTGGATCTCACACATCCCGTTCGCTCAGAGCGAACTGCCCCTGGAGGGTGGCGTTCCATGGCCGCCCCACTCCACCGGAGGCCCTTCGAGGTAGGCCGCGGGCCGGGGCGGACGAGCCGCGGCGCCGACGACGAAGACGTCCTCCGCACCGTCCAGGACACCGCCTGACGGATCGTCGTCCCCAGACCGGCGCACCGGGTCCCGCTCAGGCATGAGGATGTCGCGTACGACCACGGCGCACAGGTACAGCGTCCCCAGCAGATGTACAGCGATGGCCCACTGGTAGCCGACCTGCGGCAGGCCCTTGTGGGCGTCCCCACTGGTCGTGTAGGCGAGGTACATCCAGATGCCCAGGTAGTACACGACCTCGCAGGCCTGCCAGATCAGGAAGTCCCGCCACTTGGGCCGGGCCAGAACGGCGAGTGGGACCAGCCACAGGACGTACTGCGGCGAGTAGACCTTGTTGGTGACAATGAACGCGGCGACGATCAAGAACGCGAGTTGCGCGAAGCGCGGGCGACGGGGTGCGGTCACCGTGAGCACGGCGAGGCCCACGCAGCACAGCACCACCAGCGCCAGTGCCAGGTTGTTGACCGTGGCAGTGGTCAGCGGATCCGTTGAGTTCTGGGCCATGATCAACCAGAACGACCCGAAGTCGACGCCCCGGTCGTGGCTGAACTTGTAGAACTGCACGAAGCCGTCCCAGGCGAAGTACATCACCGGGAGATTCACGACGAGCCAGGCGACGACCGTGCCTCCCAACGCCTTGCCGAAGTCCCGCCATTTCCCTGCCCGCCAGCACAGCAGGAACAGCGGCCCCAGAAGGAACACAGGATAGAGCTTCGCGGCCGTGGCAAGCCCCAGGAGGACCCCGAAGGCGAGGGGGCGACTCCGGGACCACATCAGCATCGCCGCGGCCGTCAGAGCGACCGCCAGCAGGTCCCAGTTGATGGTGGCGGTCAACGCGAAGGCGGGTGCCAGGGCGACCAGCAGACCGTCCCAGGGCCGGCGCCCATGGGTCCGGGCGACGCAGACCGCGATGATCGCCGCGCAGACCATGAGCATTCCGGCGTTGACCATCCAGTACCACTGCTCCTGGTCCTGGATGCTTCCGCTGCCGGGTGTGAGCCAGGCCGCCACCTCCATGAACACGCCGGTCAGCACCGGGTATTCGAGGTAGGGCATATCACCGGGGAGCTTGTCGAAGTACGGCACGAGCCCGTCCGCGAAACCGCGTCCCTGGTAGAGGTGGGGGATGTCCGAGTAACAGGCCTTCGTGTACTGGGAGCTGGCCCCGAAGAACCAGGCACTGTTGTAGCAGGGGGCCTTCTGGATCATCCCAAGAGCGAACATGCCGATCGCGACGAGCGCGACGACCCGGACGGGCGTCCACCAGGACGTCCCGAGCAAGGCACGCCGCCCGAGGGGACCGCCGATCAGCTCGCTGCCGGACGCGGCGACCTTGTCCTCCTTGGTCGGCCGTACCGGATCCGATCCGTGCACGTTCGCTTGCGTCGATTCTGCGCTGGGCATGTCGCACATCCTGCCGTACATGTCTGGGAATACGCCGAGGGCCGCCCCACCCTCTCAGGCGCGGCGGCCCCTGTTTCACGTGAAACTTGTGCTTGTTTCACGTGAAACACCCCGGCTGGGCGTTTTGGCGGTCAGCCTCCCGGGCCCCCGAAGAGGCCTCCATTGCCATTACCTCTGGTGTTGCCGGTCCCCGAGGTGTCCGTCGCCGTCGGCGAGGAGGTCACCCCACCGTCAGTGCCACCCGTGTTCGTTCCGCCGGTGGTGCACTGCCAGCTGAAGCGGCAGGTCTGGCTCGGTGAGGGACTCGGGCTGGTCAGCGTCTGGCTGGGCGTCGGGCTCGGCGTGGGGCTCGACTTCGGGGTGTTGCTGGCCGTCGGTGTGGGGCTCGGGCTCGGCACGTCGTTGACGACCTGGCCGATGGGATCAGGTGTCGGGAAGTCCTTCGACTGCGTGCCCTGCAAGGCCTCTGCCATGTAGTCGTGCCAGATCTCAGCCGGGAACGAAGCGCCGTGGATCTTCTTCTGGCCACCCGTTCCGTACATCTCGAGGAATGTGCGGTTCTTCTGGGTCTCGTCGTCGTTGTAGCGGAACATCGTGATCGACGTGGACAGCTGCGGGGTGTAGCCGATGAACCAGGCGGACTTGTTGCCGTCGGTGGTACCGGTCTTGCCGGCGACCTGCCGGCCGGGCAGCTGCGCGGCGGTACCCGTGCCCTTGTCGACCACGGTCCGCAGCACGTCGGTGACGTTGTTGGCGACGGCCGGCGTGAAGGCCTCCTTGGGCGTGTCCGTGTGCGTGAAGACCGTGCCGTCCTTGCTGGTGACCTTGGTGACCGAGAACGGATCACGCTGCTGGCCGCTGGCCGCGAAGGTGGCGTACGCGCCGGCCATGCGGATCGCGCTCGGGTCGGAGATACCGATGGAGAAGGACGGGAAGCTGGTGCCGGCCAGGCTGTTCGTCTTGAGGCCGGCTGCAATGGCCGCCTCCTTGACCTTGTCCAGGCCGACGTCCATGCCGAGCTGCACATAGGCGGAGTTCACCGATTCACGCATCGCCTCGCGCAGGTCGATCTGGTAGTCGGGCGGATTGCCGTACGACTCGTTGCCGTCGTTGGTCTGCAGCCACTCCTCTCCCTTCTCGTTCTTCCAGATCGTCCCGTCGTAGTCCTTGATCTTCAGCTTGTTCTTGCCGCTGTACAGGCTCTTCGGGGAGACCTGGGTCCGCTCGTCCTGTGCCTGCTCCGCACCGAGGCTCTTGTCGCGCACACCCCATTGCATCGCCGCCGCGAGCACGAACGGCTTGAAGGTCGAACCGACCTGGGCACCGGTCTGGTCGGCGTTGTCGGTGAAGTGCTTGGTCGCGTCCTCACCACCGTAGATGGCTTTGATGGCACCGGTCGCCGGGTCGACCGAAGCGCCGCCGAACTGGACGTGCGTGTCTGTGTTGGGGCGTTCCTTGGGCTTGATGTTGGCCTTCTGGACGTTCGTGACCGCGGTCTCGAGCTCCTTGACCTTCTTCTTGTCGAAGGTCGTGTAGATCGAGTAGCCGCCCTTCTGGAGGTCGTCGGCGGAGATCTTGGTGTTGTTGATCAGGTACGCCTTGGCGAGGTCCACGAGGTAGCCGACCTGGCCGCTCAGCTTGTTGTTGGAGCGCGGGTTCTGCCAGGCGGGGAGCTGGGTGTACCTGGCCCGGTCCGCAGCGCTCAGATGGCCGTACTGGACCATCTTGTTCAGGGTGTCCTGCATCTGCGCCAAGGCGCGTTTCTGGTTGGCCTGGGGAGTGGCCGCCGGGTCGAAGGACGTCGCGCCCGCGGGGTCGTAGTACGTGGCGCCCTTCAGCATCGCGGCCAGGAAGGCGCACTCACCCGGGTCCAGATCGACGGCGTCCTTGTTGAAGTAAGCGCGTGCGGCCGCCTGGATTCCGTATGCCCCACGGCCGTAGTAGGCGGAGTTCAGGTACCCGGCCATGATCTCGTCCTTCGAGACCGTGGTGCCGACCTTGATCGAGACGAAGATCTCCTTGAGCTTGCGGGAGATCGTCTGCGACTGGTCGTTCAGCATCGCGTTCTTCACGTACTGCTGGGTGATGGTCGAGCCGCCCTGGGTCTCACCGCCCCGGGCCATGTTGAACACGGCGCGGGCGATGCCCTTCGGGTCGATGCCGCTGTCGGTGTAGAAGGTCTTGTTCTCCTGGGAGATGACGGCGTACTGCATCTCCTTGGGGATCTGCGAGAGGTTGACGATCTGCCGGTTGGTCTCGCCACCCGTGGCGACCATCTCGCTGCCGTCGGACCAGTAGAAGACGTTGTTCTGGGCCGTCGCCGTCTTCGCGAGGTCGGGAACACCCACCATGGCGTAGGCGATGCCGGCGGCAGCCACCAACGTGCCGAAGAACCCGATGAAGAGTCCGGTGATGAGTTTCCAGGACGGGACCCAGCGCGCCACGCCGTACCTTCCGGCACGGGGGTAGTCGATGATCCGCTTCTTGACGGGGCCGGCCGGCCGTCCCCGACCGGGTGGGGGCGCGCCGCGTCGACCTGCGCGGGCCGGCTCGGCCGCTCTGCGGCGGCCTCCTCCAGTTCTCTGTGCCGCGCGGCGGGCTTCGGCGCGGCCACTGTACGACCGCTCCTCGTCAGTCGACCCCTGGCCCAGGCCGTAATCGGCTGGAGACCCGGTGGCGCCCCGCGGTGCCGCGCGGCGGCCGGAGGACGAGCCGGACTGGCCGCGTCGGGCCGCGGCACGTCCGCCTCCCTGCGGCTGCGGCGGTTTGCGACGGTGCTCGCTCATCGAACGACTACTCCTCGGGCAGGCGCACCCTTGCGCGCCTGGAAACGGCGGCTGGTTTCCGGTCCCCCCGAAGTACGGATGTGGTCGATCCCGCATTCACCCGTACGGCACCTCGGACGAGGACGCCCCCTTGCGTCACTCGGTTCCCGGTGGTGTGCATGGCGCACAGACTACGCACCGTCAAAACCCGCCGACCCCCGAACTTCGCACCAAATCAGACAACTTGCCTCGAATGAATAAGTGGTGTGATCCCGTTCACCGTCTCCCCACTTGTCCCATCCGGAAGGCCGTTCTATCGTCTTGATGTATCGAGTCGATACATCGGAGCGAGATAGAGACGAGGAGGCGAGGGGATGAGCCGGCGGTCCGGGATCCTCGAGTTCGCCGTCCTCGGCCTGCTCCGCGAGTCCCCCATGCACGGTTATGAGCTGCGCAAGCGGCTCAACACGTCACTGGGGGTGTTCCGCGCGTTCAGCTACGGGACGCTGTATCCCTGCCTCAAGACGCTGGTCGCCAACGGCTGGTTGATCGAGGAGTCGGGGAACGCTCCTGAGGACGCCCTCGCCGCACCACTCGCAGGGCGTCGCGCCAAGATCGTCTACAGGCTGACGGCGGAGGGCAAGGAGCACTTCGAGGAGCTGCTTTCGCAGACAGGCCCCGACGCGTACGAGGACGAGCACTTCGCCGCCCGTTTCGCCTTCTTCGGACAGACGTCGCGCGACGTACGCATGCGCGTGCTGGAAGGCCGCCGCAGCCGGCTGGAGGAGCGTCTGGAGAAGATGCGTGTCTCCTTCGCCCGCACCCGGGAGCGCCTCGACGACTACACGCTCGAGCTCCAGCGCCACGGGATGGAGTCCGTGGAGCGCGAAGTGCGCTGGCTGAACGAGCTCATCGAGAGCGAGCGAGCCGGACGGGACCTCAAGGGCCCAGCCTCCGGGGGGCCCAGTCGGCACGACACCACATCTGGAGCGCCGGGCGTCCTGCCCCGGCTCGGGGACACCCCCGGGCCGGATACGCCCGACGACACCGCCACGTGAGCGCCCGGTCAGGGCCTCACTCGTACACACAGGGAGCAACCGGAATGGGTTCGGTTCGCGTAGCCATCGTCGGCGTGGGCAACTGCGCCGCGTCGCTGGTGCAGGGAGTCGAGTACTACAAGGACGCCGACCCGGCGTCGAAGGTCCCCGGCCTGATGCACGTGCAGTTCGGTGACTACCACGTCAGCGACGTCGAGTTCGTCGCCGCGTTCGACGTCGACGCCAAGAAGGTCGGCCTCGACCTCGCGGACGCGATCGGCGCCTCGGAGAACAACACCATCAAGATCGCCGATGTGCCGCACACCGGCGTCACGGTCCAGCGCGGCCACACCCTCGACGGTCTCGGCAAGTACTACCGTCTCACCATCGAGGAGTCCGCCGAGGAGCCGGTCGACGTCGTCCAGGTCCTCAAGGACAAGCAGGTCGACGTCCTGGTCTGCTACCTGCCCGTCGGTTCCGAGGACGCGGCGAAGTTCTACGCCCAGTGCGCCATCGACGCGCGGGTCGCCTTCGTCAACGCCCTCCCGGTCTTCATCGCCGGCACCAAGGAGTGGGCGGACAAGTTCACCGAGGCGGGCGTCCCCATCGTCGGTGACGACATCAAGTCCCAGGTCGGCGCGACTATCACACACCGCGTCATGGCGAAGCTGTTCGAGGACCGCGGCGTCATCCTGGACCGCACGATGCAGCTGAACGTCGGCGGCAACATGGACTTCAAGAACATGCTCGAGCGCGACCGCCTCGAGTCCAAGAAGATCTCCAAGACCCAGGCCGTCACCTCCCAGATCCCCGACCGGGACCTGGGCGAGAAGAACGTCCACATCGGTCCGTCGGACTACGTTGCCTGGCTCGACGACCGCAAGTGGGCCTACGTCCGCCTCGAGGGCCGCGCGTTCGGTGACGTCCCCCTGAACCTGGAGTACAAGCTCGAGGTCTGGGACTCCCCGAACTCCGCCGGCGTCATCATCGACGCCCTGCGTGCGGCGAAGATCGCCAAGGACCGCGGGATCGGTGGTCCCATCCTGTCGGCCTCCAGCTACTTCATGAAGTCCCCGCCGGTCCAGTACTTCGACGACGAGGCCCGCGAGAACGTCGAGAAGTTCATCAAGGGTGAGGTCGAGCGCTAGCCGACCGGCTCGCTGAAAACGCTCCTGCCAGGGCTCTGTGGGTCCCCGGGTTCCATGACCCGGGGACCCACCCCGTATGTGAGGCTGTGCCCCATGGCCGTCGTCCGTGACCTGCGCGTCCTGCTCCACTTCCGGAACTTCCGACGTCTGCTCGCCGTTCGACTGCTTTCCCAGGGCGCCGACGGCGTCTACCAGATAGCGCTCGCCGCCTACGTGGTGTTCTCTCCGGAGAAGCAGACCTCGGCCGCCACGGTCGCCTCCGCGATGGCGGTGCTGCTACTCCCGTACTCCGTGGTCGGCCCCTTCGCCGGCGTCCTCCTGGACCGCTGGCGCCGCCGCCAGGTCCTCCTCCACGGCAATCTGCTGCGCGCCCTGATGGCCTCGGCGACGGCCGTACTGATTCTCAGCCACGTTCCCGACTGGCTCTTCTACGTCTCGGCGCTCTGCGTCACCGCCGTCAACCGCTTCGTCCTCGCGGGCCTGTCCGCAGCGCTGCCTCGTGTCGTCGACGACGAGCGTCTCGTAATGGCCAACTCCCTCTCTCCGACAGCAGGGACACTCGCCGCGACCGCCGGTGGTGGCCTCGCCTTCCTGGTGCGGCTGGTGGTGGCCGACTCCGACGCGGCCGTGGTGCTGCTCGGCGCCGTCCTGTACCTGTGCGCGGCGCTCGCCTCCCTCCGTCTCGCTCCGGAACTGCTCGGCCCGGAAGCCGAGTCGGGGCAGCCCCGCCTCACGACAGCGGTCGCAGGTACGGCACGCTCCCTGGCGGCCGGTGTGCGACATCTGGCCGCGCCGGCACGCCGTGAAGCCGGGTGGGCGCTTCTCACTATGACGATCATGCGGTTCTGCTATGGCGTCCTGCTGGTCATGCTGCTGATGCTGTGCCGCTACACGTTCTCTTCCAACCCGGACGACGGGCTGCGGCTGCTGGGACTTGCGTTGGGGACGTCCGCCGCCGGATTCTTCGCGGCGGCCGTCGTGACCCCCTGGGCCGCTGGAAGGCTCGGTCCCGGCCGCTGGATCATCGTGTGCGCTGCCTCGGCCGCCGTCCTGGAGCCTCCCCTCGGACTACCGTTCGCTGTCGGTCCCATGCTCGTTGCGACGTTCGTCCTGGGGCTGACCACTCAAGGGGCGAAGATCGCGACTGACACGATCGTGCAGTCCTTTGTGGACGACGGCTTCCGCGGGCGGATCTTCTCCGTCTACGACGTCCTGTTCAACATCGCTTTCGTGGGCGCCGCCGCGGTGGCGGCCGTGATACTTCCACCGGACGGCCGTTCGGCCATGTTGGTCCTGTCGGTTGCTGTTGTCTATGGCTTGACTGCGGGGGCCATGGCGCGCCTGGGCGCTGACAGTCCTCCCGCGGAGGCCACGGAGTCGGTTTGAGTGTCAAAGAGCAAGAGGATGACGAGAGGGCGGTGTTTCACGTGAAACACCGCCCCACCTACGCGCCCAGCGCGACATGTTTCACGTGAAACATGCGGCCGTTCCACGGATCACGACTGCTCGGTCCACCACTCCTTCAGCGCGGCCACCGCCGCGTCGTGCTCCATCGGCCCGTTCTCCAGCCGCAGTTCCAGCATGTGCTTGTACGCGCGGCCGATGGCAGGACCAGGGCCGATGCCCAGGATCTCCTGGATCTGGTTGCCGTCGAGGTCCGGGCGAATGGCGTCCAGTTCCTCCTGTTCCTGGAGCTGGGCGATGCGCTCCTCCAGACCGTCGTATGCCCGGGAGAGCGCTGTTGCCTTGCGCCTGTTCCGTGTCGTGCAGTCCGAGCGGGTGAGTTTGTGCAGACGCTCGAGGAGTGGCCCGGCGTCACGGACATACCGGCGGACCGCGGAGTCCGTCCACTCACCGGTGCCGTAGCCATGGAAGCGCAGGTGAAGTTCGACCAGACGCGAGACGTCCTTCACCAGCTCGTTGGAGTACTTGAGCTCCGTCATCCGCTTCTTCGTCATCTTCGCTCCGACCACCTCGTGGTGATGGAACGAGACCCTCCCGTCCTTCTCGAAGCGACGGGTGCGCGGTTTGCCGATGTCGTGCAGGAGAGCGGAGAGACGCAGGATCAGGTCGGGGCCGTTCTCCTCCAGTGCCATCGCCTGCTCCAGGACGATCAGCGTGTGCTCGTAGACGTCCTTGTGCCGGTGGTGCTCGTCGCTCTCCAGCCGCAGAGCCGGCAATTCGGGAAGGACATGGTCGGCGAGGCCGGTGTCGACCAGCAGGGTCAGGCCCTTGCGCGGATTGTCGGAGAGGATCAGTTTGTTGAGTTCGTCCCGTACCCGCTCGGCAGAGACGATCTCGATACGTCCCGCCATCTCCTTCATCGCCGCGACGACCTCCGGGGCCACCTCGAAGTCGAGCTGAGCCGCGAAACGCGCAGCACGCATCATCCGCAGCGGATCGTCGGAGAAGGAGGCCTCCGGGGTGCCCGGCGTACGCAGGACGCGAGCTGCGAGGTCCGCCCGCCCGTCGTGCGGATCAATGAATTTCTGTTCCGGAAGCGCGAGCGCCATCGCGTTCACGGTGAAGTCACGCCGGACCAGGTCCTCCTCGATCGAGTCGCCGTACGACACCTCAGGCTTCCGTGAGGAGCGGTCGTAAGCCTCCGACCGGTAGGTCGTCACCTCGATCTGAAAGCGTTTGACAGCGTCTCCGACACGGGCCTCCTTCTGAGCGCCCACGGTGCCGAAGGCGATGCCCACCTCCCACACGGCGTCCGCCCACGGCCGGACGATCTTGAGGATGTCTTCCGGACGCGCGTCGGTCGTGAAGTCGAGGTCATTGCCGAGCCGGCCGAGCAGCGCGTCCCGGACCGAGCCGCCGACCAGGGCGAGTGAGAACCCGGCCTCCTGGAATCGGCGGGCGAGGTCGACGGCTACAGGGGCCACCGACAGCGGCTCACTCGGCATGCTGTGCGGCACCTCGCTCAGGGCACTGGCGTTGTCTTCGTTGGCGTTCGGCACAACAGAAGAGGGTACGTGGCTTGGGCGACCGAGAGCGCCTCCATTGAACGTGCACAATCCCGCTGCCTTTATAAAGGCACAAATCGGGCATGCCGCTCCTGTGTTCCGATCTTGTGGAGCAGTCCGCGGCACTTCCCCTCAGCGCGCATCGTTACCATGCGTGGACGCACATTGCGACGACCACTGACGACGACGAGGGACGGGCGAGCGCGTGGCCGAGGCGGCAGACTTCCAGGGGACGTGTCCCTCACCTGCCCGTCGCTGGCTGCGGCGTTCCGGGGCCCTGCTGGCCGGTGTGCCGCTCCTCGTCGGCCTGCTGCAGTTGCCCGCCATGGGGTCCGCGGACGCAGGGGCCCGGACCTCCTCGCAGGCCGCATCCGGTCCGGGCTCGGTGGCGGTCTCCCTGGACTCCCTGACGCCCCAGGTCCCCACCGACGGCGACACCGTCACGGTCTCCGGCACGGTGACGAACAACGGCCGGCAGGCGGTCACCGACGCCCACGTGGGAGTCCGGGTGGGCCCCGAACTGAGTACGCGTTCCGCGATCGACAACACCGCCCAGAACAGCGACAGCGTCCAGGGAGCGATCGGCCCGGAGATCGGCGGCAAGTACGTCGAGCAGTTCGCCGAGCTCACCCCGGGCGTCCCCGAGCCCTTCAGTATCTCGGTGCCCGTCGACAAGCTGTCTCTCGGTGGCAACGGCGTCTACCAGTTCGCCGTGTCACTGTCCGGACAGTCCTCCGCACAGCCGTGGGACCAGGTGCTCGGCGTCGAGCGGACCTTCCTGCCGTGGCAGCCCGAAGCCGCGAACACGAAGACGAAGACGACGTTCCTGTGGCCGCTGATCTCCAACGTCCACATGACCGCGCAGACGGGATCGAACGAACAGCAGACCCCGGTCTTCCTCAACGACGACCTCGCCAAGGAGATCTCCCCGGGCGGCCGCCTGGACGAGATGCTCTCCTTGGGCAAGGACCTCGATGTGACCTGGGTGATCGACCCCGACCTGCTGGCCTCTGTCGACGCGATGACCGGCAGCTACCGGATCCAGGCAGCAAACGGCACCACCACCGTGGGCACGCACCAGGCGGTCGCCAAGCAGTGGCTCGCCGAGTTGCAGCGGGCGGTGGCGGACAACGAGGTCGTCGCTCTTCCCTTCGCCGACCCCGACCTGGCCTCCCTCGCCCACAACGGCACGAGCGTCACCGGCTCCCTGAGCCATCTCAACGAAGCCACCGACGTCGCCGCGACCACGGTGAAGACGGTGCTCCATGTGACGCCCACCACTGATTTCGCCTGGCCTGTGGACGGTGCCGTCGACCCGTCGATCGTGAAGGTCGCCACCTCCGCGGGGGCCGATCAGGTGATCGCCCGCAGCGACAGCCTCCAGGAGACCGGCAACCTGACGTACACCCCCTCAGCGGCCCGGCCGATCGGGGGCGGCACCACGGCGGTGGTGGCCGACGCCCGTCTGTCGACGGCCTTCGAAGGTGATCTGACCAGGGCCTCCGCGTCCACGCTGGCCGTTCAGGAGTTTCTCGCCCAGAGCCTGGAACTGAACGGCCAGACGGACAGGCAACGCAGCGTCGTCGTCGCCCCGCAGCGCGTGCCGACGACCCGCCAGGCGCAGGCGATGGCCGACGCGGTGACGGCACTCGAGGGCGGCAACTGGTCGCAGTCCCAGAAGCTCACGGCGGCCGCGAAGGCCAAGCCGGATCCCGAGGCCACCACGAAGGTGCCGTCGACCTCCGCGTACCCGTCCTCCCTGCGCAAGCAGGAGCTGCCACGTTCCGCCTTCGAGCAGATCGCGAGGACCGAGGACCGGCTCGACAACTTCCGAGTGATCCTCACCAACGAGTCCCGGGTGGTCACGCCCTTCGGGCGAGCCATGAACCGCGAGATGTCCACGTCCTGGCGAGTCCGCCCGGATGCCGCGCAGGACTTCCGCAGCAGCGTGGAATCCCATCTCTCCGTCCTGACCGGCCAGGTCAAGCTGATCGACAAGTCCGACACCAAGCTGTCCGGACACAGCGCCACGATTCCCGTCACCGTGCAGAACAACCTGGTGCAGGGCGTCGGCCACCTGGTGCTGCGCCTCACCTCGACGAGCCCCACCCGCCTCCAGATCGGCGGCAAGGCCTACGACGAACAGCCCATCACGGTCAACGGCGGGCACAGCCAGACGGTCAAGTTCACGACGTCAGCCAAGGCCAACGGCCAGGCCACGGTGGTGGCCCAGCTGTACACGGAGGACGGTCAGGCGTACGGCGGCCCGGTCTCCTTCGACGTCAAGGTCACACAGTTCACCGCCACCGTGATGCTGGTCATCGGCGGCGGCTTCCTCCTGCTCGTCCTCGCCGGCTTCCGCATGTACACCCAGCGCAAGCGTGCGGCCGCCCGTGAGGCCGAGGACACCGGTCCCGAAAACGGCACGGACCAGGGCCCCGACCGGCCGGAGAACCCGGAGGGCCCCGCCGACCGTCTCAAGGAGGAGTCCGGCACCGATGCCCGGGCAGACGAGCCGGAGCAGCCGAGTGACCCGACACCGGACACCGCAGCGGAAAGCACCGACCCGTCCGGCACGGGTGAGAGAGTGGACCGTTGAGGATGTCGTGGCCGGTGGGCCCGGGACGATGAGGTGGGGTAACCATGAACGCGCCGTACGAGGATGACCGCGGACAGGCCGCGGGCAGCTCGGGCTACCCCGAGGGCCCGCCGCCAGAGCCCGGCCAGGTGCCGCCGCAGCCGCCGGCCGACATGTACCTCCAGGACGCCTACGACCGGGACCCCTACCGCGCGCAGGACCTCGCGGCCCAGGACCCGGTCGCCGAGGCGCTCTACGACCGCGCAGTGCACCCCCCGCCGCCTCCCGGCACGTACCAGCCGCAGCAGCCGCTGTACGCACAGCCGCCCCAGTCCCCGTACGCACCCGACCCGCACGTATGGGCACAGACGCCCGCGCCGGAGCCGGACGGCCCCGCCCAGCACCTGCTGCCCCACGGCGACGACCCGCGCACGACCCAGTACGTCGGCGTCGACGACCTGGTGACGCGGGCCGGCGAGGAACGCGGCGAGCCGGACGTCTTCGCCCACCTCTTCCGGGACCAGCAGCAGAGCGGCACCCACCCCGCGTCCGAGCAGTTCACCGTCCCGGCTCCGGCAACGGCTCCGGGAGCGCAGGCCCCCGCGGCCGCGGTTCCGATGGACGACCAGACGATGAACCTGGTGGCCACACCGGCCCCCACCCCGGAGACTGCTCAGTCTCCGGCCGCCAAGAAGGGCGGCCGCGCGTCCGGACTGCTGCAGTCCAGTGCCGTCATGGCCGCCGGCACCATGGTGTCCCGCCTCACCGGCTTCGTCCGCTCGGCGTTGATCGTCTCGGCGCTCGGCGTCGGGCTGCTCGGTGACACCTTCCAGGTGGCCTACCAGCTGCCGACGATGATCTACATCCTGACCGTAGGCGGTGGCCTCAACTCTGTTTTCGTGCCGCAGCTGGTGCGGGCGATGAAGGAGGACGAGGATGGCGGCGAGGCGTTCGCCAACCGGCTGCTGACCCTCGTGATGGTGGCGCTGGCCCTGCTCACCGCGGCCACGATCGCGGCCGCGCCCCTTCTGATCCGCCTGCTGTCCGACCCGGTCGCGAGCGACCCGGCGGCCAACCAGGTCGGCATCACCTTCGTGCGCTACTTCCTGCCCTCGATCTTCTTCATGGGCATCCACGTGGTGATGGGCCAGATCCTCAACGCGCGGGGCAAGTTCGGCGCGATGATGTGGACCCCGGTCCTCAACAACATCGTCATCATCGTCACTCTCGGCCTGTTCATCTGGGTGTACGGCACCGCAGCGCACTCCGGCATGAAGGTCACGAACATCCCGCCGGAGGGCCAGCGACTGCTCGGCTTCGGCGTGCTGCTCGGCCTGGTGGTCCAAGCCCTCGCGATGATCCCCTACCTGCGCGAGACCGGGTTCCGGCTGCGGCTGCGCTTCGACTGGAGGGGCCACGGCCTCGGCAAGGCCGCCACGCTCGCCAAGTGGACCGTGCTCTTCGTCCTCGCCAACCAGGCGGGCGCGATCGTCGTCTCCCAGCTGTCGACCGCGGCCGGCAAGGAGTCCCCGGTCGACGGCACCGGCTTCGCCGCCTACGCCAACGCCCAGCTCATCTGGGGCCTGCCGCAGGCCATCATCACGGTCTCCCTGATGGCGGCCCTGCTCCCGCGGATCTCCCGCTCCGCCGCCGAGAACGACACGGGCGCCGTCCGCGACGACATCTCCCAGGGGTTGCGGACGACCGCCGTCGCGATCGTCCCCATCTCCTTCGGCTTCCTGGCCCTCGGCATCCCGATGTGCACCCTGATCTTCGGTTCCTCGGGCATCAGCGAAGCCACCAACATGGGCTTCATGCTCATGGCCTTCGCCCTCGGCCTGATCCCCTACTCCGTGCAGTACGTCGTCCTGCGCGCCTTCTACGCGTACGAGGACACCCGGACCCCCTTCTACAACACGGTCATCGTGGCCGCGGTCAACGCGGGCGCCTCCGCGCTGTGTTACCTCGTGCTACCGAGCCGATGGGCCGTGGCGGGTATGGCCGCCGCCTACGGTCTCGCCTACGCGATCGGTGTCGGTGTCGCCTGGAACCGGCTGCGCAAGCGGCTGGGCGGCGACCTCGACGGGGTGCGTGTCCTGCGGACGTACGCCAGGCTCTGCATCGCCTCGGTGCCCGCGGCGGTCCTCAGTGGCGCCGCCTGCTACGCGATCGGCCACACGCTCGGCCAGGGCGTCGTCGGTTCCTTCGCGTCACTGCTGGTCGGCGGAGCACTTCTGCTCGGCATCTTCTTCGTCGCCGCACGCAAGATGCGCATCGAGGAACTGAACTCACTGGTCGGCATGGTCCGCGGGCGTCTGGGGCGCTGACGCGGGGGTACGCGCACAACCATCGTCCGCCACCGTGTGTCGTGCATAGCGGCGGACTGTGGGCACAATTGGTTTCGGCGTCGGACGGCGCGCACGGAAGTCGGTCGGCGCGCGATGGATTGGGGAGGCAGGAACGACGGTGGCGGAACGGAGCACGGCTGCCGTCGACGTGGCAGACAACAGCGGCGACAAGCCGCTGACCGCCGAGGCGGACCAGTCCACGGCCGACGGGGTGGCCCAGAACCGGGAGCGGGACACGGAGATCGACGAGGCACAGGGGAGTGGCGGGACCGACGGTTCCGGGAAGGCCTCACCGCCCGAGCTGCACAGCGGTCACAAGCTCGCCAGACGGTACCGGCTCGAGGAATGCGTCACCCGTCTGGACGGATTCAGCAGTTGGCGCGCTGTGGACGAGAAGCTCCGCCGTGCCGTCGGCGTCCACATCCTGCCCGCGGACCATGCGCGGGCCCGTTCCGTGCTGGCCGCCGCCAGGTCCTCGGCCCTGCTCGGAGACCCGCGTTTCGTTCAGGTGCTGGACGCGGTGGAGGAGAACGACCTCGTCTACGTCGTCCACGAATGGCTCCCCGACGCCGTCGAGCTGACCACACTCCTCGCACCCGGTCCGCTGGAGGTCTACGAGGCCTACCAGATGGTCAGTCAGATCGCGGCGGCCATGGCAGCCGCGCACCGCGAAGGCCTCGCCCATCTGCGCCTCAACCCCAACGCCGTGCTGCGGACGTCGAGCGGCCAGTGGCGCATCCGCGGCCTCGCCGTGAACGCGGCGCTGCGCGGCATCAGCTCCGACACCCCGCAGCGCACCGACACGGAGGCCATCGGCGCCCTGTTGTACGCGGCGCTGACACAGCGTTGGCCCTACGAGAGCGATGCCTACGGGCTGTCAGGGCTGCCCAAGGACGTCGGCCTGATCGCGCCCGACCAGGTGCGGGCCGGCGTCCATCGTGGCCTGTCCGAGCTCAGCATGCGGGCGCTCGCCAACGACGGAGCGACGGCCTCTCGCCACGAGTCCCCTTGCACGACGCCGGAGGAACTGGTGAAGGCGATCGGCGAGATGCCGCGCATCCGCCCACCGGAGCCGGCGTTCACCACGCCGCCCGAGTACCAGCGCACGACGTACCAGCAGGGCACATACGGACGTCCAGCGCCGCACCCCGGCGTCACGCAGCCCGTCCCGGCGCCTCCGGCACCGCTGCAGAGCCGCACCGGCAGGGCCCTGAAATGGGCCGTCTCGGCCCTCCTCATCGCCGCGTTGGGGCTGGGCAGTTGGCAGCTCGCGGAAGTCCTCATGGACAGCGGCAACAGGACCGACGACACCAACAAGACCCAGACGACCGACGGCAACGACAAGAACAGCGGCAACATCAAGCCGGTCAAGCCGCTGAAGATCCAGGACGCCCAGGAGTACGCCGTCGGGGGTTCCCTCCAGGCGCCCGGGGACGT
Source organism: Streptomyces sp. NPDC101152 (assembly GCF_044768275.1). Classification (NCBI taxonomy): domain Bacteria; kingdom Bacillati; phylum Actinomycetota; class Actinomycetes; order Kitasatosporales; family Streptomycetaceae; genus Streptomyces; species Streptomyces sp. NPDC101152. The sequence continues at coordinate 56,359 of NZ_JBIWPO010000015.1, read as the reverse complement.
CAAGAACACCTACGATTCCGACAGCTCCACGTACTGGCGGACCAAGAGCTACAACGCCGGCCCCAAACTCGCGCCGTACAAGCCGGGTGTGGGGATCGTGTACGACCTGGGTTCCGCCCAGACGATCTCGGCGGCGACGATAGGGCTCCGCTACGGGGGCGACCACACCACGGTCCACCTGTACGCCACCGACTCCCTGTCCCCTTCGACGTCCATCGACGCAATGAAGGAGATCGGAGAGGCGACCACGAGCGGCACCTCTCTCGCGGTGAGGGCCTCACGGGAGCTGAAGACCCAGTACGTTCTGCTCTGGATCACGGACGTGCCGAAGGCTCCGGGGGACAACTACAGCGGAGCCGGCTACAAGCAGGCGATCACGGACGTGAAGTTCACCGGCTGACGAGGCACCACAACCACATCTCAGGGGAGGGGGTCCGATGGCAGATGACAACGCATACGGCGACACAAGCGATCAGGATCTCCTCGCCCGCCACGTAGGGGGCGACCCGGACGCCTTCGGTGAGCTTGTGCGGCGGCATCGCGATCGTCTCTGGGCCGTGGCCCTGCGGACGCTGGGCGACCGCGAGGAGGCCGCTGACGCCGTTCAGGACGCGCTGGTCTCCGCTTATCGCGCCGCCCACACCTTCCGGGGTCAGTCGGCCGTCACGACCTGGCTGCACCGGATCATGGTGAACGCCTGCCTCGACCGTGCCCGCAAAGCGGCCTCTCGCAAGACAACTCCGGTCGACGACACCGAACGGCTGGAGCAACTGCTGGAGCCGCACGAAGAAGCGTCGGCGCCGGCGGAACGCAACGATCTGCACCGGCAGCTGCTCGAAGCGCTCGGCACCCTCCCACCCGACCAGCGAGCCGCCCTCGTGCTCGTGGACATGCAGGGCTACCCGGTCGCCGAAGCCGCCCAGGTACTTGACGTTCCGACCGGCACGGTCAAGAGCCGCTGTGCCCGAGGCAGAGCCAGACTCCTCCCGCTCCTCACCCATCTGCGGCCGGAAAGCGCCGGTAGCGGAAAGGAACAGGGCGAGGGGCGGAACCGACCTCAGGGGACATCCGTCCCACCGGCAGCGGGATCGCCGACTGCCGGTCCACGTGATACCGGGCCAAGCGATTCAGCTGCTGTGAAGGGCGGAGGTGGGCGAGCGTGACATCCACGACGGACATGGCCGGGCACCCGGACGTCGCCGAGATCTCCGACCTCACCGAAGGTCTCCTTCCCCCAGCCCGCACCGCCGACATACGGCAGCATCTGACCGAGTGCGAGCTCTGCGCGGACGTCCACGCCTCGCTGGAGGAGATCCGGGGGCTGCTCGGCACGTTCCCCGGGCCGCCCGGGATGCCTGCCGACATCGCCGGGCGTATCGACGCCGCCCTGGCCGCCGAGGCACTCCTGAACGCCACGGTGCACGAGACCGAGGGCGCCCCCTCGCTCGTCACCGCCTCACGATCCCTGACGGACGCGGACGACGGCACCCATGTTTCACGTGAAACATCCGCACCGCCGCAGCGTCCTTCCGGCCGTGCACGGGTATCGACCACCGGACCGGGCCGCAAGGACCGGAAACGAACCGGGCGCCGCAGGGCCGCCATCCTCGGCAGTGTCTTCGCGGTTGCCGCACTGGGACTCGGTACTGTGTTGGTCGCCACTCTGGGCGACGGAAAGCCCTCCCGTCCCGAGGCGAGTGGCCCGCACACCACGACGGCGGACACCTTCTCCGAGACGAAACTCGGTCGGCAGGTCTCCGACCTCCTCGCGAAGGAGCAGAACTCGGGACAGGGCTCCAGTGCCCCACAGAGCAGCGTCGGTGTCCAGGGAAACCCCGGCATCATGTCGCCGAAGATCGATCGCACGCCGTCGGTTCCTCCGTGCATCCTGAACGGCATCGGACGCAATGACTCCGCACTGGCGACCAAAGAGGGCACCTACAAGGGCACCCACGCCCTTCTCGTGGTCCTCCCCGACCTGTCGGACAGCACCAAGGTGAACGCGTACATCGTGGATGCGACCTGTGTGACCCACCCGTCGTCCGCCACGGCGAAGGTTCTGCTGACCCGGTCGTATACCCGGCAGCAAGGCTGACGCTCAGTCCTCCTCTTCGTCATGCCGTTCGACGGCGCCGTCCTCCGTGTGCCCGGACACAGCGGGAATGCGCGCCCCTTAGGATCCGTTGGGTGGGGTGAGAGTCCGAAAGGACTCCCCCCGGCCCGACGACGCAGTCCAGAGACGAGGAAACAAGCCGTGAGCGACGTCCGTAACGTGATCATCATCGGCTCCGGGCCCGCCGGCTACACGGCGGCGCTGTACACCGCGCGCGCGTCGCTGAAGCCGCTGGTCTTCGAGGGCGCCGTCACCGCTGGTGGTGCGCTCATGAACACCACCGAGGTGGAGAACTTCCCCGGGTTCCAGGACGGCATCATGGGCCCGGAGCTCATGGACAACATGCGCGCCCAGGCCGAGCGCTTCGGCGCCGAGCTCGTCCCGGACGACGTCGTCTCCGTCGACCTGACCGGCGAGGTCAAGACCGTCACGGACACCGCGGGCACCGTGCACAAGGCAAAGGCCGTCATCGTCGCCACCGGGTCGCAGCACCGCAAGCTCGGCCTGCCGAACGAGGACGCGCTCTCCGGCCGTGGTGTCTCCTGGTGCGCCACCTGCGACGGCTTCTTCTTCAAGGACCAGGACATCGCCGTGATCGGCGGCGGTGACACCGCGATGGAGGAGGCCACCTTCCTGTCCCGGTTCGCCAAGTCCGTGACGATCGTCCACCGCCGGGACACCCTGCGGGCCTCCAAGGCGATGCAGGAGCGCGCCTTCGCCGACCCGAAGATCAAGTTCGTGTGGGACAGCGAGGTCGCTGAGATCCAGGGCGACCAGAAGCTGACGGGTCTGAAGCTGCGCAACCTGAAGACGGGCGAGCTGAGCGACCTGGCGGTGACCGGCCTGTTCATCGCGATCGGCCACGACCCGCGCACCGAACTCTTCAAGGGTCAGCTCGACCTGGACGAGGAGGGCTACCTGGAGGTCGCCGCCCCCTCGACCCGCACCAACGTCACCGGTGTGTTCGCCGCGGGTGACGTGGTCGACCACACCTACCGCCAGGCGATCACCGCAGCCGGCACCGGCTGTTCCTCCGCTCTCGACGCCGAGCGCTACCTCGCCGCTCTCGCGGACGAGGAGCAGGCCGAGCCCGAGAAGACCTCTGTCTGACCCCCCCAACCCCACCGCACAACAGTTAAAGGAGCCTCCGCCGTGGCCGACCTGAAGCACGTGACCGACGACTCTTTCGAGCAGGACGTTCTCAAGAGCGACAAGCCCGTCCTGGTGGACTTCTGGGCTGCCTGGTGCGGTCCGTGCCGCCAGATCGCTCCTTCGCTCGAGGCAATCGCCAACGAGTATGGCGACAAGATCGAAGTCGTCAAGCTCAACATCGATGAGAACCCGGGTACGGCTGCCAAGTACGGCGTCATGTCCATCCCGACGCTGAACGTCTACCAGAACGGCGAGGTCGCCAAGACCATCGTCGGTGCGAAGCCGAAGGCTGCGATCGTTCGCGACCTCGAGGACTTCATCGCCGAGTGACGTTTCACGTGAAACACGAAAGGGCCGACCCGCCAGGGGCGGCCCTTTCGTATGAGTACGGGTTCCCTCTCCGCACTACAGCGGGCGAAGGGCAGGCTCCTTCTGCACGGCCCCCAGCAGCCGGTCCAGTGCCATCTCCACGTCTTCCTTCCAGGAGAGCGTGGTCCGCAGCTCCAGCCTCATCCGTGGATGGACGGGGTGCTGTCGTACTGTCTTGAATCCCACCGCCAGCAGATGGTCGGCCGGAAGCACACAGGCCGGTTCCTTCCAGCGGGCATCGCCGAAGGCCTCGATCGCCTTGAAGCCCCGCCTGAGAAGATCCTTGGCGACCGTCTGCACCATCACACGGCCGAGCCCTTGCCCCTGATAGCCGGGCATGATGAAACCGGTCATCAGCTGAACGGCGTCCGGCGACACCGGGCTCGTGGGGAACGCGGTGGAGCGGGGGACGTAGGCGGGAGGGGCGTAGAGGACGAAGCCCACCGGCACGTCGTCGACGTAGACGACCCGGCCGCACGATCCCCAGTCCAGGAGAACGGCTGAGATCCAGGACTCCTTCTCCAGCGCGGCCGTGCCTGCCTTTACCGCGGCCTCACCGCTGACGGGGTCCAGTTCCCAGAAGACACACGAGCGACAGCGGTTGGGAAGGTCCTCAAGGTTGTCCAACGTGAGCGGTACAAGCCGACGTCCCATGAAGGCTGTTCCTCGCTTCCTTCGCCCGCAACGTCGCGAGCGGCTGTCAGAGCGCTCCGTTCCCTCAGCAGGCTGCCGACGAAGCCGCCGACCGCGCCCAGTCCGAGGCCGGCCCTCACCAGTCCGGTGCGGCTCATCGTTCGCATGGCCCCTGCCCCCTCTCAGAGGTGCTGCCAGGTGGATGCGCCATACCCGAACGCATCGTATCGACGAAGCGATTCCATCGATACCGACTGAAAGCAAAAGAGCGGGCCGTGTCCGGCTGCGCACCGGACGCGGCCCGCTCATCGGCAGAGCGAGTACCGCCCCGCCGACCGCGGCTTCCTAGGCTTCCGTCTCGTCGGAGTCGCCGCCGTCGAGCAGGCTCTTCTGCAGGACAGGTCCCTCACCCGGAGCGAGGGAGCCGAGGATCCGCTCGAGGTCCTCCATGGAGGCGAACTCGACCGTGATCTTGCCCTTCTTCTGGCCCAGGTCGACCTTCACCCGCGTCTCGAAACGGTCCGAGAGACGGGTAGCGAGATCGCTCAGGGCCGGGGAGACCCGGGTGCCGGCCCGCGGCCCCTTGGAACGCTGTGCCGTCTGAGGCCGCGAGCCCATGAGCGTCACGATCTCCTCGACGGCTCGGACCGACAGCCCCTCGGCCACGATCCGATGGGCCAGCCGGTCCTGCTCCTCGGAGTCCTCGACGGAGAGCAGGGCCCGCGCATGGCCGGCTGAGAGAACTCCGGCGGCCACCCGGCGCTGCACCGCCGGCGAGAGCTTCAGCAGACGCAGGGTATTGGAAACCTGCGGCCGGGAACGGCCGATGCGGTCCGCCAGCTGGTCGTGGGTGCAGTTGAAGTCCTTGAGGAGCTGGTCGTAGGCGGCGGCCTCTTCCAGCGGGTTCAGCTGCGCGCGGTGCAGGTTCTCCAGGAGTGCGTCCAGGAGGAGCTTCTCGTCCTCGGTGGCCCGCACGATCGCCGGGATCGCCTCCAGGCCGGCCTCACGGCAGGCCCGCCAGCGCCGCTCACCCATGATGAGCTCGTAGCGCGCGGGGCCCAACTGCCGTACGACGACCGGCTGGAGGAGGCCGACCTCCTGGATGGAGGTGACGAGTTCCTGCAGTGCGTCCTCGTCGAAGACCTCACGGGGCTGCCGCGGGTTCGGCGTGATGGAGTCGAGAGGGAGTTCCGCGAAGTGAGCGCCCAGGGGAGGTGCGGGCGTCTCCGCGCTCCCGTACAGCGACGGCTCCTCGGTCTCATGGGAAACAGGCGGCAGTGTGGCCACCTTGGCCGCGGCCACTCCGCGGTCGCTCGTCAGCACCGGAACAGCCGTCGCGGAGGCGGAGGCTCCGCCTGCCACCACGGTCGGGGCCGGCGTCTTCTCCGTCGGGGCAGCGGGGATCAGTGCGCCGAGACCACGTCCCAAACCCCTCCGTCGCTCGCTCACTGAATCCCCTCCACCATGCTCGGGTTGCTCTGGGCGCCGATATGGGCCTGCGTCGGGTCATAGCTGACGCCGACACCCTTCAGAGCGATTTCTCGTGCCGCCTCAAGATAGGACAGAGCTCCACTGGACCCCGGATCGTAGGTCAGCACGGTCTGTCCATAGCTCGGTGCCTCGGAGATACGGACCGAGCGGGGAATGCTCGTCCGCAGCACCTCGTCACCGAAGTGGGTGCGCACCTCTTCCGCGACCTGCGACGCGAGCCGCGTTCGCCCGTCGTACATGGTGAGCAGGATCGTCGAAACATGCAGGGCGGGGTTGAGGTGCCCCCGCACCAGATCGACGTTGCGCAGCAATTGGCCCAGGCCCTCCAGTGCGTAGTACTCGCACTGGATCGGGATGAGGACCTCCGCACCGGCGACCAACGCGTTGACCGTCAGCAGGCCGAGTGAGGGCGGGCAGTCGATGAGGATGTAGTCCAACGGGTGCTCGTAGGCCTGGATCGCCCGCTGCAGTCGGCTCTCGCGCGCCACCAGGGACACCAGCTCGATCTCCGCACCGGCGAGATCGATCGTGGCGGGAGCGCAAAAGAGCCCCTCGACATCCGGGACGGGCTGGACGACTTCGGCCAGCGGCCTGCTGTCGATCAGCACGTCGTAAATGGACGGCACTTCGGCATGATGATCGATACCCAGGGCTGTGGACGCGTTGCCCTGGGGGTCGAGGTCGATCACGAGGACACGACCGCCGTGCACGGCCAGCGAAGCGGCGAGGTTGACCGTCGTCGTTGTTTTGCCCACGCCGCCCTTCTGGTTGGCGACCACGATGACGCGGGTCTGCTCGGGCCGTGGCAGGCCCTCGCCGGCGCGGCTCAGTGCCTCCACCGCCAGTTGGGCAGCACGACCGATCGGAGTGTCGTCCATCGGGGGTGGTGTTTCACGTGAAACATCCTCCCCCATCGACTCGGTTCGGGGACCGGGGACCGGATCGGTCATCGGTCCCGCGATGTTGGCGTCGGACCGCAAGGATTCACTCTCCTCGACTTCAGGCTCGCAATGAACAGAGCCTCCCATGTCTTCGGGGTCGTGAACCAGTGAGGCCTGTTGTTCTGTGGAGAAATCCACCTCTGTGGACAACTCCGTGCCCCGCAAGGGGGGTGGGGTGCCGTCGGACAGCCCCTCTCCAAGGGAACCGAGGGGCTTACGCTCGCGGGGTTCGGCCGCGGCGCGGCCCCGGCTGATGATGCCGTGCAGCAGTGAGCGACGTTTCACGTGAAACACGATGCACAGCGGCCGTGATCGAACTGTCGCGACACTCCGGCATGCATAGGTTTGGCAGCTTGTGTGGAGTACGTCTCGTCCTCAGGACGGATCAGCGACGTCGGCGTGCTCGACCGGTCCGGGCAGCCTTGGCTCGCTTCGCCGCGAAGCGGACACCACCGGGACTCTCCCCGACCTCGACTCGCACGACGGTGGACAGTGGGTCCACGACATCCTGGCCGACATGCAGGATCGAGGTCTCGACCGCACCGAGCTTGCTCAGCGCGGTCGCCGCGCTCTTCAGCTCCTCCTCGACGGTGGCGCCCTTGAGGACGAGCATCTCCCCGTAGGGACGCAGTAGCGGAATGCCCCAGGTGGCCAGCCGGTCCAGCGGGGCCACCGCTCGCGCCGTCACAACATGGACGGGCGGTAGCTTGCCCATCACCTCCTCGGCCCGGCCACGGACGACGGTCACGTGCTCCAGGCCCAGGAGTTCGACGACCTCGGTGAGGAAGTTCGTGCGTCGCAGGAGCGGCTCCAGCAGCGTGATCTTCAGGTCGTCCCTGACGAGGGCCAGGGGAATGCCCGGCAGACCGGCTCCCGAGCCGACGTCGCACACCGTGACGCCCTCGGGAACGACCTCCGAGAGCACCGCACAGTTCAGCAGATGCCGCTCCCACAGACGGGGCACTTCCCGTGGGCCGATCAGCCCCCGCTGCACACCCGCCTCGGCGAGCAGCTCCGCGTACCGCACCGCGTCCGCGAAGCGATCGCCGAACACCTCGTGTGCCTGCTCAGGCGCAGGGGGGAGCTCCGCTGCCTCCGTCACGGGGACCGTCCTTCCGTACCGCATCGGCGCACCGGGCGCCGACCACCAGAACTACCAGGCTGACAAAGTCCGGCCCCGTCTGCGCTACAGACGGGGCCGGGAGGAACGTGGGGACCGATCAGGCGGGCAGCACGACGACGAAGCGCTGCGGCTCCTCGCCCTCGGACTCGCTGCGCAGGCCCGCGGCCTTGACCGCGTCGTGGACGACCTTGCGCTCGAACGGCGTCATCGGCTTGAGCTTCACCGGCTCGCCGGTGTTCTTCACGTCGGCAGCGGCCTTGGCACCCAGCTCGGACAGCTCGGCCCGCTTCTTCGCGCGGTAGCCCGCGATGTCCAGCATCAGCCTGCTGCGGTCGCCGGTCTCCCGGTGGACCGCCAGACGCGTGAGCTCCTGGAGTGCCTCCAGCACCTCGCCGTCCCGGCCGACGAGCTTCTGCAGGTCTCGGCTCCCCGTGTCGCTGACGATCGAGACAGCGGCGCGGTCGGCCTCGACGTCCATGTCGATGTCGCCGTCGAGATCGGCGATGTCCAGCAGACCCTCGAGGTAGTCCGCCGCGATCTCGCCCTCCTGCTCCAGGCGGGTCAGGGTGTCTGCACCCTCGGCAGCGGCGGAGGTGGTGCCTTCCGTCACGGGATGGGCTCCTTCTTACTTCTTGGACGGGGACTTGGGGCGCTGCGGGCCCTTGCGCTGCCCGGACTGGGCCCTACTGCGGCCACCGCTGCCGGGTTGCGGAGCGGGCTTCTTGGCGGCTGCGGGCCGTGCGTCCTCGGGCTCGGACTCGTCGGACTTGCTCAGCGAGGTGGTCTCACCGGCCGGCTTCGCACCGCCCTGCCGCTGAGCCTTGGTCTGACGCTTGGGCTGCTGGCGCTTGGGAGCGGCGGTGCCGGTCGTCGGCGTACCGTCCTCGGTCTGGGTCGCGACGGCGCTGTCGCTCTTCACCACGCTGCCGTCGGCCTGGGCGGCGAGGCCCGCCTTGTTCAGACCGTTGATGAACTTGCGCTCGAACTCGTTGCGGTCGCGTCCCTTGGCGACGATCGCCTTGACGATGGTCTTCTCGCTGCGGCGACGGATCTTGCCGTGCTGGGTGACGTGCTTGGACAGTCGCTCCAGATATGCGGCCTGGGCCTTGGAACCCGGGGTCGGGTTGTTGTGGATGACGTACATCTGCTGACCCATGGTCCACACGTTGGTGGTCAGCCAGTAGACGAGGACACCGACGGGGAAGTTGATGCCGAAGACGGCGAACATCAGGGGGAAGACGTACATCAGCATCTTCTGCTGCTGCATGAACGGCGTCTTCACCGTCGTGTCGACGTTCTTCGTCATCAGCTGACGCTGCGTGTAGAACTGCGACGCCGACATCAGGACGATCATGAGCGCGGTGACCACCCGCACATCGGTGACCGTGGCGCCCAGCGCGTGGACGGTCGCGGAACCGTCCTTGAACTTCGCGGCGAGCGGGGCTCCGAAGATGTGCGCCTTACGCGCGCTGGCCAGCAGCGAGTCGTTGATGACGCCGATGGTCTTGCCCGAGGCGATGCCGTTGAGTACGTGGTACAGGGCGAAGAAGAACGGGGACTGCGCCAGGATGGGAAGGCACGAGGAGAGCGGGTTGGTGCCCGTCTCCTTGTACAGCTTCATCATCTCTTCGGACTGGCGCTGCTTGTCGTTCTTGTAGCGCTCCTGGATCTTCTTCATCTCCGGCTGGAGCGTCTGCATCGCGCGCGTCGACTTGATCTGCTTGACGAACAGCGGGATCAGACAGATCCGGATCAAGACCACCAGGGACACGATGGACAGGCCCCAGGCCCACCCGGTGTCGGCGCCGAAGATGGCGCCGTACATCTTGTGGAACTGGACGATGACCCATGAGACGGGTGTCGTGATGAAGCTGAAGAGGCTGGCAATCGTGTCCACTAATCATGCTCCTTGGGCATGGGACGGAGTCTCTGCGGCCGGGCTCGAAGGAAGATGCTCCTCGGTGGCCGGTTCGGCGGCGGAGGATCCGCCCCTGCGTGCACGCCAGGCGTCACGCAGCATTTCGTGCCACCGCGGACGCTTGCGCGGAGGGACATGGTCCACGCCGCCCAGCGACCACGGATTGCACCGCAGGATGCGCCAGGCGGTGAGCGCCGTGCCCTTGATCGCACCGTGCCGGTCGATGGCCGTGTAGCCGTAGTGGGAACACGACGGGTAGTACTTGCAGACCGGACCGAGCAGCGGACTGATCGTCCACTGGTACAGCTTGATCAGTGCCAGCAGCGGGTACTTCATCGCGCGCCCCCTCCCAGCAACCGCTCGATGGCGGCATCCAGGTCTTGGGCCAGTTGTGCATGGTCGGCGTCACCCGCACCGGGCAGCGCTCGTACGACTACCAGGCTACCGGGGGGCAACAGGGCGACTCGATCGCGCATCAGGTGACGCAGTCTGCGCTTCACCTTGTTGCGTACGACCGCGCCGCCCACGGCTTTGCTGACGACGAAACCCGCACGCGTCGAGGGAGCGCTCTCCCCAGGCGCGTGCGGGTCCGTGGCACCGCTACGAAGATGGACGACGAGGGACGGGCGGCCGGCCCGGCGCCCTCGACGTACCGCGGTCGCGAAGTCCTCGCGCCGCCTCAGCCGGTTCTCGGTGGGCAGCACGACGGCATGACCTGACCGGGATCAGGCGGACAGGCGGGCGCGACCCTTGCTACGGCGGGACGCGAGAATCGCGCGGCCGGCACGGGTGCGCATACGCAGCCGGAAGCCGTGGGTCTTCGCGCGACGACGGTTGTTCGGCTGGAAGGTGCGCTTGCTCACTCGGGGGCTCCAGAAATCAATCGGTGGTGGCGGGTGCCGTCCTGGCTGTCACCGTGCGCCCACGAGTAGCTCGCAGTAACGCCCGAGTGCACCGCTTCCCGATCACCTGACGCGATCTGTGCCCATCGGAGGCAGGCGGCAGCAGCCATCGACAACTCGACCTGGTCACGGTACGCGGGGCTACGCCATCCGGTCAAACCAGCGGTCACCGAGAGACACTATCCACAGCCTGGGGACAACAACTTGAACCGCAGCCGTTGCCCTGACTACCGTGGCTGAACTCCGATTCGTTCCCTTGTCCCCTTGTTCTTGGCTCCACCCCATCTGAATCCCGACCCGTCCCACAACCACACGTTCGTGGGACTCGTGAGAGAGCGTGCCCTGTGGCTGACGTACCTGCCGATCTTGCCGCAGTGTGGCCACGAGTACTTGAGCAACTTCTCGGCGAGGGCCGAGGGCAGGGTGTGGAGACCAAGGACGAGCACTGGATCCGGCGCTGCCAGCCGCTCGCGCTGGTCGCGGACACCGCCCTGCTCGCCGTGCCGAACGAGTTTGCGAAAGGTGTGCTCGAAGGCCGCCTCGCCCCGATCGTCAGCGAGTCGCTGAGCCGCGAGTGCGGCCGCCCGATCCGTATCGCGATCACCGTCGACGACTCCGCGGGCGCCCCCCCCGCCCCCCCCGCGCCGCCGGCACCGCCGGCCCGCACCCAGCAGCGCTACGAGGAGCCCGAGCTCCCCTCCTCCGGCGCGTACGAAGCTCCGTACGACGGCCAGTACGAGGGCTACGGCCGCCACCGCGCCGACGAGCGCCGCCACGGCCGCGCCGAACAGCTCCCCGGCGGCCCGGGCGACCAGCTGCCGCCGCCGCGCGCGGACCAGATCCCCACCCCGCGCCCGGCCTACCCCTCCGAGTACCAGCGCCCCGAACCGGGCGCCTGGCCGCGTCCCACGCAGGACGAGTACGGCTGGCAGCAGCAGCGCCTCGGCTTCCCCGAGCGCGATCCCTACGCCTCCCCGTCCCAGGACTCCTACGGCTCCCAGCAGGACTCGTACGCCCCGCCGTCCCAGGACTACCGCCCCCAGTCGATGGACCGGCCGTCGTACGACAACCAGCGGCGCGAGTACGACCAGCCGCGCTCGGACTACGACCAGCCGCGGCCCGACTACGACCGCGACGCCCGCCGCGAGCGGCCCGAACCGCCGGCCGGCTCCGGCCACGTCCACCGCGGCGGCCCGGTCGGCTCCGCCCTGCCCACCACCGGCGCCCCCGGTCCGCTGGCCGCTAAGCCCGCGCCGGCCACCGGCCCCGGCGAACCGACCGCGCGCCTGAACCCGAAGTACCTCTTCGACACGTTCGTCATCGGCGCGTCCAACCGCTTCGCCCACGCGGCCGCGGTCGCCGTCGCCGAGGCGCCGGCGAAGGCGTACAACCCCCTGTTCATCTACGGGGAGTCGGGGCTCGGAAAGACGCACCTGCTGCACGCGATCGGGCACTACGCGCGCAGCCTCTACCCGGGCACGCGCGTGCGGTACGTGAGCTCGGAGGAGTTCACCAACGAGTTCATCAACTCCATCCGCGACGGCAAGGGCGACAGCTTCCGCAAGCGGTACCGCGAGATGGACATCCTCCTGGTCGACGACATCCAGTTCCTCGCGGACAAGGAGTCGACGCAGGAGGAGTTCTTCCACACCTTCAACACCCTTCACAACGCCAACAAGCAGATCGTGCTGTCCTCGGACCGGCCGCCCAAGCAGCTGGTCACGCTGGAGGACCGGCTGCGAAACCGTTTCGAGTGGGGTCTGATCACCGACGTCCAGCCGCCCGAGCTGGAGACGCGCATCGCGATCCTGCGCAAGAAGGCCGTGCAGGAGCAGCTGAACGCCCCGCCGGAGGTGCTGGAGTTCATCGCCTCCCGCATCTCGCGCAACATCCGCGAGCTGGAGGGCGCGCTGATCCGGGTGACGGCGTTCGCCTCGCTCAACCGGCAGCCGGTGGACCTGGGCCTGACGGAGATCGTCCTCAAGGACCTGATTCCCGGCGGCGAGGACTCGGCGCCCGAGATCACGGCGAGCGCCATCATGGCCGAGACCGCGCAGTACTTCGGGCTGACGGTGGACGACCTGTGCGGCACCTCGCGCGGCCGGGCCCTGGTCACCGCACGCCAGATCGCCATGTACCTGTGCCGTGAGCTCACCGACCTCTCGCTGCCGAAGATCGGCGCGCAGTTCGGCAACCGCGACCACACGACCGTCATGCACGCCGACCGCAAGATCCGCAATCTGATGGCCGAGCGGCGCTCCATCTACAACCAGGTGACGGAGCTGACGAACCGCATCAAGAACGGCTGACCGAGCCGCCGTACGACGGCCGAGGGCGTCCCCGGGACCAGTTCCCGGGGGCGCCTTTCTTCGTCCCGGCGTCGTCCTGCGGGCACGCGCTGTTCGATTACCTGCCGGGTTACGGCCTCCCTCCACAGATTCGCCGACTTTCTTCCGTCCACATCCTGGGGAGGACGAGGTTGTCCAGATCACGGTCCACAGGCTCCCGGCCGTCAGACGATCGGCCCAGGTCAGGTGGCTGTGGATTGGTGGACGAAGGATCTCCACAGACTGTGGACAGCCAGGAGATCCACAGGCTGTGCATCGAGTTGTCCACCGGCAACCCACAGGCCGCGGCCGGTTGTCCCCAGCGATCCCCAGCTTCTCCACATGCCTGTCCACTGTTCGGCAACGCGACGTGCGTTCTCACCGCGTCGAGTGAAAGGCGTCACACGAAGGTGCCGGGTTGGGCTGTGGGAAAGGTGGGTAAACCTGGGGACGCCGCTGGGGAGAAGTCGCCCCAGCCTGTGCACGGGGTGTGCAGAACTTTCCGTTCTCCACAGAACCCCGGAGTTGTCCACCGCCTCCGCCCACAGGGTCCGTGGACAAAATATCGCCTCTGAGCTGGGAAAACAGGGTTATCCACGGTTTCCACAGGCCCTACTACTACTCCCAACTAGAGAGAGCTGGGAATCCGTTTCGAAGTGGGTCCTGTGCACAACTCGCTGTCCGGGTCCCGGCTGCCCCTCGTCACGACTTGACCCCGACAGGCACCTACTGTCAGTGCCGTGCGTCAGACTGGTCCCCGGTGTCCTTCCCCTCACCGGAGCCGAGGACACCGAGACAGACGACGAAGCCAGGCAGGCCGTAGAAGCGCCGGCAACAGCAGGAGGCGGCAACAGTGAAGATCCGGGTGGAACGCGACGTACTCGCGGAGGCAGTTGCCTGGGCGGCGCGCAGCCTCCCGGCCCGTCCGCCGGCGCCTGTCCTCGCCGGCCTCCTGCTGAAGGCCGAGGACGGGGCGCTGAGCCTGTCCAGCTTCGACTACGAGGTCTCCGCGCGGGTGTCGGTGGAGGCGGAGGTCGAGGAGGAGGGCACGGTCCTCGTCTCGGGCCGACTGCTCGCCGACATCTGCCGGGCTCTCCCCAACCGCCCGGTGGAGATTTCCACAGACGGTGTACGGGCGACGGTGGTCTGCGGTTCCTCGCGGTTCACCCTCCACACCCTGCCGGTGGAGGAGTACCCGTCCCTGCCGCAGATGCCGAACGCCACGGGCACGGTGCCCGGTGAGGTCTTCGCCTCCGCCGCCGCCCAGGTGGCCATCGCCGCCGGCCGTGACGACACATTGCCCGTCCTCACCGGTGTGCGCATCGAGATCGAGGGCGACACGGTGACGCTGGCCTCCACCGACCGCTACCGCTTCGCGGTCCGTGAGTTCCTGTGGAAGCCGGAGAACCCGGACGCCTCCGCGGTCGCGCTGGTGCCCGCCAAGACGCTCCTGGACACCGCCAAGGCGCTCACGAGCGGCGACAGCGTGATCCTGGCGCTGTCCGGTTCCGGCGCCGGGGAGGGGCTGATCGGTTTCGAGGGCGCGGGCCGCCGTACGACGACCCGCCTGCTGGAGGGCGACCTCCCGAAGTACCGCACGCTGTTCCCGACGGAGTTCAACTCGATCGCCGTGATCGAGACCGCGCCCTTCGTCGAGGCGGTCAAGCGCGTGGCCCTGGTCGCCGAGCGCAACACCCCCGTGCGGCTGAGCTTCGAGCAGGGCGTGCTCATCCTGGAGGCCGGTTCCAGCGACGACGCACAGGCTGTGGAGAGGGTCGACGCCCAACTCGAGGGCGACGACATCTCGATCGCCTTCAACCCGACGTTCCTGCTGGACGGCCTGAGCGCCATCGACTCCCCCGTCGCCCAGCTGTCCTTCACGACGTCCACGAAGCCCGCGCTGCTCAGCGGCAAGCCGGCCGCGGACGCGGAGGCGGACGAGGCCTACAAGTACCTCATCATGCCGGTCCGGCTGAGCGGCTGACCTGAGCGTCAGTTGTCCACAGGCCGTGGAGAAGATCTCGCGGCCGGTGGAGAACCCGCAGGCCGGGGCGTACATATGAGCGTGTATGCCCACAGCTGTGCGTGAGCGTCCGGGTTTAGGGTCGGACACGGGTACGAACGTGCCCCACACGCCACACAGCAATCTAAGGAACCACTGATGGAGCTCGGTCTCGTCGGCCTCGGCAAGATGGGCGGCAACATGCGCGAGCGGATCCGCCGCGCGGGCCACACCGTCGTCGGATACGACCGCAACCCGGACCTCGCGGATGTCCACAGCCTGAAAGAGCTTGTGGAGAGCCTCGCGGCGCCTCGCGTGGTCTGGGTGATGGTCCCGGCCGGTGCCCCCACCCAGTCGACCGTCGACGAGCTGGCCGAACTCCTCGAGCCGGGCGACGTCGTCGTGGACGGCGGCAACTCCCGCTGGACGGACGACGAGAAGCACGCCGAGGAGCTCGAGGCCAAGGGCATCGGCTTCGTCGACTGCGGCGTCTCTGGCGGCGTCTGGGGCCTGGAGAACGGATATGCGCTGATGTACGGCGGCGACGCGGAGAACGTCGCCAAGGCGCAGCCGGTCTTCGACGCCCTCAAGCCCGAGGGGACGTTCGGCGCGGTGCACGCCGGCAAGGTCGGCGCGGGCCACTTCGCGAAGATGGTCCACAACGGCATCGAGTACGCGATGATGCAGGCCTACGCCGAGGGCTGGGAGCTGCTGGAGAAGGTCGACTCCGTCACGGACGTGCGCGAGGTCTTCCGCTCCTGGCAGGAGGGCACGGTCATCCGTTCCTGGCTGCTGGACCTGGCGGTCAACGCCCTCGACGCGGACGAGCACCTGGACAGGCTGAAGGGTTTTGCACAGGACTCCGGCGAGGGACGCTGGACTGTGGAAGCCGCCATCGACCACGCCGTGCCGCTCCCGGCGATCACGGCCTCCCTCTTCGCGCGGTTCGCGTCGCGCCAGGAGGACTCTCCGCAGATGAAGATGATCGCGGCGCTGCGGAACCAGTTCGGCGGCCACGCGGTCGAGAAGAAGTAATCCACAGGGCCGCACGAGCGGTCCACAACCTGGGGGAGGTCGGCGACCGACCATGCACGTCACGCACCTGTCGCTGGCCGACTTCCGCTCGTACGTCCGGGTCGACGTCCCGCTCGACCCGGGCGTCACCGCCTTCGTCGGCCCCAACGGCCAGGGCAAGACCAACCTCGTCGAGGCGGTCGGCTACCTCGCCACCCTGGGCAGCCACCGGGTCGCCTCCGACGCCCCCCTGGTGCGCATGGGCGCCGACCGCGCGGTGATCCGGGCGCAGGTCAGGCAGGGCGAGCGGCAGCAGCTGGTCGAGCTGGAGCTGAACCCCGGCAAGGCGAACCGCGCCCGCATCAACAGGTCCTCGCAGGTCAGGCCCCGTGACGTGCTCGGCATCGTACGGACCGTGCTGTTCGCGCCCGAGGACCTCGCCCTGGTCAAGGGCGACCCCGGCGAGCGGCGCCGCTTCCTCGACGAGCTGATCACCGCCCGCTCCCCGCGCATGGCCGGCGTCCGCTCCGACTACGAACGCGTGCTCAAGCAGCGCAACACCCTGCTGAAGTCGGCCGCCCTCGCGCGGCGGCACGGCGGCCGTGGGGGGGCACCTCCCGGGCGAGCGGATTCGAGCCTGGGGGCGGATTTGTCCACACTGGACGTCTGGGACCAGCATCTCGCGCGCGTGGGCGCCGAGTTGCTCGCCCAGCGCCTCGACCTGATCGCCGCGATCCAGCCGCTCGCCGACAAGGCGTACGAGCAACTGGCCCCGGGCGGCGGCCCGGTCGCCCTCGACTACAAGCCGTCGGCGCCCGGTGAGGCACACACGCGTGCGGACCTCTACGAGCAGCTGATGGCGGCGCTCGCCGAGGCGCGCAAGCAGGAGATCGAGCGGGGCGTCACCCTTGTGGGACCGCATCGGGACGATCTGCTGCTCAAGCTCGGCCAGTTGCCCGCCAAGGGATACGCCTCCCACGGTGAGTCCTGGTCCTACGCGCTGGCCCTGCGCCTGGCCTCCTACGACCTGCTGCGCGCCGAGGGAAACGAGCCGGTGCTGGTCCTCGACGACGTCTTCGCCGAGCTGGACACGCGCCGCCGGGAGCGTCTGGCGGAACTGGTCGCGCCCGGCGAGCAGGTGCTGGTGACGGCGGCGGTCGACGACGACGTACCGCACGTACTGGCGGGGACGCGGTTCTCCGTGTCGGACGGGACGGTGGAACGCGTATGACGGTCCAGAAGCCCACCCCCCAGACGCCCGCCGAGCCCTCCGGCGTCGACCTCGCGCGCGTGGCGCTCAGGGCGGCGAAGGAAGCGGCACGCGCACGGGGGGACGCGGCGCAGCAGAAGAAGCAGGCGCGGCGCGGCGGCCTGCGCTCCGGCGCGCGCGCCGATGGACGCGACCCCATGGCGCTGGGTTCCGCCATCAACCGGCTGATCACCGAGCGCGGCTGGGAGACGCCGGCCGCGGTGGGCGGGGTGATGGGCCGCTGGCCGGAGATCGTCGGCGAGGACGTGGCCAAGCACTGCGAGCCGGAGAGGTACGACGAGGACGAACGCGTGCTCGTCGTGCGCTGCGACTCCACGGCCTGGGCGACGAACCTGCGCCTGCTCGCGCCGACCCTGGTGGCCCGCCTCAACCAGGATCTGGGGCACGGCGCGGTGAAGATGATCAAGGTGAACGGCCCGGGCGGCCCCGCCCGTCGCTACGGTCCGCTGCGCGCTCCGGGCAGCAGGGGCCCCGGGGACACGTACGGGTGACAGACCTCACATCACAGGCCGTCGGCGGTCGCTTCGTACCGCCGGCGGCCCCGTCGTCGTACCACCGGACGCGGTTGCGAACAGCGACCTGACTCCCAAGTAGCCAGGGGTTGACAGCTGAAAGCGCTGAGTGCCTGCTTGAGCCTCTTGGAGCCCCGCTCCGCATATGGGGAGTCGGACGAGACCGGTTGAGGGCGCCACATGAGGACTCAGGTACCGGCAAACCCCCATCACTGTCGGCGCTACCGGTAGACTGGAGGCAATCCCGCCCCACTCGTGGGGACCGTCCGGGAAAAGCTGAGCAACGCTGAGCAACGCTGATCCAGGCTTACCAACGCAACATGCCGCAGCC
Organism: Streptomyces sp. NPDC101152; assembly: GCF_044768275.1. Taxonomy (NCBI): domain Bacteria; kingdom Bacillati; phylum Actinomycetota; class Actinomycetes; order Kitasatosporales; family Streptomycetaceae; genus Streptomyces; species Streptomyces sp. NPDC101152. Next base: position 38,261 of record NZ_JBIWPO010000015.1, on the reverse strand, counting down.
GCTCCGGCAACCCTCCTCCCGAGGGGGCACCCCCAGGAGCCCGGCTCGTGCTGTGCCAGAAAGGGCGCTTCGTGGCCGATTCCGGCAACCCCAACGAGAACATCCCGTCCACCGACGCCGGCGTGAACGGCGCGGCGGCCTCCTCGAACGGCGAGGTCACCGCCTCGTACGACGCCAGCGCCATCACCGTCCTCGAGGGTCTGGACGCGGTCCGCAAGCGACCCGGTATGTACATCGGCTCGACCGGTGAGCGAGGACTGCACCACCTCGTGTACGAGGTCGTCGACAACTCCGTCGACGAGGCGCTGGCCGGCCACGCGGACACCATCGACGTCACGATCCTTCCCGACGGCGGCGTGCGCGTCGTCGACAACGGCCGTGGCATCCCGGTGGGCATCGTCGCCTCGGAGGGCAAGCCGGCCCTCGAGGTCGTGCTGACCGTGCTGCACGCGGGCGGCAAGTTCGGCGGTGGCGGCTACGCGGTCTCCGGCGGTCTGCACGGCGTGGGTGTGTCCGTCGTCAACGCGTTGTCGTCGAAGGTCGCCGTCGAGGTGAGGACCGACGGGCACCGCTGGACGCAGGACTACAAGATGGGCGTCCCGACGGCCCCGCTGGCCAAGCACGAGGCCATCGAGGAGACCGGTACCTCGGTCACCTTCTGGGCGGACCCGGACATCTTCGAGACCACCGAGTACTCCTTCGAGACGCTCTCGCGGCGCTTCCAGGAGATGGCGTTCCTCAACAAGGGTTTGACGATCAAACTCACCGACGAGCGAGAGTCGGCGAAGGCGACCTCCGGTGCGGACGAGGCCGGTGCGGACGAGAAGGCCGAGGTCAAGACCGTCACGTACCACTACGAGGGCGGCATTGTCGACTTCGTGAAGTACCTCAACTCCCGCAAGGGAGACGTGGTGCACAACACCGTCATCGACCTCGAGGCCGAGGACAAGGACAAGAGCCTGTCCCTCGAGGTCGCGATGCAGTGGAACAGCGGTTACAGCGAGGGCGTGTACTCCTTCGCCAACATCATCCACACGCACGAGGGCGGCACCCACGAGGAGGGCTTCCGCGCGGCCCTGACCTCGCTGATCAACAAGTACGCGCGCGACAAGAAGCTGCTGCGGGACAAGGACGACAACCTCACCGGTGACGACATCCGCGAGGGTCTGACCGCGATCATCTCGGTGAAGCTGAGCGAGCCGCAGTTCGAGGGCCAGACGAAGACCAAGCTGGGCAACACGGAGGCGAAGACCTTCGTGCAGCGCGCGGTCTACGAGCACCTCAACGACTGGCTGGACCGCAACCCGGTCGAGGCCGCGGACATCATCCGCAAGGGCATCCAGGCGGCCACCGCGCGCGTGGCGGCCCGCAAGGCCCGGGACCTCACCCGGCGCAAGGGCCTGCTGGAGTCGGCGTCGCTGCCCGGCAAGCTCTCCGACTGCCAGTCGAACGACCCGACCAAGTGCGAGATCTTCATCGTCGAGGGTGACTCCGCCGGCGGCTCGGCCAAGTCCGGCCGCAACCCGCAGTACCAGGCGATCCTCCCGATCCGCGGCAAGATCCTCAACGTCGAGAAGGCCAGGATCGACAAGATCCTGCAGAACCAGGAGATCCAGGCGCTGATCTCTGCCTTCGGCACGGGCGTGCACGAGGACTTCGACATCGAGAAGCTGCGCTATCACAAGATCATCCTGATGGCGGACGCCGACGTCGACGGCCAGCACATCAGCACCCTGCTGCTGACCTTCCTGTTCCGCTTCATGCGGCCGCTGGTCGAGGCCGGGCACGTGTTCCTGTCCCGTCCTCCGCTCTACAAGCTCAAGTGGGGCCGGGACGAGGTCGAGTACGCCTACTCCGACCGTGAGCGCGACGCCCTGGTGGAGCTGGGCCGGCAGCGCGGCAAGCGCATCAAGGAGGACACGATCCAGCGCTTCAAGGGCCTCGGTGAGATGAACGCAGAGGAACTGCGCGTGACCACCATGGACCAGGAGCACCGCGTCCTCGGCCAGGTCACCCTCGACGACGCCGCCCAGGCCGACGACCTGTTCTCGGTGCTGATGGGCGAGGACGTCGAGGCGCGCCGGCAGTTCATCCAGCGCAACGCCAAGGACGTCCGCTTCCTCGACATCTGAGTCGGTCTCAGCTGACCGCACCAGGAAGGATCTTCACCAGCAATGGCCGACGAGAACACTCCCGTCACCCCTGAAGAGGGCGGCGACATCGCGATGCGCATCGAGCCCGTCGGGCTCGAGACGGAGATGCAGCGCTCGTACCTGGACTACGCGATGTCCGTCATCGTGTCCCGTGCGCTGCCCGACGTCCGGGACGGTCTCAAGCCCGTCCATCGCCGCGTGCTGTACGCCATGTACGACGGCGGCTACCGCCCCGAGCGCGGTTTCTACAAGTGCGCCCGTGTCGTCGGCGACGTCATGGGCAGCTACCACCCGCACGGCGACTCCTCGATCTACGACGCGCTGGTCCGCCTCGCGCAGCCGTGGTCGATGCGGATGCCGCTGGTGGACTCCAACGGCAACTTCGGCTCTCCGGGCAACGACCCGGCGGCGGCCATGCGCTACACCGAGTGCAAGATGGCGCCGCTGTCGATGGAGATGGTCCGTGACATCGACGAGGAAACCGTCGACTTCATGGACAACTACGACGGCCGCTCCCAGGAGCCGACCGTCCTGCCCGCCCGCTTCCCGAACCTGCTGATCAACGGCTCCGCGGGTATCGCGGTCGGCATGGCGACCAACATCCCGCCGCACAACCTGCGCGAGGTCGCGGCCGGCGCCCAGTGGTATCTGGAGAATCCGGAGGCCTCGCACGAGGAGCTGCTGGACGCGCTGATCGAGCGGATCAAGGGCCCCGACTTCCCGACCGGGGCGCTCGTCGTCGGCCGCAAGGGCATCGAGGAGGCCTACCGCACCGGCCGCGGCTCGATCACCATGCGCGCGGTCGTCGAGGTCGAGGAGATCCAGAACCGCCAGTGCCTGGTGGTCACGGAGCTGCCGTACCAGACCAACCCGGACAACCTCGCGCAGAAGATCGCCGACCTGGTGAAGGACGGCAAGATCGGCGGCATCGCCGACGTCCGTGACGAGACGTCCTCGCGCACCGGTCAGCGGCTGGTCATCGTGCTCAAGCGGGACGCGGTCGCCAAGGTCGTCCTGAACAACCTGTACAAGCACACGGATCTGCAGACGAACTTCGGCGCCAACATGCTGGCGCTGGTCGACGGGGTGCCGCGCACGCTGTCGCTGGACGCGTTCATCCGGCACTGGGTGGCGCACCAGATCGAGGTCATCGTCCGCCGTACGCGCTTCAGGCTGCGCAAGGCCGAGGAGCGGGCGCACATCCTGCGCGGTCTGCTCAAGGCGCTGGACGCGATCGACGAGGTCATCGCGCTGATCCGGCGCAGTGAGACCGTCGAGATCGCGCGCACGGGCCTGATGGACCTCCTGGAGATCGACGACATCCAGGCGAACGCCATCCTCGAGATGCAGCTGCGCCGCCTCGCGGCCCTGGAGCGGCAGAAGATCGTCCAGGAGCACGACGAACTCCAGGCGAAGATCAACGAGTACAACGAGATCCTGGCCTCGCCGGTCCGCCAGCGCGGCATCGTCAGCGAGGAACTCGCCGCGATCGTCGAGAAGTTCGGCGACGACCGCAAGACCATGCTGGTGCCCTACGACGGTGACATGTCCATCGAGGACCTCATCGCCGAGGAGGACATCGTCGTCACCGTCTCCCGCAGCGGCTACGTCAAGCGGACCAAGACGGACGACTACCGGGCCCAGAAGCGCGGCGGCAAGGGCGTGCGCGGCACGAAGCTGAAGGAAGACGACATCGTCGACCACTTCTTCGTCTCCACCACGCACCACTGGCTGCTGTTCTTCACCAACAAGGGCCGGGTCTACCGGGCGAAGGCGTACGAGCTTCCCGACGCCGGCCGTGACGCGCGCGGCCAGCACGTCGCGAACCTGCTCGCCTTCCAGCCGGACGAGGCGATCGCCGAGATCCTCGCTATCCGCGACTACGAGGCGGCGCCCTACCTGGTGCTGGCCACCAAGGGCGGTCTGGTCAAGAAGACGCCTCTGAAGGATTACGATTCGCCGCGTTCCGGTGGTGTCATCGCGATCAACCTCCGGGAGACCGAGGACGGTTCCGACGACGAACTGATCGGAGCCGAGCTCGTCTCGGCTGAGGACGATCTGCTTCTGATCAGCAAGAAGGCACAGTCGATCAGGTTCACGGCCACGGACGACGCACTGCGGCCCATGGGCCGGGCCACCTCGGGTGTCAAGGGCATGAGTTTCCGTGAGGGAGACCAACTGCTCTCGATGAATGTTGTTCGACCCGGTACGTTCGTGTTCACTGCCACAGACGGTGGGTACGCGAAGCGGACCGCCGTCGACGAGTACCGCGTCCAGGGTCGCGGCGGCCTTGGTATCAAGGCCGCCAAGATCGTCGAGGACCGCGGCTCGCTCGTCGGCGCGCTGGTGGTCGAGGAGACCGATGAGATCCTCGCCATCACACTGTCGGGCGGTGTGATTCGTACGCGAGTCAACGAGGTCAGGGAGACGGGCCGTGACACCATGGGCGTCCAACTGATCAACCTGGGCAAGCGCGATGCCGTGGTCGGTATCGCACGGAACGCCGAGGCGGGACGCGAGGCGGAGGAAGTCGACGGCGACGTGGCCGTGGACGAGACCGCCGAGGGTGCCGGGACCACCGGCACGGACGAGGGTGAGGCGCCCTCGGCCGAGTAGCACGAGGAGAGAGTCATCGTGAGCGGAGCCACGGGCGCCGGATCGGCCGGTACCCCCACGGGTACGGAAACGGACGGCGGCGGCCGTGGCTCCGCCGCGCGTGCGACAGATCCGCACACGACTCAACTGCGCAAGGTGGAGGCGGAGCCGACCGCCCCGCCTTCCTCCGAGGCGCGTGAATCACAGGGGGGAACTGTGACGGACACCCGGGGCTCGCAGACACAGCCGCCGGCCGGGGCGCAGGCCCCGCCGACGCCACCGCAGCAGTCGGCCTCCCCGCTCCCCGGCGAGCGGCAGCCGCAGCAGCCCGCCGGGCCCTACCACCCGCCGCAGGCCTACCAGAACCCCGCCCAGACAGGCCCCCAGGCCTCGCCGGGCGGCGTGCGCCGGCCCCGGACCGGGGTGCGCACCACCCCACGCATCCGCAAGGCCCGGCTGCGCGTGGCGAAGGCCGATCCGTGGTCGGTGATGAAGGTGAGCTTCCTGCTCTCCATCGCGCTCGGCATCTGCACGATCGTCGCGTCGGCCGTGCTGTGGATGGTCATGGACGCGATGGGCGTCTTCTCGTCGGTCGGCGGAACCATCTCGGAGGCGACCGGCTCCAACGAGTCGAACGGCTTCGACCTGCAGTCCTTCCTGTCGCTGCCGCACGTCCTGATGTTCACGTCGATCATCGCGGTCATCGACGTGGTCCTCGCGACGGCGCTCGCGACCCTCGGCGCGTTCATCTACAACCTCTCCGCCGGCTTCGTCGGAGGCGTCGAGCTGACGCTGGCCGAGGACGAGTAAGCACCGTCCGACTATCGATTTTGGGACTGCCCACGTCGTGCGCTAATCTTCAGGAGTCAGCGCGCGGGACACACACCGCAGAGCGCGGCGGGGCTATAGCTCAGTTGGTTAGAGCGCATCCCTGATAAGGATGAGGCCACAGGTTCAAATCCTGTTAGCCCCACCAGCGAAAAGGCCCCCGGTCCTCAGGTCCGGGGGCCTTTTGCATCGCCTTTTGACCCCAACCGGCGTGCGGGACGAAAAGGCCCGACCGCTGGCGACGGGGGATGCACCAGCGGTCGGGCTATGGCCAAGGGTAACAAGGTCGGTTGTCGAGTGGGAGCCAACTGTTCGGGGCGAACCGAGAGTTGTGATCCGGATCACCGGATTCCGCGATCAGTCGCTCGCGCACGGGGGATCGTAGGAGAGCCGGGGCAGGTACTCGTGCCACTTCTCCGGTGTCAGGACCCCTTGGGTGGTGGAGCAGATGTGGCGGACGGCCGCGTCGACGTCGAGGTTCCACAACCGCACCGTGTCGGCGCCGCTGGAGACGCCCAGCAGATGACTTCTGGGGCTGAAGGAGAGGAAGTTGCCCGTCTTGGCGTTGGGGCTCATCGACTGGCCGATGGGGGTGGCCCGGGACGGGTCGCCCACGTTCCACAGGCGCACCGTGTTGTCGTTGCCGCCGCTGGCCAGGGTGCGGCCGTCCCGGCTGAACGTCAGCGACACGACCGCCTCGGTGTGGCCGGTGAGCGGGGAGCCCAGGCCTTTCGCCGCGGAGGGGTCGGTGACGTTCCACAGGCGGACCGTGTCGTCGTCGCTGCCGGACGCCAGGGTCTTGCCCTCCGGGCTGTAGGCGAGCGTGTTGACGGGGCCCAGGTGTCCGGTGAGCGGTGCGCCGAGAAGGCGTGGCCGCCGGGGGTCGGTGACGTTCCACAGGCGTACGGTGCCGTCGGCGCTGCCGGATGCCAGGGTCCTGCCGTCCGGGCTGTAGGCGAGGGCGTTGACGTAGCCGGTGTGGCCGGTGAGCGGCTGCCCGAGGCGGTGGGGACGGGCCGGGTCGGTGAGGTCCAGGAGCTGGATCGTGCGGTCGTCGTAGTCGACGGCCAGCGTGCGCCCGTCGGGGCTGAGGGCCAGTGCGTCGGCGCCCGCGTACCGGGTGAGCAACGGGATGGGCGGCCCGTAGGCGGCGGGGTGGGCGGGGTCCGTGATGTTCCACAGCTGGACCGAGTTCGTCGTTCCCGTCAGGACGACGAGGGTGTGGCCGTCGGGAGAGAACACCATCGAGCGCGGGGAGTGGTCCTTGGTGGTGAAGGGCCTGCCCAGTGCCACGGGCCGCGCCGGGTCGGTCACGTTCCACAGCCGGATCATGGCGTCGTCCGCCGAGGTGGCGAGGACCCTGCCGTCCGGGCTGAACGCCCCGATCCGGCCGGTCATGTCGGAGGTCGGTATCGACCACAGCCGCACCTTGCTGTCGCCGCTGCCGGTGGCCAGGGTGCGGCCGTCGGGGCTGAAACCGACCGCGTACATCTCGCCGCTGCTGCCCGCCAGCGGCTCGCCGACCTGCGAGGGGTACGCCGGGTTGCTGACGTTCCACAGGCTCGCCGTGCTGTCCGCGCTGCCGGCCGCGACCAGGGACCCGTCCGGGCTGAAGGCCACCGACCACACAGGGCCGGTGTGGCCGATCAGGGGCTCGCCGAGGGAGCTCGGGTGCTCGCGGTCGGCGACGTTCCACAGCCGCACGGTGTCGTCCGAACTGCCGCTGGCCAGGGTCCTGCCGTCGGGGCTGAACGCGACGGAGTGCACTGTCTTGGTGTGGCCGGTCATCGGCTCGCCGAGAGAGCGTGGCTGCCGCGGGTTGCCGACGTTCCACAACCGCACCGTGTCGTCGTCGCCCCCGGACGCCAACGTCCGCCCGTCGGGGCTGAACGCGATCGAGCGCACGGAGTCGGTGTGGCCCCTCAGGGCCGTGAGCGGCGCCGGGTGGTGCGGGTCGCTGAGGTCCCACAGCCGTACGGTGTGATCCTCGTCGGCGGTGGCCAGCGTGTGCCCGTCGGGGCTGAAGGCGGCCAGGAAGATCGTGCCGTCGTGACCGGTCAGGGGCTCGCCCAGCGACCGCGCGTGACGCGGGTCGGTGACGTCCCACAGCCGTACGGTGCCGTCGTCCCCGGCGCTGGCCAGCGTGCGCCCGTCCGGGCTGAAGACCGCGCTGCTCACCCAGCTCGTGTGTCCGGTCAACGGCTTGCCCAGCTGCTTGGGGCGCGCCCGGTCGCTGACGTCCCACAGCCGTACGGTCCGGTCGTAGCTGGCGGTGGCCAGCAGCCGTCCGTTCGGGCTGAACGTGGTGAGGTAGACGGCGCCGGTGTGGCCGAGCAGCGGTGTGGCCAACGGCGCGTTGACGATCGAGATGAGGCGGTTGCTCGTGCCCTCGTCGTTCCCGCGGAGCCGGTGGGCCACCAGGTCGAGCTGGGCGGACAGCGAGGGGTCCGTGGACTGGACACGGTCGGCCTCGGCGAGCACCTGCTGGAACACGGCGTCGTCCCGCTGCTGCCGGGCGACGACGGCGGAGCCGACCGCCACGACGGCGAGCACCACCAGGGCCGAGACAGCGGCACGGCTGATCAGCAGGGTGCGCTTGCGCAGCCGCACCGAGGCGGCGAGGAACTCCACCGCGCTCCGGGTCAGGAAGGTGTCGCCCGCCGACCTGGCCCAGCTGCGGGCCTGCTCAAGGCGGGAGCCCCGGTACAGCAGTGAGGAGTCCCGGGCGGAGGCCTCCCAGGCCCGGCCGTCCTCCTCCAGCTGCTGGCGCAGGAGGTTGCCGCCCCGGTCCTCGTCGATCCAGTCGCGCAGTCGTGGCCAGGCGTGCAGTAGCGCCTCGTGGGTGATCTCCACGGTGTCGGCGTCCAGCGTCACCAGCCGGGCGCGGACCAGTGCCTCCAGCGACTCCTCCGTCTTGCCCGGGTCGGTCGACTCCTGCGCCAGCTGGCGTCGCGTTCCGCGTCGGCGGGTGGCGTGGGTGTCCTCGCCCACCCGCACCAGCCGCAGCAGGAGGAGTCGGGCGGCTGCCCGTGCCGCCGGGTCGAGGCCGGACCAGGCACGCTCGGCGGTCGCCGCCACGGCGCCCTGGATGCCGCCCGCCGCCCGGTAGCCGGCCAGCGTCAGCCGTCCCGCCTTGCGTCGCTGCCAGGTGGCGAGCAGGGCGTGCGACAGCAGGGGCAGCACCCCGGCGTCATGGGCACCGCGTGGCCCGTCTGCACTCACCTCGCGGATGATCAGCTCCGCGAGTCCCGGTTCCAGCTCCAGACCCACGGCCTTGGCCGGACCCGTCACCGCCTCACGCAACTCGGCGGTGGTCAGCGGGCCGAGCACCATGTGCCGGTGCTGCAGCGCGTCGGCCAGCTCGGGGTGGGAGAGGCACTGCTCGTAGAAGTCGGCGCGGATACCGAGGACGGTGAGGACGGGAGCGGGGGCGCCGGGGCTCTCGGGCGTCGACGCCGCGTGCAGGGCCTGGATGAAGGTGTGCCGGTCGCCCTCGTCCGGGCAGAGGGTGAAGGCCTCTTCGAACTGGTCGACGATGACGACCGGGCGGCCGTCGGCACCTGTCTCCCGGCGGGCCCAGACGGTGACGGCCTCCCGTACGGCCCTGGCGAACTCCTCGGTACCCGGCTCCGCAGCGGACAGGACGTCCGCCAGCTCGGGTATCCGCCCGTTCAGCTCCCCCAGCGGATCGGCTCCCGGCACGAGCTGTACGACGGCCTTGGTGCCGATGCCCTCGTCGCTCAGCACCCCGTTCTGCAGGGTGGGCACCAGGCCGGCGTTCAACAGGGACGACTTGCCGGCGCCGGAAGCCCCGACCAGCATGACCAGACCGCCCGTCCGTTCCACGGAGCGGAGCTGGTCGACCAGAGCGTCCGTGCTCCGTTCCCGGCCGAAGAACCAGCGGGCGTCCTGCTCGCGGTAGGAAGCCAGGCCCCGGTACGGACACACCACGGCGACGGCGGGCGGCTCGACTTGTGAGCCTTCCTCCATGACTGCCGCCGTGGCGGGCCGTTCGCCGGCCGGATCGGCCACGGCGCGCTCCCACAGGCGCTGCCATTGAGTCATGTCGTACAGGCCGGCGGACACCGGGGTGGGGCGGGCGCGCCGGGCCTGGGGGATCAGGATGTGCAGCACCGCCGCGAGCGCGGGGAACTGGGCCGGGACGTTCTTGGCCCGTCGCCAGTCACTGATCCGCTGCGCGGAGACCCGTACGGGCCGTCCCCGTTCGTCCACTCGTTGCAGCTGGACGACCGCCTCCGCCACCCGTGCGAGGGGAGGGTTTCCGGCCTCCTTGTACAGCAGCGCGAGCCGCTCCGCGAAGGCTGTGCGTGCCCCTGAGTCAGAACTCAAGGCCTCCACCCCTACCTCCCGCGCGCTTGACCATCCGGACCGGAAAACTCACTTTATACGGCTGACCTGCGATTTAAGGATCCGGAACGGGACGGGAATCTCCTCGGCGCCGATCTGGAATGGCAGGATCCTGACGTAGTAGCGAACCCGTCACGCTTCGTCCACGCAGGCCATCGGCTCGGCGTTCGGGGAGACAGTTCGTGTCGCCATAAGATCTCGGCCGACTTCCGTCGGGGGTGCGGGACAGCGACGCGGTCTTCGTCGGCCGAGTTCGAGAGATCCGTGCGTTCGGCGCCGGTCCCCACGAGGGGAGGGACCGGCGCCGAACGACGCGGGATCCGTGGATGCGGCCGATGTTTCACGTGAAACAACGCCACCGGCGGCAGTCGCCCTACATCCAGCCCGCTTCGCGCGCGGCGGCCACGGCGAGCTCTTCGGCTTCGTCGGCAGCGGCATTGAGGGATGCGTCCCGCCCCGCCGCCACTCCACCGGCCGCGATCGCGGAGGCACGGGACGCGGCGAGTGCGGCCTGTAGTGCGGCGAGCGAGTCGTCACCGTCCTGCGCCTGTGCCACCTGAGCCGCCAACGCGGCCGTGGCGGCGGCGTTACGCGCACAGCGGGCGTCCGCCGCGGGGTCGGGAACGCCGCCGGCGAGTGCGTCGATCGAGCGGGCGGACAGTTGGAGGGCGTGGGCGGCCCGTCCGCCGGGGCTCCTGGGGACGGGTTCGGCGTCGGAATCGTCAAGCCCGACATGGCGGCACGCGGCCACGGCACGCTCGTAAGCGCTCCTCGCCCGTGTGCCGTGGATGTCACGCAACGTCTGCGCTTCCAGTCCGCTCATCTCCGCCTCCTTGTCGCGAGCGCGGGCAGGGTGTCACGTCCACCGTGAAGAGAACAGATGTGAAGGGGCAGGGACGCGAAGAGAACAGGACGGTGATGCTCGGAGAAGTCCGATCTGGTTATCTGACGGGTCGTCAGTTATGGTCGCCCTGCAGTGCAGTCTCCGAAGGGGTGATTCCAGTGGCGACACGTCCCGAGAGTCCACAGCCGTCCGGGGCTTTGCGCTGGGTCGCGCTGTACTACCGGCCCTCCTCGGCCTCCTGGCAGGTGTGTGCGGAATCCCCCCACCGCTCGCCCGTGCAGTACGCGCTCGGCGAGATGGCGCACACGGTACGCGCGCGTGGCGACGATCTGGCGGTCAGCCTCTGGGGGCCGAAGGACGGCGCCTGGCAGCGCTACGACGTCTCCACCGCGGCGGCGACCATGACGACGGCGCCCCGAGCGCCCTCTGGCAGCCCCGAGGAGCCGAGCAGGCTCACGGAGCGCATGAACGACCGTCGACAGCAGGTCCTCATGGCCGGCCTGGGCAAGGCGGGCCTGTACGACCTCGCACCGGACGACTGGGCTGCCGTCGAGGCCCTCGTCGAACGGCTCGACGAGACGACCGTGCGCAGGCTCGCCCAGTGGCTGGGCTCGGCGGGCCGCGCGGAGGGCACCCAGGACGCCGGGCCGACGGGAGGATAGGCGCGGGCGCCGGTGGGACTGCGGATCGTTCCGCAGGCAGGGCAGCCACCCTGCGGGTGCGGCCGGCGAGGCAGAACCCCTGTGGGTGCCGCCGGGCGCGCCAGGCGGCAGGGCTGGTGCCGACAAAGCGGGGCAGATCGGCGTGCGGGTTCGGTCGGGCGGGGCTGCTGTCCTGGGGGCGCGGTGGGGCGGAGTAGACCGCCGTGCGGTCCGAGGGGGCGGGGCAGCCGCCCTGGAAGTTCGGTGGGGGGCAACAGCCCTGCGGGTGCGGCCGGGCGGAGTGGACCGCCGTGCGGGTTCGGTCGGGCGGGGCGGGCTGCCCTGCGGGCGCTACCGCGCGTGCCGGACTCCGCGCAGGTGGGCGAGCCTGCTGGCCGTCGTGCAGGTCCGGCCAGGTGAGGCAAGGCTCCTGGCAGGTCTGGTCGGCGAGTCCGGGCCTACCGGAAGGTCCGGTCGAGCGAGCCGGTCCTCCTGGCGTGTCAGGCCTCGGGGCCCGTCCCCGGGCGGTGCGGGTCGGCCAGTCAGACCCCGGGGTAAGCCCAGGGCAGAGAGGCGAGCGCGAGCGCCCTCGCTTCCACGACCGCCATGCGGGCCGCCCGCTCGGACGCGTCCACGTGCGCCGCCTGCCCGGTCACCTGCCCACCCCACTTCCGGTAGAGCAGCCCCACCTCCCGGGAGAACCAGCCTCGGCTCACACTGTTCAGCGCCAGCAGCAGTCCCGTGTCCTCGGACGCGGGCAGGGCCATCCAGCCGCCGAGTGCCAGCAGCAGCTCGCGACGGACGAAGAGCGTTGCGGGGTGGACCGGGGCGCGGAAGTCGTTGGACCGCCAGAAGTCGATTAACTCGCCGCGTTCGACGGGCCCCTCGGCGGGATCACCGGGGAAGCCGACCGTCGAGCCGTCCGGGAGCAGGTCCAGGGCGCGGGACGTCGCCCAGCCGAGCGACGGGTCGGCCTCGAGCGACGCAAGGTCGCGGGCCAGCGCACCCGCCGTGAGCTGGTCGTCGGCGTCCAGCACCTTCACGTACGCGCAGTCGGCATCGGCCATGGCGATGGTCCGGGCGACACCGGGACCGCCGGGCCGCCCCTGTCGGAAGGTCACGCGCGTGTCGTCGGGCACGTGCGGGCGGACGTCGTCCGTCCTGCCGTCCTCCTGGATCACCCAGTGCCACTCCCAGCCCTCCGGGAGCTCCTGCGCGCACAGAGACCTGTACGCCTCACCTAAGAACCGGGCCGAGGGGCCGTGGACGGCGGAGACGACGACGATGCGCCGGCTCGCGGTGGCGTGCGGGGAGTCCGCGCTCACTTCGTGCGCCTGGGGCATGCGCCCAGGCTACGGGGCGCGAAACGGTGTCGATGACGGTGTCGGCGAACGCCGCGGCACGACGTGAAGACCCTCGGCCGGATGCGGCCGGGGGTCTTCCGCGCAGGCGGTTGTGTACGCAAGTTCGCCGTTACGTCAGGTACGTCGGGGTGCGGAACGGGGCCGTGGCTCAGAGTTGGAGAGGGGAGGCGTCCCCGTGCCCGACGGTCGCGGCGGCGGGGTCGTGCAGGACCGTCGCCAGGTCGGTCTCGCCGGCGACGTCCGCGTCGGCGAGGGGGCGGTGGCGGCAGCTGGGGGACTTGCCGTGGGCCTCGGCGTGGATGCGCTGCTTCATCGTGGGGGGCAGGGCCCGGGCGTGGGACCAGGACCAGTACCGGGACGGTGTCGGCATCGTCACGTGGTGCGCGCCCGCGTTCTCGCGGTTGCCGGTCGCCTCGGTCTGCGCTACGGCCGGGGTGGCGGTCGTGGCGACGAGTCCGAATGCCGCGAGCAGCGCGAGGAAGGCGGTGACGATGGCGGTCCACAGCTTCATGACCTTGTTCTGGGCCATGGCCCCTCACTTTCGGGTTGGGCGATTTGCGTACTTTCCTCATGATGTGTATGAGGCTCGCGAAGTGGTGGACCGACGCCCCTGGCCCGTCGATGTTCAGATGAACACCACTCGGATGGGTGCAAACAGCCTGAAAAGTGGAGGAGAATCCCCGAAGAGGGTCGAAGTCACCGTCCGTGGGGATGTGATCACCCTCAGGCTGGAGTGGTGAACTCCGGTTCTACTGCGGTATCCGAGTGGGGAGTTGGGGGCCCGGCACAGGTCACCGATCGGTATCGGCCGGTGTGTATAGTCGGGCGCCAGAGGTCCCCTACGTCAAGGAAAGACGAGGTCGCGCGGTGAAGAAGCTTCTCCTGGTCGCACTGGCCGCCATCGGCGGGCTCCTCGTGTACCGCCAGATCCAGGCGGATCGCGCCGAGCAGGATCTGTGGACGGAGGCGACTGACTCCGTGCCCACGGGTTCGTGAGCACCGACATCCGGTTCTGAACAAACCCCGGCCGTGTCACGGTCGGGGTTTTGCGTTGCGCGGATGACGCGCCACCTCGCGGGGCAGGATGGGCGACGGTCCCACGGTCCGGGAAACGACGAGGGGTGGCGCGTGATGGGGCAGCGTACGGGGTGGCGGCGCGCGAGACCAGAGGGCGTCCGGCGGGAGGCACGCGCGCGTACGGCGGCCGTCGGAGCGGTGCTGAGCGTGTCGGCGGCGTTGGCGGCGGCACCGGCAGCCGCGGCGGGACCGGCCGCTCCCACCTCCTACGGGTTCGCGACGGGCGCCGAAACCATCAAGGGAGCGAAGGGAACCACCGACGCCGGACTCCTCGAGCCCGGCAGGAGCTACCGCAGCTCCCTTTCCAAGGGCGCGAAGCTCTACTACCGCATCGAACCCGACGCGTCCTCGAACGCGTACGTCTCCGTCACCGCCGTGCCGCGCGCGGGCGGCAAGGTCTCGCTCACCGACGGCATCCACGTCTCGGTGCAGAACGCCGACGGCAGTTCCTGCTCCTTCCAGAGCGCCATCTTCGGCGCCGCCGGCAGCCCGCACCCCATCACGGCCTGGGGCGCGCGGACGACGTCGCCGCCAACGCCCGTCTGCGAGGGCGGTGGCCCGTACTACGTGGTCGTCGAGCGCGTCGACGCGGCCGGTTCCGCCTCCGGCGCCTGGGACCTGGAACTGACCACCATGACCGAACCCCGCCTCGCGAAGAGCGGTCCGACGAGCGCGCCCAGCACCTGGGACTCCGCCACACCCACCCCGCTCACCGGGGAGGCCAAGGTCCGTGAGGGGGGCGCCGGGTTCGCCCGGGCGGCCTCCGTCGACCAGGGCGTCTGGCGTGCCGGTATCTCGCCCGGCCAGACGCTCTTCTACAAGGTCCCGGTCGACTGGGGCCAGCAGCCGTCCGCCGTGGCCGAACTGGGCAGCTCCGACGGCACGGTCACAGCCGGTGGCTACACGGTCGGTGCCCTGGAACTGGCCCTCTACAACCCCGTGCGCGCCGACGTCGAGGACGTGAGCATCGGCTACGACGGCAGCCAGAAGACGGCCGAGCTGGCCCCCGTGCCGGCCGTCGCCTACGCCAACCGGTACGCGGCCACCGACCGCGTCAACGGCATGCGGTTCGCCGGCTGGTACTACATCGCGGTCCATCTCTCCGCCGCGGTGGCCGACGACTTCGGCCGGGGGCCGTTCGGGCTGACGCTGCGGGTACGGGTCGCGGGCGCCGCGCAGGACGGCCCCGGATACGCCGGACAGCCCGTCCCGCACGACGTCTTCGGCGTCACGGCCAAGGACCGGCAGACCGCCGCGGAGGGCGGGGCCGGAGGGGGAACCGCCATGAAGGTGGTCGCCGCGGGCGGCATCGGCGCGGGCACGGTGGTTTTGGTGGTGCTCGGCGTGTGGACGGCGGCGGGGCGGCGGCGGGTTCGGGGTTGGTGAGGACGAGTCAGGTCCCCGGCAGGCGCTGGGTGGTTCAGATACGGGTCAGGGCCCAGAAGCCCACGGCGTAACAGACCAGGGCGAGGAACAGGAGGGGGAGCGCCACCTTGGCGGGCGGGCCGCCGCCGGGGCGGCGAGCGGCCCGGTGGCCTCGCCGTGCGGTGCCCTGCGCGGTGCCGTGGGCCGCCTCGGGGGCGATGTGCTGTGCGGGAGATGGAACCTGGCGGTCCTGAGCGGTGTACGAAGCAGTAGAGGCTTCGCCGCGCTGGTACCCGGCGGGAGGCACGGCACGGGGGGAGGACAGGACCTGCGTGGGGTCGTGGGGGGAGACCTCGGCGGGGTGGTGCGGGGCGCCCTGTGAGGCCTGTATGTGTGGCGAGGAGACCGTGGCCTGGGGCGGCGGCAGGTGGAAGCTGCCGGTGTCCGACATGCTCGTCGGCCGGGCCGGGGCGGCGGACGGCTCGGATCGGGCGCCGGTGTCCTGGCGGGGGTCGGCCGGTGGCGTGACCCTCGCGGAGGACACGGCGTCTGTGCTCGCGCCGCTCGGCGGCGGTACGTCGCCCGAGGACACGCCGTCGGGCGCTCCGTCGCCGGGGGAGGCGGCCGCCCCCGGATCGACTCCCGGAGCCGGTTTGAGGGGCCCGTCGGCCGCGAACCCCGGCGGCAAGGGACCGAGTTGGTCGAAGACCTCGATGAGCTCGTCGTCGGGGCCGGGCTCGGGCAGCAGTTCCCGGGCCGCGGCGAGCGCCTTGCGGGCCCCCGTGGCGGTGCGGAACCGCGCCAGCGGGTCGGGCTGCAGCAGCGTCGCCACGACCTGCCACAGCGGCTCGGGAATGCCCTTGGGCGCGCTCGGCGTCCCGTGCTCGGCGAAGTACTGGACGAGCGCCTTGCTGTCCGGCTTGGCACCCTCCAGCAGATACAACGCGACCAGGCCCACCGCGAACAGGTCCGCCGGGAAGTCGGGTTCCGCGCCCATCATCTGCTCGGGCGCGAGATAACCGGGCGTTCCCACCACGAGGTTGGTCTCCGTCAGCCGCGGCTCACCCAGCCGCATGGCGATGCCGAAGTCGGACAGCCTCAGGCGCGGCAGACCGGTACCGGTGGCCTCGAGCAGCACGTTGGCCGGCTTGATGTCCCGGTGCACGACGTCCTCGGCGTGCACCGCGGCCAGCCCCGACAGCAGTTGGTCGAGCAGCGTGCAGACGAATGCCGGGGGCAGGGGACCGTAGTCGCCGACCAGATGGGCCAGCGAGCCGCCGGCGACCAGGTCCATGGTGAACAGGACCTTGTCGTCGTCGGCGGCCCAGCTGGCGGGCGCGAGCACATGCGGGTGATCGATCCGCAGGGCCTGTTCGCGCACGAAGCGCAGCAGCGAGTGCGCGTCGCGCTGCTGGAGCACCTTGGCGGCCACGTACCGGCGGCGGCGGTGGTCCCAGGCACGCCAGACGGCACCCACCCCTCCGCGCCCGATCGGGTCGACCAGTTCGTACCGGCCGGCGAAGACCTCACCCATGGCTGTGCGTCGCTCCTCCCCCTTCGGCTACCCCCCTTGCTTCCCCCTCGACGAGCGATACGACTCCCCCTCGCGCCTTCTCGCGCCGTTCCTCGGTCGGTGATGAGCGATACGACCCCGTGTGCCCCCGGCACCTCACCTCGGCCTCTGCCGTGGCCCGGTTCGCCGAACCCCCTTCGGCGAACCGGGCCGTCGGCTCAGCTCTGGTGGGACTGGTAGTGCGCGACCGCGTCGGAGGTGCGGCCGGCGCCGTAGACCCGGAGGAACTCTGCCAGTTCCGGGTGGCTCGGGGCGAGGGTGTCCGCGGCCTCGATGATGTCGCCCGCGGCGGCCACCGACCGCAGCAGCGACTGGATCTCGCGGACCACCCGCTTGACGGTCGGCGCGCCCGAACTGCTGGTCGTGGTCGTGGTGTTGCTGAGCACGGAGCCCCCCTGCGACTTCTTGATCTCCTCCATGCGGTCGGTGGCCTCCGCCGCGCTGACACTGCCGTCCGCGACCTGCCCCGCCAGGTCCTGCAGCAGCTGCACCCGCTGTACGACAGCCGGGTTGCCGATCTTCGCCCGCTGACCGCTCATCAGCTGCGACAGCATCGGAGCGGACAGGCCCAGAACCCCCGCGAGACGGGCCTGGTTGAGGCCGAGATCTTCTATGAGCTTACGGAAGAGCGCCCCCAGTGGCTCCCCGTACCAGTTCCGCTGCAGTTCCCGCGCTCTTGCGGTGGCTTCCTGCTGTGCGGCGTCCATTGCGTCTCCCCATCGCTTCCCCAAGTACGGTGGTTCGCTGTAGCGAACCACGCCGAGCATCTTACGGAGCGTGGTCGCCTGCGGGGACCCCCAATCTTTTTGCGAGATCCCCGGTAGGACCCGGTACTCTGGTGTCCGGCGCCCGTCGGTACGCGGTTCTTCCGGACGGACGCATCAATTCCGGGGCCTTAGCTCAGTTGGTAGAGCGCTGTCTTTGCATGGCAGATGTCAGGGGTTCGACTCCCCTAGGCTCCACATCCGAACCCCTCTGACCTGGACAAACGTGGTCGGAGGGGTTTCTCGTTCCGCCAGCCGCGGCGTCACTCACGGGAGCACCGGTGGACGCCTCGGAGCCGTCCTCGGGTGGGCAGGTGTCCGCCACCTGGCCGCCCGACAGCGTTGTCGGCACTCGCGTCGACTGTCCGGCCGCATCCCCCGGTGCCCGGGCCGCCGCGGCGCCAAAGGCCTTTCGGTCGCCCCGTCGACGGTGGTCCCCGTCACACACCCGCCCGTGAGGCGGGTCACCGCGTCGTCCCTGCCCCGAGAACATTGCAAAAGTTTGCGCAAAGACGAGACTGGGGCGAGGCCGAGAAAGACCGCCCGGGACGGTCCGCACGGCGGCAGATCGGCGCGGACGGACCGCCGGCCCACGTCTGAGCTGGCGCGAAAGCGAACACGTAACCGGCAGGACGCGCTCCGTAAAGACAGTCCGCGCACGGTCCACACGTCCTGGCCGTTGCAAAAGGCATCATGTGCCGTCGGCATGACCATGGGGCGGGAGACCGTCAAGTCTCCCGCCCCACAGCGCAGTTGGGTGCCCAGACGTCACCGGCCCTCGTCGCGCTGGACGGCCTCCTCCTCGGCTTCCTTGGCCTGGACCTCGGGGTCGAGCACCGACTGGGCGCTGCCGTCCACCGACGTCAGCCGACCCGACTCGGGCACCTCGGTCGCGGCGGGCGGCTCGACCAGCCAGTCCGGGTTGGCCTGCTTGTCCCACCACTTCCAGGCGGCGAAGGCGCCGCCCGCGACGGCACCGACCACCAGCAGCACCTTCGCGGCCCGGCCGGCCCGGGCCCGTCGCTGCTGCCTGCGGACCAGCTTCTGGATCTCCTTCGCCGAGACCTGGCCGCGCAGCGCGGCCAGCGCGGCCGCACCGCGCGCGGCGGCCTCGTCCGCGACGGGCCCGGCCGCGGCGACCGCCTGCTCGATCCTGGGCCGGGAGTAGTCGGCGGCCTGCTGGGCCGCCTTACGGGTACGGACGGCGGCCTCATGGGCGGCCTGGTCGACCTTCGGCGGCACCAGCGTCAGAGCCTGCTCCAGGCGCGGCGCGACATGGGCGTCGTACTGGACGCGGGCCTGGTCGGCCGCCAGGGACACCTTCGGCGCGAGCCGTACGCGTGCCTCGTGTGCGTAGTGCGCGGCCCTGTCCTTGGCCGTGTCGGCGTAGGGCGCCACCACTTCCGCGGCGTGCAGCACGCTGTCCTTCGCCGAACCGGTCGCGGCGCGCACGCTGTCGATGCGGGTCACGGGTTCCTCCTCCTCGGTGGCGTACGGTATTTCGACTTTCCACCCTTTTACGGATCATGCCTGGCAATGAACACCCAGGCATCAGAGGGCGGGCATCCGGGTCATGTGAGGATGAATAAGGGGCAACGAGAGCTTCTCGTCGACAATGCCACGGATCGCCGCCAAGCGCTTCGGTACCCGGGGGTACACGACCGGTTTTCCGCACCGGTTACCCACGATCCGCGCGGAGAAGCGGGCGCCGGGCGACGTGGGGCGCGTACCGTGCGAGGATCGGGGAGTCACGGAAAGACAACGGAAGGCAGATCGTGGCTGAGCAGCTTTACGCCACCCTGAAGACCAACAACGGCGACATCGAAGTCCGGCTCCTGCCGAACCACGCCCCCAAGACGGTCCGGAACTTCGTCGAGCTCGCCCAGGGCGAGCGTGAGTGGGTCAACCCCGCCACCGGCGCCAAGTCCACGGACAAGCTCTACGACGGCACGGTCTTCCACCGGGTGATCAGCGGTTTCATGATCCAGGGCGGTGACCCGCTGGGCAACGGCACCGGCGGTCCCGGCTACCAGTTCGAGGACGAGTTCCACCCGGATCTCTCCTTCAACAAGCCCTACCTGCTGGCCATGGCCAACGCGGGTCCGGGCACCAACGGCTCGCAGTTCTTCATCACCGTCGCCCCCACGACGTGGCTGAACCGCAAGCACACCATCTTCGGCGAGGTCACCGACGCGGCCAGCCAGAAGGTCGTGGACGCCATCGCCACCGCGCAGACCAACCCGCGCACCGACCGACCGGTCAACGACGTCGTCATCGAGTCGGTCGTCATCGAGACCCGCGAGGGCTGATCCCGAAAGGGTCCGATCCCCGCACGGCAGGAACCAAACGCCCCGCTCATCCGTAAAGATGGGCGGGGCGGTGCTTGTGCGCACCGCACCCGTACGACGACCTAGGGGATGTCATGGACCACGCGGCAGGCAGCTCGCAGGACGCGCGGAGCCTGCCCGGCTGCTACCGCCACCCCGACCGCGAGACCGGCATCCGCTGCACCCGCTGCGAGCGGCCCATCTGCCCGGAGTGCATGGTCAACGCCTCCGTGGGCTTCCAGTGCCCCGAATGCGCCCGCGGCGACTCCGGCACCGGGCACCCGCCGGCCGCCGCCCGTCCCCGGACGATCGCGGGCGGCAGCGTCACGGCCGACCCGCGGCTGGTCACCAAGCTCCTCCTCGGGATCAACGTCGCGGTGTTCATCGCCGTGCACGTGCGGCCCTCGCTGCTGAACGACCTGGTGCTCCTAGGCGCCTGGCCGCCGGCCCCCTACACACCCACGCAGGGCGTCGCCGGCGGCGAGTGGTACCGCATGGTGACCTCGATGTTCACGCACGAGCAGATCTGGCACATCGGCTTCAACATGCTGAGCCTGTGGTGGCTCGGCGGCCCCCTGGAAGCCGCCCTCGGCCGCGCCCGCTACCTGGCGGTCTACTTCACGGCGGGGCTCGCGGGCAGCGCCCTCGCCTACCTGCTGGCGTCCCCGACCACCGCCACGCTCGGTGCCTCCGGGGCGATCTTCGGTCTCTTCGGTGCCACCGCCGTCCTGATGCGCCGACTCAACTACGACATGCGGCCGATCATCGCGCTGCTGGTGATCAACCTGGTCATCACCTTCGGCTGGGGCGGCATCTCCTGGCAGGCCCACATCGGCGGCCTGGTCGCCGGGGTCTTCACGGGCTACGGCATGGTCCACGCCCCTCGCGAGCACCGCGCCCTGGTCCAGTACGGCACCTGCGCGCTCGTCCTGGTCGTCGTCGTGGTGGTGTCGCTGCTCAGGACAGCTCAGCTCACCTGATGTGCCCGGTTGTCCACAGCGGGTGGCGAAACTTGTGCATGACGTCGGGGAACAGCTGTGCCCCCTGTCACTGACCGTGTTTGCGCAGGTCAGGCAGGGGGCGAACAGGCTTGCGAAGAGTGGTGGGATGGTCGTACCGGCGTCAACGCCCGACGGGTTATCCACAGATCGTCGTTCTTTATCCCCAGGGGTTCTGTGGATTTTCCTCCAGGCCTGTGGATAACTCAGCGGATAGCCCTGGGCAGAGCTGCGTTCACCGGCCCGTAGCCCGCCCGTCGATCTCCTCGGACCGCTACTTCCACTGGGTGGAGACGCCGAATCCGGCGGCGATGAAGCCGAAGCCCACCACGATGTTCCAGTTGTCCAGCGCGTTGATGGGCAGCGAACCGTCCGTCACGTAGAAGACGACGATCCAGGCGAGGCCGATGACGAACATGGCCAGCATCACGGGCGCCACCCAGGCACGGCTGTTCAGCTTGATGGCGGTCGCCTGCTTCGCCGGGGGCGGCGTG
Source organism: Streptomyces sp. NPDC101152 (assembly GCF_044768275.1). Classification (NCBI taxonomy): domain Bacteria; kingdom Bacillati; phylum Actinomycetota; class Actinomycetes; order Kitasatosporales; family Streptomycetaceae; genus Streptomyces; species Streptomyces sp. NPDC101152. Next base: position 16,870 of record NZ_JBIWPO010000015.1, on the reverse strand, counting down.
TAGTCGGCCTTCTTGCGGATACGTGACTTCGGCACGAGGGTCTCTCCTGTCGATGCGCTGCGTGGCCGCGCAGGGAACGGGGGCTGGCTCCGGGGCAGCGTACAAGGGGACTCTTAGCGCTCCCCCGGGCGTCCGTTAGCGTAGTGCTTCCGCGGTGCCGAAGGAGATAAGGGTACGTTGAGCAATTCTGCCGACTCCCCCCAGGCGGGATCCAGTCCTGCCGGAGGGCCTCGTTTCCGGCCCGTGCGGGTGCTCACCGTGGCCGTCTTCGCCCTCGCGGGGCTCATTTTCTTCACCAGTTTCAACACGGCCAAGGGCACCAACATCCGTACGGACACGTCCTTGCTGAAGCTTTCGGACCTCATCCAGGAGCGCAGCCGCAAGAACAAGGAACTGGACGCCTCCAACGCCGCCCTGCGCGGTGACGTCGAGTCCCTCGCGGAACAGGACGACGGCAGCAGCGCGGCGCAGGGCCGGAAGCTCACCGGTCTGGAGCAGGACGCGGGCACCCGGCCGCTCAAGGGCACGGCGATCACCGTCACGCTCAACGACGCCCCGCCGAACGCCACCGCCAAGCTTCCCGGCTACCCCGAGCCGCAGCCCGACTACCTGGTCATCCACCAGCAGGACCTGCAGGCCGTGGTGAACGCCCTGTGGCAGGGCGGCGCCAAGGGCATCAAGGTCATGGACCAGCGGCTGATCTCCACCAGCGCCGTGCGTTGCGTGGGCAACACGCTGATCCTCCAGGGTCGGGTCTACTCACCGCCGTACAAGATCACCGCCGTCGGGGACCCGGACAAGCTGAACCAGGCGATGTCCGCCTCGAAGGCGATCCAGAACTACATGGTGTACGTCAACGTGTACGGCCTCGGCTGGAAAGTCACCCAGGACGGGACGGTGACTCTTCCCGGCTATTCCGGCACAGTGGATCTGCACTACGCACAGCCCGTGAAGTGAACCGATCCGTTTCAGGAGCGGCCGGTGCGCGTCGTCGTCAGGACCTTCAGTGAACTGTGCATCACCGTCGGTACCTTGATCGTCCTGTTCGTCGTGTATGTGCTGTTCTGGACGGGCGTGCGGGCGGACGGGGCGATGAGCCGCCAGATCGACGTGCTGCACCACCAGTGGTCCCGGCGGACGGCGCACCCCGCCACGACGGCCGGCACCGCGGCCGCGGTGCGGGAACCGGCGCCCTACCGACCGGGCAGTCCCTTCGCGATCATGTACATCCCGCGGCTTGGTTTCACGTGGAACAAGCCCGTGCTCGAGGACACCGCCGTGAGCACCCTGAAGAAGGGCCTGGGGCACTACGCGGGCACCGCGCAGCTCGGGCAGGTGGGCAACTTCGCGGTCGCCGGTCACCGGCGCACGTACGGTGACCCGTTCGTGGACTTCCCCGAGCTACGGCCAGGGGACGCGGTCGTGCTGACCGACGGGACCACCTGGTTCACGTATCGGATCGACAAAGGCCCCTACAAAACCGTTCCCACGGACGTTGAGGTGATCGACCCTGTGCCACGTAAGTCGGGGTACACGCGTGCGGGCCGCTACCTCACGCTGACCACGTGCGATCCGGAGTGGGGGCACAGTCACCGGCTGATCGTGTGGGGGCACCTGGACTCCACACAGCCTGTGGACGCAGGCAAGCCGGCGGCGCTGCGCCGTTAGTCTGGTGACGGTACGGCGTGCGACTGGTGCCGTGGGTGGAACGGAAGGGACGGCATGTACGGCTGGATCTGGCGGCATCTGCCGGGCAACGTGTGGGTGAAGGCGCTGATCTCACTCGCCCTGGTCCTGCTGGTGGTCTACGTCCTGTTCCAGTACGTCTTCCCGTGGGCCGAACCGCTGCTTCCCTTCAACGATGTGACGGTGAACAACCAGTGAGCGCGCGCATTCTGGTCGTGGACAACTACGACAGCTTCGTCTTCAACCTGGTCCAGTACCTGTACCAGCTGGGCGCCGAGTGCGAGGTGCTGCGCAACGACGAGGTGTCGACCGCGCACGCCCAGGACGGCTTCGACGGCGTCCTGCTGTCCCCCGGCCCGGGCACGCCCGAGGAGGCCGGCGTCTGCGTCGACATGGTGCGCCACTGCGCCACGACCGGTGTCCCGGTCTTCGGTGTCTGCCTCGGCATGCAGTCCATGCAGGTGGCGTACGGCGGTGTGGTGGACCGCGCCCCCGAGCTGCTGCACGGGAAGACCTCGCTGGTCGAGCACGAGGGCAAGGGTGTCTTCGCGGGACTGCCGACGCCGTTCCCCGCGACGCGCTACCACTCGCTGGCGGCGATGCCGTCGACCGTCCCGGCCGAGCTGGAAATCACCGCTCGAACGCACGACGGAATCATCATGGGCCTGAGGCACCGTGAACTGCCGGTCGAGGGTGTGCAGTTCCACCCGGAGTCGGTGCTCACCGAGCACGGGCACCGGATGCTGGCGAACTGGCTGGTGGAGTGCGGCGACCAGGGCGCGGTCGCGAGGTCGGCGGGGCTCGCCCCGGTGGTGGGCAGGGCCACGGCGTGACCGCGCTGCGCCCCGAGCGCGAGTCCGGCACCTCGTACGGGCAGGAGCCCCACGAGGCGTCCGGTGCGTTCGAGGACTGGACGGTGGGGCGGCAGGCGTACGAACCTCCGATCGACGAGGAGACCGTGGCACTGCGGATACCGGATCCGCCGCCCGGCGACTTCATATCGCCCTCTGACGCCTCAACGGCCGCGCAGGCCACCCCTGTCACTCTGGGCGGCCGAGCGGCCCGCAGAAAGGCCGCCAAGGGCCGTCACGGGCGCCATGGGGCGACCGCCGCGACCTCTGAGACTGTTGAGTCTCCTGAGACCGACGGGTCCTCAGGGGCCCGGGCGCCGCTGTCCCGGGTCGAGGCGCGCCGTCAGGCCCGGGCCCGCAAGCCCGGTGCGGCCGTGATCGCCAGCCGCGCGATCGGTGAGCTGTTCATCACGACCGGCGTGCTGATGCTGCTGTTCGTCTCCTACCAGCTGTGGTGGACGAACGTCCGGGCGCACGCCCAGGCCGACCAGGAGACCAGCACCCTGCAGAACGACTGGGCGAACGGTAAGCGCGCGCCCGGCGAGTTCGAGCCGGGTCAGGGCTTCGCGATCCTCCACATCCCCAAGCTGGACGTGGTGGTGCCGATCGCCGAGGGCGTCAGCAACAAGAAGGTGCTCGACAAGGGCATGGTCGGCCACTACAGCGAGGGCAGTCTGAAGACGGCCATGCCGTCCGCGAAGACCGGCAACTTCGCCCTGGCCGGCCACCGCAACACGCACGGCGAGCCGTTCCGGTACATCAACAAGCTCAAGCCCGGCGACGAGGTCGTCGTCGAGACGCAGGACGACTACTACGTCTACAAGGTGACCTCGATGCTGCCGGTGACGTCCCCCAGCAACACGAGCGTGATCGACCCCATCCCGAAGGGGTCCGGCTTCACCCAGCCCGGCCGCTACATCACCCTCACCACCTGCACGCCGGAGTTCACCAGCAAGTACCGGCTGATCGTCTGGGGCAAGATGGTCGAGGACCGGCTCCGCAGCAAGGGCAAGCCGGACGCGCTCGTCAAGTAGGGGCGGATGAACGTGGCAGCGACCACCGGCGACAGAAGAGACCGCAGACAACAGGACACGGACGCGTTCGCGGGACCGCCGGCCCGCCGACGGCGCCCCGGCCCTATCGCGATGGCGGTCAGTGTCCTCGGTGAACTCCTCATCACCGCGGGCCTGGTGCTCGGCCTGTTCGTCGTCTACTCCCTGTGGTGGACGAACGTCGTCGCCGACCGCACGGCGAACAAGGAGGCCGCGGAGGTCCGCGACACCTGGGCCCACCAGGAGGACACCGGGCCCGGCGCGCTGGACACCGGGAACGGCATCGGCTTCCTGCACGTCCCCGCCATGCAGAACGGCCAGGTCCTGGTGGAGAAGGGCACGTCGACCGACGTCCTCAACGACGGCGTGGCCGGCTACTACACCGACCCGGTGAAGGCGACGCTCCCGATGACGGGCAAGGAGGGCAACTTCGCCCTCGCCGCCCACCGCGACGGCCACGGCGCCAAGTTCCACAACATCGACAAGCTGAAGGTCGGCGACCCGATCGTCTTCGAGACGCGGGACAAGTGGTACGTCTACAAGGTCTACGACATCCTCGACGAGACCTCGAAGTACGACGTCAAGGTCATCTCCCAGATCCCCAAGGAGTCCGGCAGGACGAAGGCCGGCCACTACATCACCCTGACGACGTGCACACCGGTCTACACCTCGCGGTACCGGTACGTGGTGTGGGGCGAACTGGTCCGCGTCGACAAGGTCGACAGCAAGCGGACACCGCCGAAGGAGTTGAGCTGACAGACCTCCTTGCGGAAGGTCTGTCGCTAGCATGACGGAGGCCCGAAGCCGCAACTTCCGCTTGCGGCTTCGGGCCTTTCCATGTTCAGGCGCCGCCATAGGAGAATCTGAAGCGGTTTCCCGGTGCTCCACTCCTCCAGCAGGCCGCGGTGTACGGCGGTCACTCCGCCGGCGGTGGCGACTTTCAGCGCTTCACGGGTGAAAGGGCATGTCGCCACGAAGAGGGCCACTTCCGAGACGTGCAGAACTTTGGCCGCACCGACGAACTTCTGGACGTCAGAGCTGGTGATGGAGAAGCAGGGCGCGAATCTCTTGCACTGGACGGCGACGCGCCGCCTGTCGGCTGTACGCCCGGTGATGTCGACGCCTCGGTCTCCACAGCCGCCTCGTACGACGACGTCGGTGCAGCCGTCGAGGCGGAGCAGCTCTGCGACGTGTTGCTCGAACTCGCGGCCGGACATGGCGTCGATGGAGGCCATGACCTCGGTGTTGGGCCAGTCACGTGGCCCTTCCTGCCTCTGCAAGCGAACGCTGTGCCTTCGGAGACTCCGCTCGATGCGCTGGTCGATGCGGTCGTCGAGGGATACGACATCGCTGTGGATGGAGTTGTCCACAGGCTGAGTACACGCCAGGTACTCCATGTCCAGAAGATGCACACGCACCTGACGTGCGACTTCGCTGTCCCGGAGCAAACATGGCAACGTTGAGGACGGCGCGGCGGGAGAAGACTGCGAGCGACGCAGTGCGCGACTGGATCCCACTGAGCTCCTTAAAGGAGCTCAGTTCTGAACCTGCCACCTGGAAGTAGGCGGCCACCATCGCCGTCGTCACATGCATCCCATCCGGCAGTAGTGACAGCGCCTTGACTCTGTCGAGTACGTCCGTGCGCTCCAGCACGCCGTCGCGCAGGGACTTCGATCCAGCAGCGCCGATTCGTTGATCATGTTCTGCCCTTTGTTCGTGGTGTGGCCGTACGGCCGGGGCAGATTTCTGACATCCCGCCTCAGCCGATCAACGAGTTCGTCACATATGAAGACACGATCGAGGGAGGCCCGGCCATGCGAGACCGACAGTGGTGCACGGACAACGCGGAGTCCCCGGCACTCCTGATCAAGTGCCGGGGATCGTCCTAGTCGACGACCACCAACGAGACCCGCGAAGGGCCCCTGCCCGGGACGTTTCCCGGGCAGGGGCCCTTGCATGTCCGAGGGCACCGGTCAGCCGCCTTGGCCGCCGAAGATGTTGGTGCCGCCGTTGTTCCCACCGTTGTTGCCGCCGCCGCCGATGGTCTGCAGGTTGACCGCGGAGCCCTGGTTGACCGTGCTGCCCGGGGCCGGGTCCGAGTTGATGACGATGGCGTTGTCGTCCTGGGAGCCGTTGATGTTGCCGACCTGGAGGCCCACCTGCTGCAGGGCGTTCTTGACGTCCTTGAGCCTCTGCCCCCGGATGCCGTTCGGCACCTGGACCTGGTTGTTCTGCTTCTGACCGACGTTGATCTGCACCGTGGAGTTCTTCTTGACCTGGGTGCCGATCGACGGGTTGGTCGAGATGACCTTGCCGTTCTGGTTGTCGTCGTTCGTGGGTGTGTTGACGCAGGTGCCGGTCAGGCCGCTCTGCTGGAGCTGGTTCTTGGCGTCGTCACAGCTCTGCCCGGCTACGTTCGGCACCGCGACCGTCGCCGGGGCCTTGGCGATGGTGAGGGTGATGGTGGATCCCTTCTCCACCTCCGTACCCAGCGTCGGGTCCTGGGCCAGGACGGTGTTCGGGTTTTCTGCGGAGTCCTGCGTCTTCGTCTTCACGACGAACTTGTACTGGTCACCCTGCAGAATCTGCTGAGCTTCGTCGAGGCTCTTGCCGAGGACGCTCGGCACCGCCACCTTCGGTGCCCCGGTCGACACCACCAGGTTGACGCTGCTGTTCTTCTTGAGCTTGGTGCCCGCCGCCGGATCCGTGGAGCACACGTTGCCCTTGGCCTGGTTCTCGCAGGGCTGCTGCTTGATCGTCCCGACCGTGAGGTCGCTGTTGGTCAACTGCTTGCGGGCGTCGGACTGGGACTGGCCGACGAGACTGGGCACCGCCACCTGGTCGTTGCCGGAGTTCTTGCCGCTGAACGCCCACTGCCCGATCAGGATGGCGCCCACCAGGACCAGGATGCCGGCCACGACCAGCAGGATCGTCGAGGTGTGGTTCTTTTTCTGCTGGCGGCGCCGGTCGGGGCGGTCGTCGTAGCCGTAGCCGCCGTCGTCCGGGCTCATCGGCGGCAGCATCGACGTGGCGCCGGGGTCCGTGGAGCGCAGGGCCGTGGTCGGCTGGTCGTCGGGGTAGCCGCCGTAGCCGACGGAGCCCATCGCCGCCGTCGCCGCGACCGGCTGGCCGTCGAGACAGGCCTCGATGTCCATCCGCATCTCGTCGGCGGACTGGTAGCGGTAGTTCGGGTCCTTGACCAGCGCCTTCAGGACGATGGCGTCCATCTCGGGCGTGATCTCGGGGTCGAAGACGGACGGGGGCTGCGCCTCTTCCCGTACGTGCTGGTAGGCGACGGCGACCGGGGAGTCGCCCACGAAGGGCGGCCGTACCGTCAACAGCTCGTACAGCAGGCAACCCGTCGAATACAGGTCCGAGCGGGCGTCGACCTGCTCGCCCTTCGCCTGCTCCGGCGAGAGGTACTGCGCCGTGCCGATGACGGCGGCCGTCTGCGTCATCGTCATGCCGGAGTCGCCCATGGCGCGGGCGATGCCGAAGTCCATCACCTTGACCTGGCCGTTGCGCGTGAGCATGACGTTGGCCGGCTTGATGTCGCGGTGGACGATGCCGCTGCGGTGGGCGTACTCCAGGCCCTGGAGGATGCCGATGGTCATCTCCATCGCGCGCTCGGGCAGGAGCTTGCGGCCGGAGTGAAGCAGCTCACGGAGCGTGGAGCCGTCGACGTACTCCATGACGATGTACGGGATCGAGACCCCGTCGATGTAGTCCTCGCCCGTGTCGTAGACCGCGACGATCGCGGGATGGTTGAGCGAGGCGGCCGACTGGGCCTCCCGGCGGAACCGGGCCTGGAAGGACGGGTCACGCGCGAGGTCCGCGCGCAGCGTCTTCACCGCCACGGTGCGGCCGAGCCGGGTGTCGTGCGCGAGGTAGACCTCCGCCATGCCACCACGGCCGAGCACCTGGCCCAGCTCGTACCGGCCGCCGAGGCGACGCGGCTCTTCCATAGCTTCCTACCAGCCCTCTCCGTCGGTCCCGACCGGCACGTGTGTGCGGTCGGAGGCTGCACTCCGGGCCTACCGTACCCGGCTAGCTTTGTGTGACCTGGCCAAGTGCGTCACCCGATACAGGACCGGTATCGCAACGTGCACCGATGTGAAGGGGACGTGAGCGGGGTCACTTCTTGGAGTTGATGACTGCCTCCATCACGCTCTTGGCGATCGGGGCGGCCAGGCCACCGCCGGAGATGTCGCCGCGGTTGGCCTGGTCGTCCTGGATCACCACGGCCACGGCCACCGGCGAGCTGCCGTCGGGGAGCTTGGCGTAGGAGAGGAACCAGGCGTACGGGTTCCTGCTGTTCGCGACGCCGTTCTGGGCGGTACCGGTCTTGCCGCCCACGGTGATGCCCCCTCCGATCTGCGCGTTGGTTCCGGTGCCCTCCTTGACCACCGTCTCCATCATCGACTGCAGGATCTGCGCGTTCTTCGCCGACAGGGGCTGGCTCAGTTCCTGCGGGTCGGTCTGCGAGATGGTGTCGAGGTTGGAGGACTGGAGCTTGTCGACCATGTACGGCTTCATCAGCTTGCCGTTGTTGGCGACCGCGGAGGCGACCATCGCCATCTGCAGCGGGGTCGCGGCGGTGTTGAACTGGCCGATGGAGGACAGCGCGGTCTGCGACTTGTTCATGCCGCTGGAGAAGACCGAGGCGGCGGAGCGCGTGGGCACGAACTGCTGGGCGTCGAAGCCGAACTTCTTCGCCTCGGCCAGCATCTTGTCGTTGCCGAGGTCGGCGCCGATCTTGCCGAAGACGGAGTTGCAGGAGACCTTGAGCGCGACCCGCATGGTCGCGTTCTTGCAGGGGATGTTGCCCTCGTTCTTCAGCTCGGTGGTGGTGCCCGGCATGACGTACGGCAGCGGCGAGTCGGTGCTCTGGTCGGCGGACGTGTACAGCCCGTTCTCCAACGCGGCCGCGGCCGTGACCACCTTGAAGGTGGAGCCGGGCGGATAGACCTCGCGCAGCGCCCGGTTGAGCATCGGGTCGTTCGGGTTGTTCGCCTTCAGCAGCGAGTTCCAGGCCTTGGTGTCCGTCGACGTGGAGTTGCCGGCGAAGGTCGAGGGGTCGTACGAGGGGTACGAGGCCAGCGCCAGGATCTTGCCGGTGGACGGGTCGAGCGCGGCGACCGCGCCCTTGCCGCCCTGGGCCTTGAGACCGTCGTAAGCGGCCTTCTGCGCGGCCGCGTTGAGGGTCGTGACGACGTTCCCGCCCTGCCTCTGCTTGCCCGTGATCATGTCGAGGGTGTTGCGGAAGAAGAGCCGGTCGTCGGTGCCGGTGAGGATGCCGTCCTCGATGGACTCCAGCTGGGTGGCGCCGAAGGCCTGCGAGGCGAAGCCGGTGACCGGCGCCCACATGGGGCCGTCCTTGTAGGTGCGCTTGTACTTCAGGTCGTTGAGACCGTTCTTGCTCGTCGTGGTGGACCCGGTGATCGGGTTGCCGTCGACGATGATGTCGCCGCGCGGGGTGGAGTAACGGGCGATGGTGACGCGGCGGTTGTTCGTGTCCGTCCGCAGGCTGTCCGCCTTGACGTACTGGAGCCAGTTGTCGCGGATGAGCAGGGCCAGGACGAGAAGGCCGCAGAAGAGTGCGATCCGGCGCAGGGGCTTGTTCATGACGGGCGGACCACCTGGGTCATCTCGGCGTCGGGGTTGCTGGCGGGCGCGGGCGCCGGGCGGCGCGCCGTGTCGCTGATTCTGATCAGGATGCCGATGAGGGCCCAGTTGGCGATGACGGAGGAACCTCCGTACGCCAGGAACGGCATCGTCATACCGGTCAGCGGGATGAGCCCCATGACGCCGCCGGCGACGACGAAGACCTGGAAGGCGAAGCCGCCGGACAGGCCCACGGCGAGCAGCTTGCCGAACGGGTCGCGGGCGGCCAGCGCGGTGCGCACGCCGCGTTCCGCGATCAGGCCGTAGATCAGCAGGATCGCCATGACGCCCGTGAGGCCGAGTTCCTCGCCGAACGTGGCGAAGATGAAGTCGGAGTTGGCGGCGAACCGGATGAGGTCGGAATGGCCCTGGCCGAGGCCGGTGCCGAGGGTGCCGCCGGAGCCGAAGGCCCACAGAGCCTGCATCGACTGCTCGGAGTGGCCTGCCACGCCCTGCTGGCTGAGCTTGTACTCGTTCAGCGGGCTCAGCCAGGCGTGGACGCGCTGCTGGACGTGTGGTTCGAAGCTGGCCACGCCCACCGCGCCGATTGCCGACATCAGCAGACCGAAGACGATCCAGCTGGTCCGCTCGGTGGCGACGTACAGCATGATGACGAACATCCCGAAGAACAGCAGCGAGGTGCCGAGGTCGGTCTCGAAGACGAGGATGAGGATCGACATCGCCCAGACGACGAGGATCGGGCCGAGGTCGCGGCCGCGCGGCAGGTAGAGGCCCATGAAGCGGCGGCTGGCGAGCGCGAGGGCGTCCCGCTTCACCATGAGGTAGCCGGCGAAGAAGATCGCAAGGACGATCTTCGCGAACTCACCGGGCTGGATGGAGAATCCGGCGACCGAGATCCAGATCTTCGCACCGTAGATGTTCGCACCGAGACCCGGCACCAGCGGCAGCAGCAGCAGGACCAGCGCGCCGACCATGGAGATGTAGGTGTAGCGCTGCAGGACGCGGTGGTCCTTGAGGAAGATCAGCACCGTGATGAACAGCGCGATGCCCAGTGCGGTGTACAGCAGCTGACGGGGGGCCGCGGCGCCGGCCTGCTTGATCTGCTGCAGCAGCTTCGACTGGTCCAGGCGCCAGATCACGACGAGTCCGAGTCCGTTGAGCAGCGTGGCCAGGGGCAGCAGCAGGGGGTCCGCGTACGGGGCGAACTTCCGCACGACGAGATGGGCGACGCCGGCGAGCAGACCGAGGCCCAGACCGTAACCGAGCAGGCCGGCCGGCACCTTGCCGTCGATGGCCAGGCCCACGTTGGCATAGGCGAACACGGGGATGACGACGGCGAACACCAGCATCACCAGCTCGGTGTTCCGTCTGCTCGGCGCGCCGATGGCGCCGATCGTGGACGTATGGTGCGTCGGGGTGTTGGTAGTACTGCTCATCGTGTGACGGGGCCTCTCACGGCTTGCCTACTGCTTACCGCACATCGAGACGACCTTCTGCTCTTCCTCCGAGAGGCTGGGGCCGGGGCTGGGAGTGGCGGTGGTCGCGGACGGGTTCGGGGACGGGGACTTCGGCTTCGCGGACGAGCTCGGTGACGACGTGGCCTTGGACGTGTGCGAGGTGCTGGTGGTTCCCGTGGTGCCACCGGCCTGTCCCTGACCGGTCTTGGAGCCGGGCTTGCTCTGCGCCGCCTGCCGCTCGGCCTGCTTCTTGCACGCCGAGGCCTGCACGGCGAGCTCGTCGACCTTCTTCTGGGCGTCTGTCAGACCGCTCTCCGCGATCGTGTTCTTGACCTGCTTCTGCTGGTACGGCGGCAGGTACTTGAGTTCGATCTCGGGGTGGTCCTTCTCCACCTTGGAGAGGGAGACCCAGGCCAGGTCCTGGCTGATGCCCCGGTACAGGGCGACGTGCTCGCCGCTGGTGCCGACGTAGTACTGGGTCTGGGTCCAGCGGTAGCCGCCGTAGAGGCCGCCGCCGACGACGGCGAGGGCGAGCACCGAGTAGAAGGATCTCTTGAGCCAACGGCGGCTCTTGCGTGGTTTGACGAAGTCGTCGTCGGTGTAGTCGCCGAAGCTGCCGGCCGGGATGTAGCCGGTGGTGTCGCCGGAGCCGGGCGGGCCGAACTCGCCGCCCCCGCCCTGTCCGGGCACCTGGCGGCCGAGGTGGGAGGCGCGCCCCGCGGGCGTCTGCATGAGGCCGGGGTCGTGGTGGGGGTGGTGGTTCTGGTTCTCGGCGACCGCGCCGACCACGACGGGGGTGTCGGAGAGCTGTCCGGCGAGGGTGTCCCCGGTGTCGAGGTCGAGGACGTCGGCGATGATGACGGTGATGTTGTCGGGGCCGCCGCCGCGCAGGGCGAGCTGGATGAGCTCCTGGACGGTCTCCTGGGGGCCCTGGTAGCTGGCGAGGGTGTCCTCGAGGGTCTGGTGGGAGACCACGCCGGACAGGCCGTCGGAGCAGATCAGGTAGCGGTCACCGGCGCGGACCTCACGGATCGACAGGTCCGGCTCGACGTGTTCGCCGCTGCCCAACGCCCGCATGAGCAGGGAACGTTGGGGGTGGGTGGTGGCCTCTTCCTCGGTGATGCGGCCCTCATCGACCAGGCGCTGCACCCAGGTGTGGTCCTGCGTGATCTGGGTCAGGACGCCGTCGCGCAGCAGGTACGCGCGCGAGTCGCCGACATGGACGAGGCCGAGGCGCTGGCCGGTCCACAGGAGGGCGGTGAGCGTCGTGCCCATGCCCTCGAGCTGCGGGTCCTCCTCGACCATGGCGCGCAGTTGGTCGTTGGCGCGCTGCACGGCGGCGCCGAGGGAGGTGAGGATGTCGGAACCGGGCACGTCGTCGTCGAGGGCGACGATGGTGGAGATGGCCTCGGAGGAGGCGACCTCGCCGGCGGCGGCGCCGCCCATGCCGTCGGCGATCGCGAGCAGGCGCGGGCCGGCGTATCCGGAGTCCTCGTTGCCCTCGCGGATCATGCCCTTGTGCGATCCGGCGGCGAAGCGCAGTGACAGACTCATGCGCACCTCGCCCGTCGGCTCCGGATACATCCGCACGGTGCCCACCCTCCGGTCGGGAGCGCGCCGGGGCCCGTGGTGGGGGCCGCCGCTGCGTGCTCGCTCCGCTCGCGCCTAATCATGATGTAGCACTACTTCCGCAGCTCGATGACTGTCTTGCCGATGCGGATCGGCGCGCCCAGCGGAATCGGCGTGGGGGTCGTCAGCCGGCTCCGGTCGAGGTACGTGCCGTTGGTGGAGCCCAGGTCCTCGACGATCCAGTTGCCGTCTCGGTCGGGGTAGATCCTGGCATGACGGCTGGAGGCGTAGTCGTCGTCCAGCACGATCGTGCTGTCGTGTGCCCGGCCCAGGGTGATGGTCTGGCCCTGGAGGGCGACCGTGGTGCCGGTGAGGGTGCCCTCACTCACCACGAGCTTGGTGGGCGCGTTGCGGCGCTGGCGGCCGCCGGACTGCTGGCGCTGCTGCGGAGGGGCCGCCTGCTGGCGGGCGGCTTGCTGCTGTTGCCGCCCGGCCTCTCGCCTGGACCCGCGCTGGGTGACGCGCGTACCGAACAGGTCGCTGCGGATGACCTGCACGGCCACGATCACGAACAGCCACAGTACGGCCAGGAAACCCAGCCGCATGACCGTGAGGGTCAGCTCTGACATTGCCCCCGCTTCACCCTTCGGCTTGCCGGTAAATGATGGTGGTGCTGCCCACGACGATCCGCGAGCCGTCGCGGAGCGTAGCGCGGGTGGTGTGCTGCCCGTCCACCACGATGCCGTTGGTGGACCCGAGATCCTGGATCGTCGAGGGCGTTCCGGTCCGGATCTCACAGTGCCGGCGGGAGACGCCGGGGTCGTCGATCCGCACGTCGGCTTCGGTGCTGCGGCCCAGCACCAGCGTCGGGCGGGAGATCTGATGGCGGGTGCCGTTGATCTCGATCCAGTAGCGGGTGCCGCCGCCGGCCGCCGGGGCCGCGGCGGGCCGCTGGAGATAGGGAGCGCTGCCTCCCCGGCCGCCGGGCGGCGGAGCGGCCGGCATCGGTGGAGCGCCCGCGGGGGCGGCGGCCGGCGGGTAGCCGTAACCGCCGGGGCGGCCCGCGGCCGGGGCCGCCGGAGCGGGGCCGCCGGGAGCCTGCTGGCTGGTGGAGGAGGCGAGCGTCCGGCTGCGCACCCGGTACAGACCGGTGTCGAGGTCGTCCGCCTTCTCCAGGTGGACCTTGATGGGGCCCATGAAGGTGTAGCGCTGCTGCTTGGCGTAGTCGCGCACCATGCCGGCGAGCTCGTCGCCGAGCTGGCCGGAGTAGGGGCTGAGCCGCTCGAAGTCCGGTGTGCTCAGTTCCACGATGAAGTCGTTGGGTACGACGGTGCGGTCGCGGTTCCAGATCTGCGCGTTGTTGTCGCACTCGCGCTGGAGCGCGCCGGCGATCTCCACGGGCTGGACCTCGGACTTGAACACTTTGGCGAAGGTGCCGTTGACCAGACCTTCGAGACGCTGCTCGAACTTCTTCAGGACTCCCATGGGGCACCTCCTCCGGTGTTGCTGCCGTCCTGTTCCCCGCGTCGCGGGTACTGCCCTGCCTGGTACTGCTTACTGATCGTATCCACGCGCCGGTGAATCGGCTGGTTCCCCCTGTCGGCCCCGTCGACGGGTGTCGACACCCGTCGAGGTCCCTGCGGAGGTTCCCTCCGAGGCTCCCCTTCGAACTCCTCTCGCGAACTCCTTCTGGCATGGATCGTAGAGGCGGCCGGTGACAAGTGTCCCGCACCTGACTGTGGACCCGGCCCGGCTCCTGGGGAGACGGGCCGTACCGGTACGAGGTTGATACGAGAACCGGCACTGCTTGATACGGAGGGAAGCGCTCCGACCGTCGGCCGGTCGCCGGACGGATCGGAAGACCTCCCTGGTCGGCGGCTGCCCCGGGATAAGGGATGTGAACCCACCCCGGCCAGCGTGCTAATGTTCTGCGTGTCGGAAGGCGCCGCCCCGCAGGGGGAAGGAGCCCGAGGACACACCCAATGCGCGGGTGGCGGAATAGGCAGACGCGCTGGATTCAGGTTCCAGTGCCCGCAAGGGCGTGGGGGTTCAACTCCCCCCTCGCGCACCAGGAGAAACCGACGAAACGGGTCTCTGCCAGTGACGGAAGTCACGGCAGGGGCCCGTTTCTCGTTGCCGGGTGTCGTCTGGTGACTGTGAGGCATCGCACAGCTTTGTCAGGACATGCCAAGGCCCCAGCTCGTGAGCTATCTCACGGGTGGGGCCCGTCTTTGGTGCGTTGTGGCGCCGGGGTCGGATTGATCTATGCCGCTGGTGTCAGGTGACCGGTCGGGGTCCAGCTCCTCGGCTCTCTTGTCGGACGGCGGTGGTGGGTGCGTCGGCGGGGGCGCTCGCCGCCGAGTGGCAGCGTGTCCAGCCACTTCTTGATCTTGCGACGGTTCGCGTGGGCGAGCTGGAAGGCGAGCAGGATCGTTTGCGCTGCGATGCCGCGGATGCGGCGTGAGCCTGCGGCCTCGATGCCCTCGGCGAGGGGGTTGGAGTCGGACACCGGAGCCTCGGGGTCGCGGTGGTCGCCTTCGCGTACGTACCAGCCGGCGTCCGGGTCGGTGGCGAGCTCGGCCCGTTCGCACGGCGGCCGCGGGAGAAGGTGCGGACGGGGGTGGCGTCGATGCCCAGGGAGACCTCTGCCAGTTCTGCCAGCAACTCGTGGAGGGGGCGTACGGAGGCGTCCAGGACGAATTCGGTGAACAGGGCCAGCCGCCGCTCCCGCTCCGCCAGCTCGCCGACGTCGGCTGCGCCCGTCAGTGCGTTCGCCTCCGTGCGTGAGAGGTGCCCGTTGGGTGGCAGCGGGGAGGGGTTCATCGCGTCCTTCATGGCGTGGAAGATTCGCCGGACGACGGCGTAGGCCGCCTCGAATCCCTGGTGGTGGTCTTCGTACTCGGGAATGTCGAGACGGGCGCGCAGCTGCGGGCTGAGGCGGAAGTACAGGATGTCCGTGACCCGTTCCAAGACGATCTTGCCGCCGGTGTCCTGGGTGCAGAGGTGGAGGCCCACCAGGAGGCTTCTGAGGCGCAGGGTGCGGTGCCGGCCGCGTGGGAGGTGGACGAACTCCTCCAGCAGGGGGACAAGTTGGCTGTCGTCGACTTCCTCGATCGCTTCCTCGACGTCAGCGTCGTCGATGAATCTGCGCTTGGCACGCATTGCCAGCAGACGCACGTGGCGATCGCTGGTCGAGCTGCGTGGCGCTGTCACCCGCCGCCTCGCAGCAGGCGGGCGGCTTCTTCGGCGGGGACGGCGCTCAGAAAACGCACTGCTCGCTGACGAGGCCGATGGTGCCGTCGCGCCGGGCGGCGATCTCGTTGGCCTGGGCGATCTTGTAGCCGGGGAAGTTCGAGGACCTGACGTAGAGGATCTTGCCTGGGTGATCAGGCACAGCCGGGGCGAGAGGGTCGCGGATCCAGCCCACAGCCGGGTTTTTTCTGTGGGTTGACCAGGCGCCGTGTGGCGGGCCGGTATGCAGTTCGGGAGTCGGTCAGCCCGCATCGACTCCGAGTTCGATCACCGGTCCGACCAGGGCGAGAGCCTGATCGACGACCTCGTCCAGGCTTTCGCTGCCGTCGCTGTCCACCCAGCGGCGCAGGGCGGCTTGGAAGGCCGTCAGGGCGACGCCGGCAGCGACGGCAGGGCGCAGGTCGACGTCCGGGTCCAGTCCGGCACGCAGGGCGAGGATGCCGGTCATCTCGGCCTGCCACTGGGACTGCCGCTCCAGGAAGCGGGCCAGAAGGGCCGGGGTGTCGAGGATCAGCCTGCTCACGCGCAGCATCTTGGCCGGATTGCCGACACTCATCGAGGTGAACACCGACAGGGCACGACGCAACGCCACCGCGGGCGGCTCGTCGGCGGGCCGGGCGTTCAGCTCCGCGCACAACTTCACGCCGGCTTCCGCCAGCATGTGCACGATCACGTCTTCCTTGGAATCGAAGTAGCGCGAGAACGTACGGCGTGACATTCCCACGGCGGCCACGATCTGGTCGACCGTCGTCTCTTCGAATCCCTGGTCGGCCAGCAGCTTGACCGCGGCCTCCGCCAGTTCGCTGCGCACGAGCTGGCGCTTGCGCTCCGCCATGTTGGCCGCCGGGGCCGTCTTCGTATCTCCCACGACGTCGATGCTAATCCGAGCCAGATGAGTCCCGCCGGGCCCTATTTGACTCACTGTGTCATTAACGGCAGTCTGAGTCTCATGCCAGACAGCAAATGGACCGCATCCCGCATCCCCGACCTGACGGGCCGGACCTTCGTCGTCACCGGAGCCAACAGCGGCCTCGGCCTGGCCACCACCCGCCACCTGGCGCGGCACGGTGCGCACGTCGTCATGGCCGTACGCAACGAGGCCAAGGGCCGCCGGGCCGTCGCCGACATCCGCGCCGCCGATCCCGACGCAAGCCTTGAGACGCGCCATCTCGACCTCGCCGATCTGGACTCGGTCAAGGCGTTCGCCGCCCGCGCGCACGTCGACGCCCTGCAGGTCGACGTCCTGATCAACAACGCGGGTGTCATGACGCCACCCCGAACGCTGAGCCCCCAGGGTCACGAGTCACAGTTCGCCGGTAACCACCTCGGCCACTTCGCCCTCACCGGCCTGCTCATGGACCTGCTGCGGCAGGGGCGT